>NZ_CP107783.1:4416250-4755833 GCF_036345255.1 Streptomyces sp. NBC_00569 | reverse complement strand
CGAGTTCGTGCCCGGCCACACCCACCTCCAGCCGGTCGGCCGCATCGTCTCCGACGCGATCACGGCGGCGGGCGGCATCGCGCGCGAGTTCAACACGATCGCCGTCGACGACGGCATCGCGATGGGCCACGGCGGCATGCTCTACTCGCTCCCCTCCCGCGACCTGATCGCGGACAGCGTCGAGTACATGGTCGAGGCGCACTGCGCCGACGCCCTGATCTGCATCTCGAACTGCGACAAGATCACGCCCGGCATGCTGATGGCGGCCCTGCGCCTGAACATCCCGACGGTCTTCGTCTCCGGCGGCCCGATGGAGTCCGGCCGCGCCACCCTGGTCGACGGCACCGTCCGCACGCTCGACCTGGTCGACGCGATCTCCGACGCCGTGAACGACAAGATCTCGGACGAGGACATCCTCCGTATCGAGGAGAACGCCTGTCCGACCTGCGGCTCCTGTTCCGGCATGTTCACGGCCAACTCGATGAACTGCCTGACGGAGGCCATCGGCCTCTCCCTCCCCGGCAACGGCACGGTCCTCGCCACGCACACGGCCCGCAAGGCGCTGTACGAGAACGCGGCCCGCACCGTCATGGACATCACGCGCCGGTACTACGAGGAGGACGACGAGTCGGTCCTGCCGCGTAACGTCGCCACCTTCGCCGCCTTCCAGAACGCCATGGCCCTCGACATCGCCATGGGCGGCTCCACCAACACGATCCTGCACCTGCTGGCCGCCGCGCAGGAGGCGGGCGTCGCCTTCGGTCTGGACGAGATCAACGAGGTCTCGCGCCGCGTGCCGTGCCTCTCCAAGGTCGCGCCGAACGTGGCGAAGGACCGCACGTACTACATGGAGGACGTGCACCGCGCCGGCGGCATCCCCGCCCTGCTGGGCGAGCTGCACCGCGCCGGCCTCCTGAACGAGGACGTCCACTCCGTCCACAGCCCGTCGCTCTCCGACTGGATGAAGACGTGGGACGTGCGCGCGGGCTCCCCGTCCGCGGAGGCCGTCGAGATGTGGCACGCGGCCCCCGGCTGCGTCCGCTCGGCGGAGGCGTTCTCCCAGTCGGAGCGCTGGGAGGCCCTCGACCTGGACGCCGAGAACGGCTGCATCCGGTCCGCCGACCACGCGTACTCGAAGGACGGCGGCCTCGCGGTCCTCAGGGGCAACCTGGCGGTCGACGGCTGCGTCGTGAAGACGGCGGGCGTCGACGAGTCGATCTGGACGTTCGAGGGTCCGGCGGTCGTCTGCGAGTCGCAGGAGGACGCGGTCGACAAGATCCTCAAGAAGGAGGTCACGCACGGCGACGTCGTGGTCATCCGCTACGAGGGCCCCAAGGGCGGCCCCGGCATGCAGGAGATGCTCTACCCGACGTCGTTCCTCAAGGGCCGCGGCCTCGGCAAGACCTGCGCGCTGGTCACGGACGGCCGCTTCTCCGGCGGCACGTCGGGCCTGTCCATCGGCCACGCCTCTCCCGAGGCGGCGTCCGGCGGCACGATCGCCCTCGTCCAGGACGGCGACCGCATCCGCATCGACATCCCGAACCGTTCGATCGAGCTCCTCGTCTCCGACGACGAGCTGGCCACCCGCCGCACCGCCCTGAACGGCGTCTACGCCCCGGCCGCCCGCGACCGCAAGGTCTCGGCCGCCCTGCGCGCGTACGCCGCGATGGCGACGAGCGCGGACAAGGGAGCGGTGCGGGACGTCTCGAAGCTGGGCTGAGAACCGGAGAACCGGCCGGCGGCCTCCGGCTGCCTCCGATTGAACCGGCGGCCTGATCCTGGCTCTGGCTCTGGTTCTGGTTCTGGCCCTGGCCCTGAGCCCTGTCCCTGACTTCGGTTCTGGTTCTGGTTCTGGCTCTGCCTGAGGCGTGAGCCCGCCCGGCGGCGAAATCGCTGCCGGGCGGGCTCTTGTCCGTACAGGGACAGGGTCAGGCCTGGGTGTCGTCTCGGCCGAGGCGGTCAGCGCCCGGCCCGACCCACGTCACCGGCGCCCGGCCCGGCCGCAGTCACCGGGGCCTGGCCCGACTTGCGGTTGCCCTCGGCCCGGCCCGGCCGCAGTCACCGGGGCCTGGCCCGACTTGCGGTTGCCCTCGACCCGGCCCGGCCGGGGTCTCCAGAGCCCGAACGGCCGGACGTCACCAGCGCCCAGGCTCCCGCCCGTCCACCCCGAACACACTTCCGTCGGGCGCGCTCCCGTAGACGCGTCCTCCCTCACCCACTACGGGCGCGGGCAACTCCCCGACCACCCGCCCGGGTTCACTCCCGAGCCGGGGGCGCGTCTGACCGAGGGGCTTGCCGGTGCGGACGTCGGTGGCGAGCAGGCGGCCGTCGGGGGCGGTGAGGTAGACGTGGCGGTCGTCGGCCGCGGGTGCCGAGCCCCTGCTGATGGACGTTTCCACCCGCCACCGCTGCGTGCCGGTCGTCGTGTCCACGGCCACGAGCGCCCCGCCCACGGCGAGGAGATACACGGAGTCGCCGTGCAGGGTCGCCGTCGCCTGAGGAAGGGCCGTCGTCAACCGTGACCGGTGCAGGCTGTCGCTCGCCGGGACGTAGCGGACCAGAGCGACGGTCTCGCTGGCCATGTTGCGCTCGGTGAAGCAGACCGCGCCCTTCGGGGCGCCGACCGGGGTCAGATTCCCGCTGATCCGCCGTTGCCACCGGACGGCCCCGGACTCCGGGTCCACGGCGCTGACCTGCGTAGTCGACCCGTCCGGGGACATGGTCGTCGCGTAGGCGAGGCCCTTGCCGAAGTACGCGAGGGTGGGCTGCGTCTGACCCGGCAGGCGGTGGCTCCAGAGCTTGCGGCCTGTGGCGCCGTCGACCCCTGTGACCGTCCCGTCAGCCGCGGTGAGCAGCACAGTACCGCCGGCGTGCAGCACGCGGCCGTTGTACGCGGCGATGTCCATGTCCCAGCGGGGCTTGCCCGTACGGGGATCGAGCGCGCGCAGACGCATGCCGTCGGCACTGATCGCGTGGACGAGGCCGCCGGAGAACACGGGGGCCGTCGCGGGCGAGGCGCCCGAATCGCTGTCGGCGCCGGCGGATCTGCGGCTCCACAGCACGCCTCCGTCACGCGGATCGACGGAGGCGGCGAGCACGCCGGACACCGCACAGCGCAGGGCTCCGCCACCGTACGAGCAAGTCGGCATCACGGCGGCTGAGTCACCCGACCCGCCGCCCAACTCGCTTGCCCAGGGCTTGAAGCTGTGCGCCGCACGACCGGCCGTGGAGGTCGAAGGCGCGCTTGAGGGCCCGCTGCCACTGAGCGAGGTGAGGGCGACGGTCGCCGCCGCGATCGAGAGGGCGACGGCCAAGGCACCGCCGACGATCAGAGCACGCCGCCGACGGATGACGCCGGTTGCCCGGCTGCCGGGGGCCTCCGGTGTGCGGGCGGCGGGACCGTCGGGGGAGCGCCTCGCGCCCGCTGCATCGGTCGGTGCACCGGACGAGCGGCTGTGCGTCTCCTCGGCAGCGTCGTGGGACGGCCCACGGTCCCCGGCTCCGGCCCTCCGCTGTTGGGGTATGAACGCCTGGGTGTCGTACTGGGCGGATACCCGTCGCAGTTCCTTCATCAGCTCGTCGGGGGTCGGCCGGTGCTCGGGGTCCTTGGCGAGACAGCGCATGATCAGCGGGCCCAGATCGTCCGGGACGTCCGTCAGGTCGGGCTCGTCATGGACCACTTGGTACGCGACCAGGTAGGGGCTGTCGGAGTCGAAGGGGCCACGTCCGGTCGCCGCGTGCACCAGGACCGAACCGAGCGCGAAGACATCGGCCGCCGGTCCCACCTCGCGCGGCCGGCGGAACTGCTCCGGTGCCATGAACGGCGGCGTACCGATCAATTTGCCCGTCTCGGTCCGCAGTTCGCTGTCCTTCGGCCGGGAGATTCCGAAGTCGATCACCTTCGGGTTGTCCTCGGCCAGCAGTACGTTGCTCGGCTTCAGATCGCGGTGCACGACCCCGGCACGGTGGATGTCCCGCAGAGCCTCGGCGAGCCCGGCCATCACCTGGCGCAGCTGGGCATGCCGCAGCGGGCCATGCTGCTTCACATGCTCGGCGAGGGTGAGGCCGGGAATGAACAGCGTGGCCATCCACGGCCGTTCGGCATCGGGATCGGCATCCACGACGGGCGCGGTGAAAGCGCCGCTCACCCGTCGTGCGGCCGCGATCTCCTGCCGGAAGCGTCCCCTGAACTCGGGGTCCCTGGCGAACTCGGCATGCACGACCTTCACTGCGAGTTGCATTCCCGAGGCGGACCGCGCCAGATGTACGACGCCCATGCCGCCGGAACCCAGACGCCCTTCAAGGCGGTAATGGCCGGCGTACTCAGGAAGTTCCGCTTCCGCGCCGGGCCCGGCGCTGCGGCCTGGCGGCATGTCCACCCCCGTGGCTGTCGTCCGTGAGCGCCCCGCGTGCAGCCGTTCGCACGAGCGACGCACGGAGCCTAGTCGATGATTCGTACGAGACGGACGAGGCTTGCTAGCCTCCGCGTGCATCAGCTGAACACACTGGTTTCAACGGGGGCTCAACGATCTCTGAACGAGTCCCTGGCGGAGCTCCGGAGGGTTCGGCGCCAAGAAGGCTGAGAAGTCAACGGGGGAGGTCCACATGGCGGTTGAGGAAATAGAGGGTGCAGGAGAGGCCGTGGCGGCCGCGGCGCAGCGCTACTACGCGATCGCGCCCGGCACGACGCTGAACGTCCGCAGCGGTCCCGGCACGCACTACCGACCGGTCCGCGTGCTGCCGGAGGGCGCCACAGTGCCGATCTTCTGCCAGCGCCCGGGGGAGACCGTCAGCGGCCCCTACGGCACGACCAAGATCTGGGACAACATCGGCGTCGGCGAGTACGTCTCCGATGCGTACGTGAAGACCGGCAGCGACGGCTACGTGGCGCCGCGCTGTGCCTAGGGGAGAGCGAAACGGACAAGGACGGGGAGCCATGCCAACGGTCAACTGGGCTGTAAGGGCAAGGCTGTTGGGTGCGAATGGGCGCAGGAGGGGCGTGGCCGTGGCCGGCGCCATGGCCGCTCTGAGTCTCGTCCTGGGCGCGGCTTCGGAGGCCTCGGCCGTAGCGATCCGCTACCCGGTGGCCCCGGACGTGCGACTGAAGGTACGCAGCGGACCGGGCACCCAATACCAGTTGATCAAGGTCCTGCCGCTGGGCGCCCGCGTACCGATCAACTGCCAGAAGCCTGGCGAGACCATCAGCGGCACGTACGGCACGACGGACCTCTGGGACAACATCGCCAACGGCCAGTACGTCTCCGACGCCTACGTGAAGACCGGCAGCGACGGCTACGTGGCGCCGCGCTGCGCGTAGCGGACGGCGAGGAGCCGGTCGCGTACTCCGACGTGCGCGACCGGCCCCGTCATTTCACCGCCCGCTCAGGGCCCCGCCCCTCAAATCGCCGCCTCCTCAAGAAGAATCCGCGCCAGCTCCCCCGGCCGGGAGAACATCGGCCAGTGCCCCGTGTCCAGCTCCCGCAGTCGCCAGTTCTCGCCGCGCAGAAGCTCGGCCACGTCGTCCGTCGGCTCAGGCCCGTCGAGCAGGCACTTGATGTACGTCGCCGGAAGCTCGCCCGGCGGGCGGGACAGCACGGCCGCCTCCGACAGGGACGCCCCCGGGTGCGGCGTGGCCCCGGCCAGGATCCGCGCGACCTGCGCGTCGTCGAGCCCCTGCCCCTCGCACTCGGGCGCAGTCAGCGGCGGCCAGTAACCATCGTTCGCCGCGATGACGGCTTCCAGCGCCGCCGGCCCCTGCCACCACCCGGACACGAACGACTCCCCGTCCGCCGGAACATTCGAGTCGACGAACACCACGCGCTTCAGCCGGTCACCGATCCGCTCGGCGGCCTGACCGACCGGGATGCCCGCGTAGCTGTGCCCGACCAGGACGACATCGCGCAGTCCGAGGCGCTCCACCTCGTCGACGACGTCCTGGACATGTGTCTTCTGCCCGGCCGGAACGCCCTGCTTGTCGGCGACCCCGGAGAGCGTCACGGCGTGCGCGCCATGCCCGGCCGCGCGCAGCTCCGGCACCACGTCGTCCCACGCCCACGCCCCGAGCCACGCACCTGCGACTAATACGTATTCCGTCATGCGGGCAATGTAGGGGAGGGGTCCGACAATGCCCCGGACCTGCCCGGCGGCACCCCACGCCGACTCCAGCAACCCGATCTGACCTCACCTCAGCCCCGACCCAGGCCCCACCCCGGCCCCACCTCCGAACCCGGAGCCACCGGAGGGCCAGCCATAATCGACCCGTGAGCGACGAATCCGGCACCCCCCGCCCCACCTCCGAGACCCCGGAAGCAGCCGGCGGCATCCCCGCGGGCCCTCAGCCCGAGGAGATCCGTTTCTTCGGCAGGACCTGGGTCGAGCACGACGGCGGCTACACCTGGCGCCGCGCCGCGGTCGCCGTGGGCGCGCTCGCCGGCGCGGCGGCCGGCTGCTTCGTGCTGCGCTTCGCGTACGAGGGCCTGGCCATCGCCGACGTCGGTTCCTTCGTGAACGTACTCGTGGTCCTGATGTTCGCGATCTGCAGCGCCCTCGCCTTCCGCCGCACGTGGGACGGCTTCTCCAAGCGTCCGGATCCCGAGGCGCAGGCGTCCCTGCGAGGTTTCATGTCGATCGGTTTCGTGGGCGTACTGCTCGCCTACTGCCTGCGCTGCTTCTCCGAGGCCCCGGGCGAGAAGCTCCGCAGGCAGGAGTACGCGACCGCCCGCGAACAGTACGAACGCCGCAGCACGCGCCGCACCGGCAACCCGTCGAAGAAGAAGCGCAAGGGCTGACGTCCACGGGCTTACAGGTCTACGGATTTACGGGCTCACGGGCTTTCGGGCCTACTAGCCCACGGGGGCACGCGAACTCACGCGCACGCAGGCCCACTGGCCCACTGGCCCACAGGCACGGGCTCCCCCGACCCGCCACCGCCTGATCCGCCCGCCACCGCCCGATCCACCCGCCCGCGCCCGAGCAACCGCCACCGCCCGATCCACCCGCCCGCGCCCGCAGCCGAGCAACCGCCCGAGCCACGCATCACGTACTGACGAGAGTCCCCCGCACAGGACAGGATGTCGGCATGCCCACCGTCTCGCGCGCCCACTCGTTCAATGCCGCGGCCGCCCAGTACGCCGCGAACCGCCCGTCCTACCCGCCCGCCCTCCTGGACGCCGTCGAGGACGCCGCCGGACGGCCCCTCGCCGGCGCCCGCGTGGCCGACGTAGGAGCGGGAACCGGCATTTCGACCGCCCTCCTGCAGGCGCGCGGCGCCCACGTGGTCGCCGTCGAGCCGGGCGAGGGCATGGCGGTCGAATTCCGCCGGGCGCTGCCCGGTGTACCGATCGTGCGGGCCGACGGCAACGCCCTCCCCCTCGCCGACGCCTCCCTGGACCTCCTCACCTACGCCCAGTCGTGGCACTGGACCGAGCCGGCCCGCTCGGCGCCCGAGGCGATGCGGGTCCTGCGCCCGGGCGGCGCGCTCGCGCTGTGGTGGAACACCGTTGCCCTCGACGTCCCGTGGATCGCCGCGCAGCACGAACGCATCGCGCGCCACGTAGGCGTGGAGACGGGCGCCAGGCAGCGCCCCGACACGGCCCGCGCCACCGAACTGTCGGGCCTTACGGACCTGCCGGGACGCGGCGAGATCACCCTTCGGCATGTGCGCTGGAGCCGGCTGGTCCCGCTGGACACGCACATCGCCAACATCGGCAGCCACTCGGCGTTCCTCGTCCTCGAAGAGCGCGACGCGCAGGCCTTCCTCGCCGAGGAGCGCGCCCGGGTCAGGGAGCTCTTCCCGGACGGGACGGTGGAGGAGACCTACGTGGTCGAACTCCTGGTGGCCACCCGCACTTGACCCACAGCCACTACGACACCGGCGGCCCCCTCTCCACCTCACGAAATCGGCGCCGGCTCCCACAGCCGCTACGACACCGGCGGCCGCCTCCCCCCGCAACCTCATGACACCGTCGTCCGCACGCGCCCCGCCCCGCCATCCACCCCTCCAGCGCCGTGGCGTCCGCGTGATCAAGACGCCTCGGCTCACCCAGTTCCAGCCGCACGTCCCGGTCGGCAGGCAACGCCTCCAGCGCGTCGAGCAGCTTCGGCGGCCGCAGACACGTGGGGCCGTGCCGGCCACCCGTACGACCAGCCCCGCGGCCCCCAGTCCTCGGTCCTCGGTCCGCACCTGTACGTGGCTGATGTCCCACGCCGTCTTCGCGACGGCCGGCGCGAGCGAGCCCCCACCAGCACCCCCTCGAAGAGGTTCGTCGCGACGATCGCGAAGACCGTCACCGTGAGCACCACCGCGCCACCCCGACGCTCACGCCACAACGGCACCAACTCCCGCGCCGGCAAAAGCTGGCAGCACACGCGCACCAGGAGCCCCGCGAGTGCCGCCACCGGAATCAACTCCCGTTCGCGGCGGGCAGCACGGCCGTGAACAGCAGCAGCCACACCCCGTGAAACAACGGTGAGGCGACGGGGGAGAGGCGTGGGCGCCGGCAGTTCGGGGAGGCTCCGGCGCTGAAATCCATTGCCCGTAAGGGAGTTGTGGAAGGACCGAACTGCGGTTGATCCCGCTGTCCCCGGAAGCGCGGTGTCACCCGCCCTCGGATGCCCCGCTTCCGATCACCCCCACGAGCGCCGGCGCGGCCAAAGCGCCCCTGGCGCTTGACGCCTCGGCCGCCTCGGAGGAATATTCATCACATGATGAATATCTCCGAAGGGCCATCCTCCCCGGAGCCCAGCCCCACCCCCACCTCCTCCGCTCGGCCCTCCTCTTTGCCGGAACCACCGGCGGCCGCCGTCCGCGCCACGGGCCTCACCGTCGTCCGAGGCCCCCGCCCTGTCCTGCACGGCTTGGACTTCACCGTCCCCCGGGGCCAGATCACCGGTCTCCTCGGCCCCTCGGGCTGCGGCAAGTCCACGCTCATGCGCGCGATCGTCGGAACCCAGGCCAAGGTCACCGGAACACTCAGCGTCCTCGGCCACCCGGCAGGCTCCGCCGAACTCCGCTCCCGCATCGGGTACGTCACCCAAGCCCCCTCCGTATACGCAGACCTCACGGTCCGCCAGAACCTGGACTACTTCTCGGCAGTACTCCAGCCGGGCCGCGCCGCCGCCTCCCACCGCCGGGACGACGTCGCCCGTGTCATCTCCGAAGTGGACCTCACGTCCCACGCCGACGCACTCGCCGGCAACCTCTCGGGCGGCCAGCTCAGCCGGGTCTCGCTCGCCGTCGCCCTCCTCGGCACCCCCGAACTCCTGGTCCTCGACGAACCCACCGTCGGCCTCGACCCCGTCCTGCGCCGCGACCTGTGGAACCTCTTCCACTCCATCGCCGCCGAGCGCGGCGCCACGCTTCTCGTCTCCTCGCACGTCATGGACGAGGCCGAGCGCTGCCACCGCCTCCTCCTCATGCGCGACGGCGAGATCCTCGCCGACGACAGCCCCGACGCCCTGCGGGCCGGCACCGGCGCGGCGACCGTCGAAGACGCCTTCCTCCACCTTGTCGACCAGGCCAACACCCTCCAGCGGAGCCCCCGATGAACGCAGCCCGCACCCTCGCCACCGCAGCCCGAGTCCTGCGCCAGCTCCGCCACGACCCGCGCTCCATCGCCCTGATGCTGCTCGTCCCGTGCGTGATGCTCTTCCTGCTCCGCTACGTCTTCGACGGCAGCCCCGGCACCTTCGACTCCATCGGCGCCTCGCTCCTCGGCATCTTCCCGCTCATCACGATGTTCCTGGTCACGTCCATCGCCACCCTGCGCGAACGCACCTCGGGCACCCTCGAACGCCTCCTCGCCATGCCCCTCGGCAAGGGCGATCTCATCGCCGGTTACGCCCTCGCCTTCGGCGCCCTCGCGGTCGTCCAGTCCGTACTGGCGACGGCCCTCGCCCTGTGGGGCCTCGGCCTCGACGTCACCGGCTCCGCCTGGCTCCTCCTGCTGGTCGCCCTCCTCGACGCCCTGCTCGGCACCGCACTCGGCCTCTTCGTCTCCGCCTTCGCGGCCTCCGAGTTCCAGGCCGTCCAGTTCATGCCGGCGGTGATCTTTCCCCAGCTGCTCCTGTGCGGCCTGTTCATCTCGCGCGACAAGATGCAGCCCGTCCTCGAAGCGATCTCCAACGTCCTGCCCATGTCGTACGCCGTCGACGGTATGAACGAAGTCCTCCGCCACACCGACCTCACGGCGGACTTCGTCCGCGACGCGGGCGTCGTCGCCGGCTGCGCCGTCCTGGTCCTGGCCCTCGGCGCCGCAACGCTCCGCCGCCGTACGGCCTGACCGCCGCCGATGCGAGGATGACCCCGACGGACGCAACCGCACCGAACCCCGCGCCCCGAAGGGTGGCCTCCATGCCCCAGCAGCACGTCGCAGTCCTCGGCACCGGAAAGATCGGCGAGGCCCTGCTCAGCGGAATGATCCGGGCGGGCTGGGCCCCTGCCAACCTCCTGGTCACGGCCCGCCGTCCGGAACGCGCCGAAGAGCTCCGCAGCCGCCACGGGGTCACCCCCGTCACCAACGCGGAAGCCGCCAAGCAGGCCGACACCCTGATCCTCACGGTCAAGCCCCAGGACATGGGCGCCCTCCTCGCCGAACTCGCCCCGCACCTCCCCACCGACCGCCTGATCATCAGCGGCGCGGCGGGCATCCCCACCACCTTCCTCGAGGAGCGCCTCCCCGAAGGCACCCCCGTCGTGCGCGTCATGACGAACACGCCCGCCCTCGTCGACGAGGCCATGTCCGTCATCTCCGCCGGCTCCCACGCCACAGCCGCCCACCTCGCCCACGCCGAGGAGATCTTCGGCGCCGTCGGCAAGACGCTCCGCGTCCCCGAGTCCCAGCAGGACGCCTGCACCGCCCTGTCCGGCTCGGGCCCGGCGTACTTCTTCTACCTGGTCGAGGCCATGACCGACGCGGGAATCCTGCTCGGCCTGCCCCGCGACAAGGCCCACGAGCTGATCGTCCAGTCCGCGATCGGCGCCGCCACGATGCTCCGCGACAGCGGCGAACACCCCGTCAAGCTCCGCGAAAACGTCACCTCCCCCGCCGGCACCACCATCAACGCCATCCGCGAACTCGAAAGCCACGGAGTCCGCGCCGCCCTCATCGCCGCCCTGGAAGCCGCCCGAGACCGCAGCCGCGAACTGGCCTCCGGCAATAGCTGACCCACCGGCACCATCTGACCCACCGACGTACGCCCCACCGACGTACGCCCCACCGACGTACGCCCCCAGGGCCCTATGCCTCACGGGCGTACGCCTCTACGGGCCTCACACCCAGGTGGCTGATTACCCACCTGGGCGGCGTCCGGGCCTGACTACCCCAGGTCTGACTACCCCAGGCCTGGTTATCCCGACCCGGGGCGCTGCCAGGCCTGGCTAACCAAGGCCGGGCCACCCCGGCCTGGCCATCGGGCGTCTTCGCGGCCCGGTCGACTCCGGACCGGCTGATCCTGGCCCTTGCTGAGCTCGGCCGGTCTTGCCCCCCGCGGCTGGTCCAACGGGGCGGGGAACTCCACCTCGCCGACCCGATCAGGGCTGACCCGATCAGGGTCGGGCAGGGCCGGGATGCGGCAGGTCGCTGCGGCCCGCCGCACCTGGCTGCCGATCTGGTCGCCCCACCACGTCGGCGCACCGTCGCGCCCTCTCGTGCCGCAATCCACTCGCCCGCGCGAGCCAGGCACTGCGAAGACGACCGACCCCAGCGCCGCGACGACCCGCACCGACCTGGACGCGGCGGCTCATCCCGCAGGCGGCCGATCCGGTCATCCCGACGCTCCACGAACCGCGCGGCAAGCTGATGCCGCAGTGTCACCGGCGCCGCGACAGCCCAGACCCGGTGTGGACGCGGCTGCCCGCGCAACCGGGCTGCCCTCGCACGCGTGCCGGCGACACCCGAACCAGTACCGACCATCACCCGCGAAGCGCCCCCGCCTCCGCCGCAGCCACAACCTCCGCCGTCGTGACCACCCGGGCGAAGCCGCCCCCATGCAGTGACACCGCTGAGGCCTGGGCCAGCTCCTCCGCGGTGCGGCGCCAGCCGAACGGGCCCTCCAGGTCGAAGGTGTGCGTCGCGTCCAACGCGAACAGCACCTCATACCCCAGATTCCCGCCCATGCGTGCCGTCGTCTCCGCGCACATGTTGGTCTGGATCCCAGCCACCACGAACTGCTCGATGCCGGCGGCCCTGAGCCACGCGTCCAGGTCCGGCGTCCCGTAGAACGCCGAGTTCACGGACTTCGTCACCAGGAGCTCCGCCCCGTCCCCCTTTCCACGCCGCTCCTCCACGTACTCCTTGAAGCCGTTCCCGGCAGAACCCTGCCGCAACGGCGACTGAGGCTTCGGTGAGTCATGCCGCACGAAGACGACCGGTCGCCCCGTCGACTGCCACGCGTCGATCAGCGACGCGATGTTCTCGTCAGCCCCAGGGTTGTTCCGCGGTCCCCAGAACCTCTCCTCCTCGAACCCCTTCTGCACGTCCACCACGATCAGCGCTGCGTTCTCTGCGATCTCCATGCCCACGATGTTCCCGCCGGGAGCACGCCTGCCCCAGAGGCGCAAAAGACAGCGATCGATGGTTTACTGCCACCGTGCCGCACCCAGACTCGCAGCCAGACCCGGACACACTGCCGCGCCCCACCCAGCGCATCGCCCTCCTCGCCTTCCCGGGCATCCGGGCATTCGACGTCTCCGTCATCACCGAGGTCTGGGGCACCGACCGCACCGACCGCGGCGTCCCTGCCTTCGATCTGCGACGCATCGCCGTAGACCCGACCCCTGTCCCCATGCGAGGCGGACTCACCCTCACCCCGGATCGCACCCTCACCTGGCTGACACGCCTCGCGCCGGCCACCGACCTGCTCGTCGTCCCCGGCCTCGACGACCACCTCACTCCCGCGCCCGAACCGGTCCTCGAGTCCCTGCGCCGCGCTCACGCCCGCGGTGTCACCATTGCGGCGCTCTGCGGAGGCGCCTTCACACTCGCCCAGGCCGGCCTACTGGACGGCCGCCGCGCGATCACCCACTGGAACCTCGTCGACCTGCTCCGCGCTCATCACCCCCTCGTCACCGTCGAACCCGACGCCCTCTTCATCGAGGACGACAACATCTGGACCGCCGCCGGCACGGCCGCCGGCATCGATCTCTGCCTGCACCTGGTCCGCAGGACCCATGGCGCGGAGACCGCCGCCACCATCGCCCGATCGATGGTCACGGCCCCCTTCCGCACCGGAACGCAGGCCCAGTTCATCGAGCACCCCACGCCACGAGCCGACCGCGACGCCGACGCCCTCACCTCCGTACGCGCATACGCCCTCCAGCACCTCCACGAACCGCTCACCGTCGCCGGCCTCGCCGACCGTGCCGGCATGTCCCCGCGCTCCTTCGCCCGTCACTTCACCGCAGCCACCGGCACCACCCCTCTGCGCTGGCTCCTGGACCAGCGCATGGCGGCAGCGCAGAAGCTGCTCGAACGCACAGACCTCCCCATGCCCGAGGTCGCACGCCGTGCGGGCTTCGGCAGCGAGGTCACGATGCGCCAGCACTTCGCATCGCGCCTCGCCACCAGCCCACGCTCCTACCGGGCCTCCTTCGCCCAGCGCCCCTTCTAGGAATGCCTCTCCCCGGAACGCCCATCCAAGAACGTGCCGCTTATACGCACGCTCGGATAGGGGACGCTGAGATAGGGACGCTCAGCCAGGGGGAAGCAGCCCGATCGCCCGATAGGCGGCGTCCACGGTCGGCTTCGCCATCTCCCTCGCCCGCTCAGCTCCCCGCCGCAGCACCTCCTCTACATGCGCGGGATCCGCAACCAACTCCTTGTGCCTCTTCTGCAGTGGCGCAAGAAGCTCCACCACGGCGTCCGCGGTCGCCCTCTTCAGCGCGCCATACGACTCATATACACCGCTCAAGCCTTCCGGGTTCCCACCCTCACAAGCGGCCAGAATCTCCAGCAGATTCGACACCCCGGGCTTGTTCTCGCGGTCGTACTCGACTTCCGTGCCGCTGTCCGTGACCGCCCGCATGACCTTCTTGCGCACGACGTCCGGCTCGTCGAGGAGATAGACGATTCCGGCCCCGCTGTCATGGGACTTCCCCATCTTGGAAGCCGGGTCCTGGAGGTCCATGACTCGCGCCGCGACAGCGGGCGGCGTCGCCCGTGGCACCACGAAGGTGTGCCCGTACCGCTGGTTGAACCGCACGGCCAGATCCCGGGAGAGCTCGACGTGCTGCGTCTGGTCATCACCGACAGGAACCTCGTCCGCCCCGTAAGCGAGGATGTCCGCCGCCATCAGCACGGGGTACGTCAGGAGCGACAGCCGCACACTCCCGCCCCGCTCCCGCTCGCGCGCGGATTTCTCCTTGTACTGGATCATCCGCCGCATCTCGCCGTCCGTGGCGACGCACTCGAGCAGATACGACAGCCGGGCGTGTTCGTCCACATGACTCTGTACGAACACGGTGCACGCCTCGGGATCGAGCCCCGAGGCAAGCAACAGCGTCGCCGCCTGCTTACTGAGTCGCCGCACCCGCCCCGGATCGTGATCCACGGTCAACGCGTGCAGATCGACGACGCTGAACAGAGCGTCAGCCCTGTGCTGATCGACTTCAGCCCACTGACGTACGGCGCCCAGATAGTTCCCCAGCGTCAGATGTCCGGTCGGCTTGACCCCGCTGAAGATTCGCGTCATTACTCCACCTCCTGGTCAGGACCGCCGTGGCCCGGCTGCCGGGCTCCGTGGTCTCCAGGGGGGAGATACAAGAACGGCCGCCGAGGCGGCGGCCGTTGGGTGCATGCTTCTGCCGGCCGCCGTCAGGCGGCCCACCACTGTTGGGTGTGCGCATGCGTAGTCACGAGCCCAAGAGTAGACCTCGCCGGCGCGAAGTTGACACTCCTGAGCCCGGTACGTAGTGTTCTCCGAGTTGCCCGCCGTGAGCTCCGGTCCATGACCGGTCCCCGGGTGGCCATTCCGCAGGAACCATTCAACGATCGATGTCGCGTCTCTCCGAGATGCGCCACAGCTCGTTTTCATGCGTCTTTGCGAAATGAGGAATCCGCGTTCGAAAGGGCGCCCCCGATTAGCTCGGGAGTCAGGAATCCGCTAAAGTCTCACTCGTCGGAACGGCCCAACAGCCGCGAAGACAAGCCCCGCTGACTGGGAGTCAGGCCCGAAAGGATCTGATAGAGTCAGAACCGCCGGAAAGGGAAACGCGGAAAGCCGAAAGGCCGGAGCGGAAACCTGAAAGGCACCGAGGAAATCGGACACGAAAGAGTCTGATAGAGTCGGAAACGCAAGACCGAAGGGAAACTGCCCGGAGGAAAGCCTGAGAGAGTCTCTCGGGTGAGTACAAAGGAAGCGTCCGTTCCTTGAGAACTCAACAGCGTGCCAAAAGTCAACGCCAGATTGACAACCCCGGCCCACATTGTGGGTTGGAGGTTCCTTTGAAAAAGTCCTCACTCCCACACCGGGGTGAGGCGCACTAGCGAGGACGCAGTGAATCGTGGGGATTATTCCTCCCGACGGTTCCGCTCTCGTGGTGTTCACCGGGATATCCCGGAAACATTCACGGAGAGTTTGATCCTGGCTCAGGACGAACGCTGGCGGCGTGCTTAACACATGCAAGTCGAACGATGAAGCCCTTCGGGGTGGATTAGTGGCGAACGGGTGAGTAACACGTGGGCAATCTGCCCTGCACTCTGGGACAAGCCCTGGAAACGGGGTCTAATACCGGATAACACCCCCTCTCGCATGGGAGGGGGTTGAAAGCTCCGGCGGTGCAGGATGAGCCCGCGGCCTATCAGCTTGTTGGTGAGGTAGAAGCTCACCAAGGCGACGACGGGTAGCCGGCCTGAGAGGGCGACCGGCCACACTGGGACTGAGACACGGCCCAGACTCCTACGGGAGGCAGCAGTGGGGAATATTGCACAATGGGCGAAAGCCTGATGCAGCGACGCCGCGTGAGGGATGACGGCCTTCGGGTTGTAAACCTCTTTCAGCAGGGAAGAAGCGAAAGTGACGGTACCTGCAGAAGAAGCGCCGGCTAACTACGTGCCAGCAGCCGCGGTAATACGTAGGGCGCAAGCGTTGTCCGGAATTATTGGGCGTAAAGAGCTCGTAGGCGGCTTGTCACGTCGGTTGTGAAAGCCCGGGGCTTAACCCCGGGTCTGCAGTCGATACGGGCAGGCTAGAGTGTGGTAGGGGAGATCGGAATTCCTGGTGTAGCGGTGAAATGCGCAGATATCAGGAGGAACACCGGTGGCGAAGGCGGATCTCTGGGCCATTACTGACGCTGAGGAGCGAAAGCGTGGGGAGCGAACAGGATTAGATACCCTGGTAGTCCACGCCGTAAACGGTGGGAACTAGGTGTTGGCGACATTCCACGTCGTCGGTGCCGCAGCTAACGCATTAAGTTCCCCGCCTGGGGAGTACGGCCGCAAGGCTAAAACTCAAAGGAATTGACGGGGGCCCGCACAAGCAGCGGAGCATGTGGCTTAATTCGACGCAACGCGAAGAACCTTACCAAGGCTTGACATATACCGGAAAGCATCAGAGATGGTGCCCCCCTTGTGGTCGGTATACAGGTGGTGCATGGCTGTCGTCAGCTCGTGTCGTGAGATGTTGGGTTAAGTCCCGCAACGAGCGCAACCCTTGTTCTGTGTTGCCAGCATGCCCTTCGGGGTGATGGGGACTCACAGGAGACTGCCGGGGTCAACTCGGAGGAAGGTGGGGACGACGTCAAGTCATCATGCCCCTTATGTCTTGGGCTGCACACGTGCTACAATGGCAGGTACAATGAGCTGCGATGCCGCGAGGCGGAGCGAATCTCAAAAAGCCTGTCTCAGTTCGGATTGGGGTCTGCAACTCGACCCCATGAAGTCGGAGTTGCTAGTAATCGCAGATCAGCATTGCTGCGGTGAATACGTTCCCGGGCCTTGTACACACCGCCCGTCACGTCACGAAAGTCGGTAACACCCGAAGCCGGTGGCCCAACCCCCTTGTGGGGAGGGAGCTGTCGAAGGTGGGACTGGCGATTGGGACGAAGTCGTAACAAGGTAGCCGTACCGGAAGGTGCGGCTGGATCACCTCCTTTCTAAGGAGCACTTTGGCTGCCAGGTTTCACCTGGTGGTCCAAGAGCCATTTCGTCGGCAAATGTCCGACGGTGGTTGCTCAAGGGTGGAACGTTGACTATTCGACCGGGTTCACGGGTCGGAGGCTGTGAGTACTGCTCCTCGGAGCGTGGAAAGCATGATCTCCGGGCGGAACCGGGTCGGGCACGCTGTTGGGTATCTGAAGGTACGGGCTGTAGAGCCTGTCCTTCGATGCCGACCCCGGTAAAGATCCGCTTCGGTGGGTTGTGACGGGTGGTTGGTCGTTGTTTGAGAACTGCACAGTGGACGCGAGCATCTGTGGCCAAGTTTTTAAGGGCGCACGGTGGATGCCTTGGCACCAGGAACCGATGAAGGACGTGGGAGGCCACGATAGTCCCCGGGGAGCCGTCAACCAGGCTTTGATCCGGGGGTTTCCGAATGGGGAAACCCGGCAGTCGTCATGGGCTGTCACCCATACCTGAACACATAGGGTATGTGGAGGGAACGCGGGGAAGTGAAACATCTCAGTACCCGCAGGAAGAGAAAACAACCGTGATTCCGGGAGTAGTGGCGAGCGAAACTGGATGAGGCCAAACCATATGCGTGTGATACCCGGCAGGGGTTGCGCATGTGGGGTTGTGGGATCTCTCTTTCACAGTCTGCCGGCTGTGAGACGAGTCAGAAACCGTTGATGTAGGCGAAGGACATGCGAAAGGTCCGGCGTAGAGGGTAAGACCCCCGTAGTCGAAACATCAGCGGCTCGTTTGAGAGACACCCAAGTAGCACGGGGCCCGAGAAATCCCGTGTGAATCTGGCGGGACCACCCGCTAAGCCTAAATATTCCCTGGTGACCGATAGCGGATAGTACCGTGAGGGAATGGTGAAAAGTACCGCGGGAGCGGAGTGAAATAGTACCTGAAACCGTGTGCCTACAAGCCGTGGGAGCGTCGCTGTATGTGCTTGCACATGCAGTCGTGACTGCGTGCCTTTTGAAGAATGAGCCTGCGAGTTTGCGGTGCGTTGCGAGGTTAACCCGTGTGGGGAAGCCGTAGCGAAAGCGAGTCCGAATAGGGCGATTCAGTAGCGCGCTCAAGACCCGAAGCGGAGTGATCTAGCCATGGGCAGGTTGAAGCGGAGGTAAGACTTCGTGGAGGACCGAACCCACCAGGGTTGAAAACCTGGGGGATGACCTGTGGTTAGGGGTGAAAGGCCAATCAAACTCCGTGATAGCTGGTTCTCCCCGAAATGCATTTAGGTGCAGCGTCGTGTGTTTCTTGCCGGAGGTAGAGCACTGGATAGGCGATGGGCCCTACCGGGTTACTGACCTTAGCCAAACTCCGAATGCCGGTAAGTGAGAGCACGGCAGTGAGACTGTGGGGGATAAGCTCCATGGTCGAGAGGGAAACAGCCCAGAGCATCGACTAAGGCCCCTAAGCGTACGCTAAGTGGGAAAGGATGTGGAGTCGCACAGACAACCAGGAGGTTGGCTTAGAAGCAGCCACCCTTGAAAGAGTGCGTAATAGCTCACTGGTCTAGTGATTCCGCGCCGACAATGTAGCGGGGCTCAAGCGTACCGCCGAAGTCGTGTCATTGCGATATATACCCCCAACGGGGATCGTGATGGGTAGGGGAGCGTCGTGTGCCGGGTGAAGCAGCCGCGGAAGCGAGTTGTGGACGGTTCACGAGTGAGAATGCAGGCATGAGTAGCGATACACACGTGAGAAACGTGTGCGCCGATTGACTAAGGGTTCCTGGGTCAAGCTGATCTGCCCAGGGTAAGTCGGGACCTAAGGCGAGGCCGACAGGCGTAGTCGATGGATAACCGGTTGATATTCCGGTACCCGCTGTGAAGCGTCAAACATTGAATCAGGCGATGCTAAGTCCGTGAAGCCGTTCCGGACCCTTCGGGGAAAGGAAAGTGGTGGAGCCGACGGACCAGACTTGTAGTAGGTGAGTGATGGGGTGACGCAGGAAGGTAGTCCAGCCCGGGCGGTGGTTGTCCCGGGGTAAGGGTGTAGGGCGCTGTCTAGGTAAATCCGGACAGCTTGTGCCTGAGACCTGATGCCGAGCCGATTGTGGTGAAGTGGATGATCCTATGCTGTCGAGAAAAGCCTCTAGCGAGTTTCATGGCGGCCCGTACCCTAAACCGACTCAGGTGGTCAGGTAGAGAATACCGAGGCGTTCGGGTGAACTATGGTTAAGGAACTCGGCAAAATGCCCCCGTAACTTCGGGAGAAGGGGGGCCATCACCGGTGATTGAATTTACTTCATGAGCTGGGGGTGGCCGCAGAGACCAGCGAGAAGCGACTGTTTACTAAAAACACAGGTCCGTGCGAAGCCGTAAGGCGATGTATACGGACTGACGCCTGCCCGGTGCTGGAACGTTAAGGGGACCGGTTAGTGCACTTTCGGGTGTGCGAAGCTGAGAACTTAAGCGCCAGTAAACGGCGGTGGTAACTATAACCATCCTAAGGTAGCGAAATTCCTTGTCGGGTAAGTTCCGACCTGCACGAATGGCGTAACGACTTCTCGACTGTCTCAACCATAGGCCCGGTGAAATTGCACTACGAGTAAAGATGCTCGTTTCGCGCAGCAGGACGGAAAGACCCCGGGACCTTTACTACAGTTTGATATTGGTGTTCGGTTCGGCTTGTGTAGGATAGGTGGGAGACTTTGAACTCTGGACGCCAGTTCAGGGGGAGTCGTCGTTGAAATACCACTCTGGTCGTGCTGGATGTCTAACCTGGGTCCGTGATCCGGATCAGGGACAGTGTCTGATGGGTAGTTTAACTGGGGCGGTTGCCTCCTAAAGAGTAACGGAGGCGCCCAAAGGTTCCCTCAGCCTGGTTGGTAATCAGGTGTTGAGTGTAAGTGCACAAGGGAGCTTGACTGTGAGACCGACGGGTCGAGCAGGGACGAAAGTCGGGACTAGTGATCCGGCGGTGGCTTGTGGAAGCGCCGTCGCTCAACGGATAAAAGGTACCCCGGGGATAACAGGCTGATCTTCCCCAAGAGTCCATATCGACGGGATGGTTTGGCACCTCGATGTCGGCTCGTCGCATCCTGGGGCTGGAGTCGGTCCCAAGGGTTGGGCTGTTCGCCCATTAAAGCGGTACGCGAGCTGGGTTTAGAACGTCGTGAGACAGTTCGGTCCCTATCCGCTGTGCGCGTAGGAATATTGAGAAGGGCTGTCCCTAGTACGAGAGGACCGGGACGGACGAACCTCTGGTGTGCCAGTTGTCCTGCCAAGGGCATGGCTGGTTGGCTACGTTCGGAAAGGATAACCGCTGAAAGCATCTAAGCGGGAAGCCTGCTTCGAGATGAGTATTCCCACCCCCTTGAGGGGTTAAGGCTCCCAGTAGACGACTGGGTTGATAGGCCAGATCTGGAAGCCCGGTAACGGGTGGAGGTGACTGGTACTAATAGGCCGAGGGCTTGTCCTCAGTTGCTCGCGTCCACTGTGTTGGTTCTGAAACCACGAACAACCCCACGTTTGTCACAGAGCGTGGTGCGGTTGACAGTTTCATAGTGTTTCGGTGGTCATAGCGTGAGGGAAACGCCCGGTTACATTCCGAACCCGGAAGCTAAGCCTCACAGCGCCGATGGTACTGCAGGGGGGACCCTGTGGGAGAGTAGGACGCCGCCGAACTATTTTTGAAGAAAACCCCCGTAACGGATGAGAATCCTGTTACGGGGGTTTTCTGCGTTTAGGGTCGAGCCATGCGATACGACCTGGTCATCTTCGACAACGACGGCGTTCTCGTCGACAGCGAGCCGATCTCCAACAAGCTTCTCGCCGGCTATCTCACCGAACTCGGGCACCCCACCTCGTACGAGGAATCCCTCAGGGAGTACATGGGTTCTGCCATGCACCGCGTGCACGACCTTGTCGAGGAGCGGACCGGGCAGCGGCTGCCCGAGGACTTCGACGATGTTTTTCACGGGCGGGTGTTCGCCGCCTTCGAGCGGGAGCTGGAGCCCGTGCCCGGGGCTGTGGAGGTCGTGGAGAAGCTGGCCGCCGATGGAGTGCCGTACTGCGTGGCCTCCTCGGGGAGTCACGAGCGGATTCGCGTCGGGCATCGCAAGACCGGGCACGACAAGTGGTTCGATGACGGCCGGATCTTCAGTTCGCAGGATGTCGGGCGGGGGAAGCCGGCGCCGGATCTCTTCCTGTACGCGGCCCGGCGGATGGGTGTGGCGCCGGAGCGGTGCGCGGTCGTGGAGGACAGTCCGCTCGGCGTCCAGGCGGCCGTGGCGGCTGGGATGGACGTGTACGGGTTCACGGCCATGACGCCCGCGAACCGGTTGAGTGAGGCCACCGAACTCTTCGGCGACATGCGGGAGTTGCCTGACCTGCTCGCATGACATCTCCGTATGAGACGCCCTGACATTTGTCATCGCGAGCTCCGGACGATCGTTTCTGTTGGGCGGAGGGGGTCCTCCACGAAGCTGAGTACATCGAGAACGGGACGTACACAGTGACGACGGAGGGAACCCGATCATGAGTCAGCTCGTTGTACAGACACCGATCAAGTCCGCTGACGCGGCTGCCGCCCCGCAGAGCGACCGTACGGCCCTCCTGGGAAGCCTCAAGCCGCTGGTCGTGGACGTGGTGGTGCCGATGGCGTCGTACTACGTGCTGAGCAAGGGGTTCGGCATGAGCACGCTGGCCGCCCTGGGGTGGAGCAGTGTGCTGCCGGCGCTGCGGACCGTGTGGGGGGTGCTGCGGGACCGGCGGCTCAATGTGCTGGCCGGAGTCATCCTCGTCGTCAACATGGTGGGGCTGCTGCTGAGTACGGTGACGGGCGATCCTCGGCTGATGCTGGCCAAGGACAGCGGGATCAGCAGTGTCGTCGGCATCTCGATGCTGGTGTCGGTCGTGGCCGGCAAGCCGCTTCTCACGTCCGCGCTGAAGCCCTTCGTGACCAAGGGGGATGCAGGGCGGACCATGGCCTGGGAGCGTCTGTCGGCGGGGCCGGGCCGCTTTGTGCGGGCCGAGCGCATGTTCACCGCGGTGTGGGGTCTGGCGCTGGTCACGGAGTGCGTGGTCCGGATCGTGGGGGCGTACACGCTGCCGATCGACACGATGGTGTGGCTGGGCAATGTGATCATGGCGGGTGCTGTGGTCCTGGCCATCCGGTTCGGCGGGCGTCTGGCCGTAGGGCCCATGGAGCGCATGGTCGAGGAGGAGCTGGCCCATGGCCGGGCGCGGGTGGAGCGCGTCGCCTGATACGGCTCCGGTCCGTCCGCAGCGCACAGCCTCTTCCCGGTCGCCCGATGACGGCGGCCGGGAACTTTCGTTCGAGATGCGTCGAGATCTATCTACCCACGGGTAGATCTGGGGCATACGCTGTGCGGCCATGACAGAAGTGCTGCGGCGTGGCAGAGGCTCGCTGGCGTTCAGTTTCTTGGTGCAGGGTGCCGCGTTCGCGCTCCTGGTGACTCGAATACCGGCCATCCAGGATCAGTACGGCATATCTGATGGGCTGTTGCCCGTCTTTCTCGCTGCGGTGCCGATCCTGGCCGGCGTCGGGAGCGTGTGCACCGAGAAGTTGGTCAAGAAGGTGCGGCCCAGCCGGGTCCTGCGGTGGTCGCAGCCGGTTGTGCTGCTGGCTCTGCTCGGGGTCGGGGCGGGGGACTCGCTGTGGCAAGCGGCCCTGGCGCTGGGGGCGTTCGGGCTCGCGGTGGGTGCGCTGGACGCGTCCATGAACATGCTCGGGGTGAGCCTGCAGAGGGCGTACGGGCGCAGCATCATGCTCGGGTTTCATGCGGCGTACAGCCTGGGCGGGATCGTGGGGGCGTCGCTCGCGTGGGTGGGGGCGCACTGGGAGCTCTCGCTGTTCGTGTCGTATCTGCCGGTGGTCGTGCTGCTGTTGCCCGCGGCGTTCGTGGGGAGTCGCTGGTACGTCGACGGGGAGAGCGGCGCCGGTGACGGCGTTCAGGGCGCCTCGGGTGGCCCCGTGGTGTTCAAGCTGCTGTTGCCGCTGTGTCTGGTGATGACGTTCGCGTACATCGGGGATTCGACGGTCTCCAACTGGAGTGCGAAGTACCTCCAGGACGTGCTGGGCAGTTCGGAGCAGCTGTCGACGGTTCCGTACAACGTCTACATGGTGATGACGCTGGTGGGGCGGGCGCTCGGGGATTTCGGGGTGCGGCGGTTCGGGGCGGTCGTGGTGGTGCGGTTCGGGGCCGTGGTGGCGGCGCTCGGGTTCGCTGTCGTGGCGGTGGCGCCGGGGCCCTGGGTGGGGATGCTCGGGTTCACGCTGCTGGGGCTCGGGTTGTGCGTGATCGTGCCGCAGACGTTCGCCGCTGCGGGCAGGCTCTTCCCGAACGCTTCGGATTCGGCGATTGCCCGGCTGAATGTCTTCAACTATGTGGGATTTCTGATCGGTTCGCCCCTTGTGGGTGCTCTGGGCGATGCGTGGAACTACCGGGGGGCGATGCTCGTTCCCATGGTGTTGGTGCTCGTGACACTCGTGTACGCCCGGTCCTTCGCCCCTGCGGCGGACCGATACGGTGACGGACATGAGCGGCCGCGCACAGCTGATGTGGGACGAGGCAGTAACGGGCTATGACTTCGGCCCGGATCACCCGATGGATCCGGTCCGGCTGGCCCTGACGAGAAGTCTCGTCGGGACTCTTGGGCTCGATCGTGAGGTGGACGTCGTCGCCGCCAAGCGGGCGGGTGAGTCGACGCTGCGGCTTGTGCACCGCGAGGACTATGTGGAGGCGGTCAAGGCCGCGTCCGCCGATCCGGCTTCGGCGAACGGTGCCTATGGGCTGGGGACGGTCGACGATCCGGCCTTCGCCGGGATGCACGATGTGTCGGCGCTGATCGCAGGGCAGTCCGTGGGCGCTGCGGAGGCCGTGTGGCGGGGTGAGGCGCTGCACGCGGTGAACTTCGCGGGCGGGCTGCACCATGCGATGCCCGGGAGTGCTTCCGGGTTCTGTGTCTACAACGACGCGGCGCTGGCCATCGCTCGTCTCCTCGAGCTGGGTGCCGAGCGCGTCGCGTACGTGGATGTGGACGTGCACCACGGGGACGGGGTGCAGGCGGCGTTCTGGGAGGACCCGCGGGTGCTCACCATCTCGCTGCACGAGCATCCGCGGACGCTGTTTCCGCAGACCGGGTGGCCCGAGGAGACGGGGGCCGACGGTAGGGCGGAGGGGTCGGCGGTCAATGTGGCGTTGCCGGCGGGGACCGGGGACGCGGGATGGCTGCGGGCTTTTCACACCGTCGTGCCCGAGTTGCTGGCGGAGTTCAGGCCGCAGGTCCTGGTGACGCAGCACGGGGCCGACACGCACTTCGAGGACCCGCTGGCGCATCTGGCGGTGTCGCTCGACGCGCAGCGCGCCGTGCAGGTCGCCTGTCATGAGCTGGCGCACGAGTATGCGGACGGGCGGTGGGTCGCGCTGGGTGGTGGCGGGTACGCCGTGGTGGACGTGGTGCCGCGGTCCTGGTCGCATCTGGTGGGGATCGCCGCCGGGCACGAGGTCGCGCCCGAGACGGTGATTCCGGAGAGCTGGCGGCAGGAAGTGTTCGCCAGGACGCGGCAGTTGGCTCCCACCCGGATGACGGACGGGCGGTGGCCGGTCTCGTACCAGGAGTGGGAGTCGGGGTACGACCCGGCGGACCGGCTCGATCAGGCGGTTCTGGCGACTCGGCGTGCGGTGTTCCCGCTGCGGGGGCTCTTGCCGTAGCGGTGTGAGGGTGGACGGCACGTGAGAGTACGGGGCGTTACGCCAAGTGTGGGGTGTTTTCGGGGTTTTAGGGATGCGAGGGACCCCAATGCGTCAGCATCACACGGGTGTTGAGCACCGGAGCGCTGCGTGCGCATCTGCTGGCCGCCCATCTGGCCGGGCCCGTTGCGACCTCCCGAGAGGTGAGTCTGCGCAGCTATCGGCTCTTCGCGGCCAGGGATCCCCGGATACTTCTGGGCCTGGACCCGGAGTGGAGCTGGGGGCAGCGGGATCTGCTCGCGCTGATGGCCGACAAGTGCGGGGTGTCGGGCGATCCGGGGGACACCTCGGGGTTCGACGTGATCGATCCGGAGCGGACGCTGGCCGCGCTCGACGCGTTCGCGAAGCGGCTCGGTGAGGCCGCGCGGGGCCGTGTCCCGGTGCTGTTCGGGACGGGTCACCCGCATCGACTCCTCGGTTTCTACGCCGCGTTGGCGGACGCTCTGTCGGCAGCGGGATGTCCTGTCCTCACCCCCGCGCAGGGTGAGAGTGTCGACATAACGACCCGGTTCGGTCTACGTACGTACGACCTCGACTACGTCCATGGAGTCGCGCTGGTGCGGGAACCCGGCGCGCGTGGGCCGGGGAGTGAGACCGGCGCACACACCCATTCACCCCTCCCGGTTCGTACGGTGCTGGCGGCCGCCGCGCAGGCCGGCGGGCCCCTGCCGGAGCTGGTCGTGGGTGACCATGGATGGGTCTGCGGCGCAGGTCAGTTGGGGTTCGATGCCATCGGGCTCGCGGATACGGATGATCCCGCGCTGTTCGTGGGGGAGGTCGAGGGGCAGGTGTCCGTAGTCGTTCCGCTTGATGACGCTGTGCGGTCTGATTACTACCGACCGCTTACTCGCTATGTACTCAATCGAGCGTGTCTGTCACAGTAGGCGGCCATCCGCTGCTCCTCTTCCCCACTCGCACCACACGCCCCTACTCTGGGGAGTGAGCACGCAACGACGTTGAGTCACCGGAAGGGGAAGCCGGTGGCCGTCGAGTGCGGAAGGTTCAGGTGTGTCATGGCTGCTGGTGAGAGTAGGCCTCTGAACGAGGTGCAGTTCCTGACCGTGGCGGAAGTCGCCTCGGTGATGCGAGTCTCGAAGATGACCGTGTACCGACTGGTGCACAGTGGTCATCTGCCCGCGATCCGGGTCGGAAGGTCTTTCCGAGTCCCGGAACAAGCGGTTCACGAGTACCTCCGCGAGTCCTACGTGGGGGTGGGGACGGCCTGACGGCATCCTCCGGGATCCTCGATTACAGGCTCAGCGCTGGGCCGGGTAGGCTAGGCCGACGTAGGTCGTGTGGGCCCAGACGCCCCGCACCGAGTGAAGAGAAGTGAGCGAGGGTAGTCGTGGGCTCTGTTATCAAGAAGCGGCGTAAGCGGATGGCCAAGAAGAAGCACCGCAAGCTGCTGAAGCGCACCCGCGTGCAGCGTCGCAACAAGAAGTAGGCGACCGCTGCAACAAGCGCGCTCTGTGGCCCCTCCACCGTCCGGTGGGGGGGCCACAGTCGTGCCATGGGCCTTATGGGGCCGGTTTCGCGGGGTTGTGTGGGAGCGTAGGGCCACGTCCCGGCGACCTCGGTCTGTACGTACGTCTGTGGCTGTCGTCACTTCCTGCATCGCGCGGTCATCACAGCGCAACATCGACCCGCTAACGTGGCGACGAGAGCCCGGCGGTGCGGAGACTGGGGCGCGGCAGGGCTGCGACGGAAGGTAGGCGCTGATCTTGGGCAAGGTCGTGCTCGTGACCGGGGTGGCCCGGCAGCTCGGGGGCCGTTTCGTACGACGCATCCAGCGTGATCCCGAGGTGGACCGGGTGATCGCTGTGGACGCGGTGGCGCCCGCGCATCATCTGGGGGGCGCCGACTTCCTCCAGGCGGACATAAGGCAGCCGGCGATCGCCCGGGTGCTCGCGGAGCACTCCGTCGACACGGTCGTCCACCTGGACGTCACGGGTACCCCGCTGGCCAGCGGCGGCCGGGGCTCCGTCAAGGAGACCAACGTCATCGGCACGATGCAGCTGCTCGGCGCGTGCCAGAAGTCGCCGGCGGTCAAGCGGCTCGTGGTGAAGTCCAGTACGAACGTGTACGGGTCCGCGCCGCGCGACCCGGCCGTGTTCACCGAGACGACGCCGCCCAAGTCGCTGCCCAGCGGTGGCTTCGCCAAGGACACGGTGGAGGTCGAGGGGTATGTGCGCGGGTTCGCCCGGCGCAGGCCCGACGTCGCGGTGTGCGTGCTGCGGTTCGCGAACATCCTTGGTCCCGCCGCCGATTCGCCGCTCGCCGAGTACTTCTCGCTGCCGGTCCTGCCGACCGTCCTCGGCTACGACCCGCGGCTGCAGTTCGTGCACGAGGACGATGTCATCGAGGTGCTGCGGATCGCGTCGCACGAGCCGGCACGGGGGACGCTCAACAGCGGCACCTTCAATGTCGCCGGTGACGGCGTGCTGCTCCTGTCGCAGTGCTCGCGCCGGCTCGGGCGGCCGACGGTGCCGGTGTTCCTGCCGGCCGTGACCTGGGTGGGATCGGCCCTGCGTACGCTGGGCGCGACGGACTTCTCGCCCGAGCAGATCAGGCTGCTCACGCACGGGCGGGTCGTGTCGACGGCCCAGATGCGCGAGACACTGGGCTACCGGCCCGAGTACACGACGGCGGAGACCTTCGCGGAGTTCATCCGTGGCCGCGGGCCCGGACTTCTGCCGCCGGAGGCCCTCGCGGGGGCCGTCGACCGGATCGCCTCGCTGCCCTTCCTGGGCGGCGGCCACCCCCCGACGCAGAGCGCCAGCTGAGGAGCGCATCAACGATGGCGGATGCCAAGGTCATTCCGTTCGACGACGACCGGTCGCGGACCGGCGCCGGCAAGGTGGTTCCGCGCCGCCGTGGCGCGAGCGGCCGGCGCAAGGGCGAGCCCGCGGCCGTACGCGAGGTCGCGCCGCTGCCCGGGCAGCAGGACCACGAGCCGTCCCCACCGGCCGCCGCGCGGGAACCGGATCCGCGGGAGCGGCCGCAGGCCGGTGGCGGCCTGGACCGGCGCATCGCGGGCGGCCTCGCGTTCCTGCGGCGGCGCCTGACGGGCGATTACGACGTCGACGAGTTCGGCTACGACAAGGAACTCACCGACCAGGTTCTGATGTCCCTGGTGCGGCCCCTGTACGAGAAGTACTTCCGGGTCGAGGTGAAGGGCATCGAGAACATTCCGGCGGACGGCGGTGCGCTGATCGTCGCCAATCACTCGGGGACGCTGCCGCTGGACGGCGTGATGATGCAGGTCGCCGTGCACGACAACCATCCGCAGAACCGGCATCTGCGGCTCCTGGCCGCGGACCTCGTGTTCATGCTGCCGGTGGTCAACGAGCTGGCGCGCAAGGCCGGCCACACGCTGGCCTGTGCGGAGGACGCGCAGCGGCTTCTGGAGCGGGGCGAGCTGGTCGGCGTGATGCCGGAGGGGTTCAAGGGCATCGGCAAGCCGTTCAGCGAGCGGTACAAGCTCCAGCGGTTCGGGCGCGGTGGCTTCGTCTCGACGGCGCTGAAGGCCGGCACACCGATCGTGCCGTGCTCGATCGTCGGGGCGGAGGAGATCTACCCGATGATCGGCAACGCGAAGACCCTGGCGCGGCTTCTCGGGTTCCCTTACTTCCCGATCACGCCGACGTTCCCGTGGCTCGGTCCGTTGGGTGCGGTGCCGTTGCCGACGAAGTGGACGATTCAGTTCGGTGAGCCGATTCCGACGGACGGTTTTCCGCCGGAGGCGGCTGAGGATCCGATGTTGATGTTCAACCTGACGGACCAGGTGAGGGAGCAGATCCAGCACACGCTGTACAAGTTGCTGGTGCAGCGGAGGTCTGTGTTCTTCTGACGCCTACTGCGTTCGGTCCGACGGACGGAGTCCGGCGCAGACGTCCGAAGCCCGCGGAGCGGTGCGAGGGCGGCGATGCGGAGAGGTCGCCGGCGCGGCTTCTCGGGTTCCCTTACTTCCCGATCACGCCGACGTTCCCGTGGCTCGGTCCGTTGGGTGCGGTGCCGTTGCCGACGAAGTGGACGATTCAGTTCGGTGAGCCGATTCCGACGGATGGTCTTCCGCCGGAGGCGGCTGAGGATCCGATGTTGATGTTCAACCTGGCGGTCCGGGCCGGGGGAAGTGCCGGTAGGGACGTAGGGGCATGGGGATCTAGACATACGTGAACTAGACATACGTGAAGGGGGCGGTCACCGGATTTGGTGGCCGCCCCCTTCACGTAAACACGTGACGCAGTGACTAGTCCGCGTCCTCGCTGTCGATTCCCAGGCCGGGCAGCAGGCCTGGGAGAAGGGGCGGGAGGGTGACGTCGGGCTTCGGGGTGGTGTGTCTGCCTTCGGACGGGGTGGGGCTGGTGTCGTCCTCGGGCGGATCGAGGAGACCGCCGGTGGTGTTGTCGAGGAGGCCGTCGTCGTGGGTTCCGGAGGAGGACGGGCGGGGTTTGCCCGAGCTGTCCTGGTGGCCGTGCGAGGCTCCGCCGGCCGTCGGGGTGGAGCGGTCGGTGCCGGAGGAGCCGGGCGTCCTGCCGTGGATGCCGGGCTGTCCGCCGGTGCGGCCATCCTTTTCGGGGGCCTGCGGGAGCAGGGACCGCAGCGGGTCGACCTCTTGGTCTATGGCGTCGAAGACCGAGCTGACCTGTGCGCCCACGTCGCCGAGTTGTACGGGCAGGCGGTCACGCAGCGCGTCCCAGTTCTCGCGGTGGGACCGGGTGAACGACGACAGGGCCTGGATGGGGCCGAGCGAGCCGTCCCTGCGGTAGGCCTCGAGGAGCAGGCGGTGGCCCTCGGAGGCGTCGTACTGGACGCCGGAGAGCGTGCGCCTGACTTCGCCGAGGGACTCGTGGTCGAGCTGTCCGCTGCGGCCGCGCTCCATGAGCCGGCGCGCTTCGCTCAGGCGGGTGGAGGCCTGGTCGAGATAGAGCCGGCCGCGGTCGGAGTCGCCGTCGGCCATGCCGAGTTTCAGGTCCTCCATCCCGCGTTTCAGTCCGTAGAGGTGGTCACCGGGGAGGGCGTCGGAGCTGGCAGCGGCGACGCCGCCGAAGGCCCCCGCGGCGACACCGACGGTGAGGCCGCCGGCCGCGATGCCCTTGGACAGGCGTGAGCGGGGTCGCAACTTCCGCAGTGGGCTCGCCCGGTGAGCGCCCTTGCGCGCGCGCTGCTCGGGCACGGAAGGGCCTGGTCCCGCACCCCCCGCAGCCGTGCCTTCGAGCAGCATGGCCTCCATGGCGGCCACGAGCTGGGCTCGTTGAACCACCTTGACCTCGGGGTCAAGCTCAGGCTTGGGCAGCTCGTCCAGTCCGGTCGCCAGAGCCAACAGCTTGCCCTGCTCGCCTGGTTCGGCGGGGGGCTCTTCTTGCTGTACGGCCGCAGCTTCCCGGTCGGACTGCTCCTCCAGGGCCTGGGCGAAGGCGTTCGCCCGCCGGTGTGCCGATACGTTCGCGATCACTGGCGGCACCTCCTCTCGTCATGACGGTCGACTCCCCAGGGGGTCCTGAGGGTTGCACACCCTGAGCGCTTCCACACGATCGAGTGAGTGGAAGCAGTCGGGGAGTGACCACAGGGAGCCTGCATCCCGCATAACGAGCGACGCGGCACTTGGGTTACGGACGGCGGATGATCGGACCGCGATCCCATCTGCCCCTCACAGAAGGTGAGTTGACGGCTACAGAGCGACGCGTCGGATGGGGTGGGCCCCACCGGGCGCTAACGGGCGTCGTCCGGGAGCAGGCGCGCCAGGGTGCGCACGGCGCGGTACTGGAGCGTCTTGATCGCGCCCTCGTTCTTGCCCATGACCTTGGCGGTCTCGGCGACCGAGAGGCCCTGCAGGAAGCGCAGGGTCACGCACTCCTGCTGCTGAGGGTTGAGCCGGTGCACCGCGTCGAGCAGGGCGGCGTTCGACAGGGACTCCAGGACGGAGTCCTCGGGGCTGCGCTCGACCTCGTTCGCGTCGAGCATTTCGCCGGTGGTCACTTCGAGGCGGAATCGGCTCGACTTGAAGTGGTCGGCGACCAGGTTCCGCGCGATCGTGACCAGCCAGGCGCCGAAGTCGCGACCCTGCCAGGTGAACGTGCCGATGCGGCGCAGGGCCCGCAGGAAGGTCTCGCTGGTGAGATCCTCGGCCGTCGCCTTCCCGCCGACGCGGTAGTAGATGTAGCGGTAGACGGTGTCGCTGTACTGGTCGTAGAGACGGCCGAACGCGTCGGCCTCGCCCGCCTGGGCGCGCTCGACGAGATCCATCATGCGGGCGCTGTCGCTGTCCGCGGCGGGGCGGCGTGCGGTGGACGTGCCGGCGGAACCGGAGCGGGCTCGTCTTCCGACCGTGGTGCTCCCGTCAGCCAGGGCATAGCAAGGACCGGTAGGGCCGTTCGCGGCGGGTGCCGCGACGGCGAGGGCGGGGACGGCGTACGCGGTGGGGACGAAGCCGCGCAAGCGGTCCGAGACCGTTGCGCGCAGCGTAGCCAGGCCCGAGGCGTCAACCCCGACGTGTGGGTACACGGGACTCCCAGAGGCAGAGCTTCCATCACGTGCAGTGCGGGACCGTTCACTCGTCGTGTTGACGTGTGGGTACCGGTTTGCGTCTGAGGAGAATAACGCTTCGTGCAGGGAGCGCTACACCCAGTTGCTCAAATCACCGATTACGTCGCTTCCGTAACTGAACGGAGTCGGTTCAAGTACCGGAGAGTGACCGCTTATTGATCGGATTAGGTCATGTTCCGTCTGAGCGCGGGACGTCTTGTGGCCGAGTTGAACCAACGGGACTGGCGGGAGCCGTGCAGGGGTAAGAGGGCGCGATCGGCGCTCCCGCCCGGGAGCGCCGCGGGTCAGCGGCGGCGCCGGTGCAGGGCGACCGCCGCGGCCGTGCCACCGGCCAGTGCGCCGACTCCCGCCGCGGCCGGGATGCCGACCTTCGCGGCCTTTCGGCCCGTGCGGTAGTCGCGCAGCCGCCAGTCACGTTCGCGTGCGTGCTTGCGCAGTTTGGTGTCCGGATTGATCGCGTACGGATGTCCTACGAGCGACAGCATCGGGATGTCGTTGTGCGAGTCGCTGTACGCGGCGCAGCGGTTGAGGTCGAGGCCCTCGGCGGAGGCGAGGGCGCGTACGGCCTCGGCTTTCGCGGGGCCGTGCAGGGGTTCGCCGACGAGCTTGCCCGTGTAGACGCCGCCGACGGACTCGGCGACCGTGCCGAGGGCGCCGGTCAGGCCGAGGCGGCGGGCGATGATCGTCGCGGTCTCCACGGGGGCCGCGGTGACGAGCCACACCTTCTGGCCCGCGTCCAGGTGGGCCTGGGCGAGGGCGCGGGTGCCGGGCCAGATGCGCTCGGCCATGTATTCGTCGTAGATCTCCTCGCCGATGGACATCAGCTCGGCGACGCGGTGGCCCTTGACGATGGACAGCGCGCTGTCGCGGGCGTCCTGCATGTGCTCGGGATCCTCGACCCCGGCGATTCTGAACCAGGCCTGCTGCCAGCCGAACTTGACCAGCTCGCGGCGCTGGAAGAACTTCCGCTTGTAGAGGCCGCGCCCGAAGTGGAAGATCGCGGCGCCCTGCATGACGGTGTTGTCGAGGTCGAAGAAGGCGGCGGCCCTGTCGTCGCCGACGACAGGGAACTCCGTTTCCGGGGTGCCTTCGTCGGGCTGTGTCGCCTCGCCGAGCTGTTCCAGCTCCTGCGACGACTTGCGGGCGGCCTCGGCCGAGGCCTCGCCAGCCAATACGCTCCGCGCGGTGGCGGAGCGCCTACGGGGTGTGAGCCATCCGAGAGCGGCCATGTCGTGAGCATAGCCAGTTCGTTCGGTGGTTCCGGAGTCGTGAGGATTCGGCGTTGTGAACTCTCCGCGACCGAGTCGTTAAACAACTGGCGGGAGAGGTGCGCCGGGAGGCGTCTGCGGAGCGAGAATGGCCGGTATGAGCCCCATTTTTCGCCGGAGCGAGAAGAAGAGCCCCGAGGAGCGTCTGGTCACCCTGGTGGGGAAGCCCGGCTGCCATTTGTGCGACGACGCACAGGAGGTGATCGAGAAGGTGTGCGGCGAGCTCGGTGCGCCCTGGGAGAAGAAGGACATCACTCAGGACGAGGAGCTGTACCGCTTGTACTGGGAGCAGATCCCCGTCGTGCTCGTGGACGGAGCACAGCATGACTTCTGGAAGGTGAACGAAGATCGACTTCGGCGTGCGCTGACGGGCTGATCCGCCGCTGGTCCGCGGGGGAGTAGCGACCGTCACTGACCGAGCAGTCCAAGTGGTCCGGAAAGTCGCTTAGGATCGAGGGCGGTTTGGTCTCGGGGGCGCGGATCGTAGAGGAGAGTGTGCGGTTTTGCCCCCTTCAAGCAGGCAACGAAGCGGCTTGCGCGCCGGTTCCATATGCGCGCGCCAGGGGCGCGTGACCCCGGTCACGTTGCCCGGGCAAATCGGACACCATCTTTGTGCACGCGTTCACAAAGACATAGCCTGCATTCGACGGGGCGGTCCTGGGACGTACGACCGCCCGCAGCCCCGCTCTACCCGCAGGAGCACCGTGGCAACTGGCCGAACTCACCGACCGGCGACCCGCAGCCGAGGAATTCCCGAGGCCACCGTCGCCCGCCTTCCGCTGTACCTCCGGGCCCTCACCGGCCTGTCGGAGCGCTCGGTTCCCACGGTCTCGTCCGAGGAGCTCGCGGCCGCCGCGGGGGTCAACTCCGCGAAGCTGCGCAAGGACTTCTCGTACCTCGGCTCGTACGGCACTCGCGGTGTGGGCTACGACGTCGAGTACCTCGTCTACCAGATCTCCCGCGAACTCGGCCTCACCCAGGACTGGCCGATCGTGATGGTCGGTATCGGTAATCTCGGCGCCGCTCTGGCCAATTACGGCGGGTTCGCCTCCCGTGGCTTCCGCGTCGCCGCCCTGATCGACGCCGACCCGGCGATGACCGGCAAGTCCGTCGCGGGCATGGCCGTGCAGCACGCCGACGACCTCGAGAAGATCATCGACGACAACGGTGTGTCCATCGGCGTCATCGCGACGCCCGCGGGCGCGGCCCAGCAGGTCTGCGACCGGCTCGTCGCCGCCGGTGTCACCTCGATCCTCAACTTCGCGCCGACCGTCCTGTCCGTTCCGGACGGCGTCGACGTGCGCAAGGTCGACCTCTCCATCGAGCTCCAGATCCTCGCCTTCCATGAGCAGCGCAAGGCCGGCGAGGGCCAGGACGACACGGCGGAGGAAGCCGGCACCGATGCCCCGGCCGCCGCGGCGAAGCCGGCCCGCAAGGGACCCGACGGGGACGTCCCCGCCGTGATGCAGGCATGAGTCTCCTCGTCGTAGGCCTGAGCCACCGCAGCGCCCCCGTGAGCGTCCTCGAGCGCGCCGCGCTCTCAACGGACGCCCAGGCGAAGCTGCTCCAGGACACGCTCGCCGCCGAGCCCGCCGTCGAGGCCTCGGTGCTCTCGACGTGCAACCGCATCGAGCTGTACGCCGACGTGGACAAGTTCCACGCGGGCGTCGCCGAGCTCTCGACGCTGCTCGCCCAGCACAGCGGCGTCGGTCTCGAGGAGCTCACTCCTTATCTTTATGTGCACTACGAGGACCGGGCCGTCCACCACCTCTTCTCGGTGGCGTGCGGGCTCGACTCGATGGTCGTGGGCGAGGGCCAGATCCTCGGCCAGATCAAGGACGGCCTCGCGCGCTCCCAGGAGCTGCACACCGCGGGCCGCCTCCTCAACGACCTGTTCCAGCAGGCCCTGCGGGTCGGCAAGCGGGCCCACTCGGAGACCGGGATCGACCGTGCGGGCCAGTCCCTGGTCACGTTCGGCCTGGAGCAGCTGGCCGCCGGGCGCCCCGTCGACGTATGGGCCAAGGACAAGCGCGCCCTGGTGATCGGCGCGGGCTCGATGTCGTCGCTGGCCGCGGCGACGCTCGCGCGCGCCGGGGTCGCCGAGGTCGTCGTCGCCAACCGCACGCTGGAGCGCGCCGAGCGTCTCGCGCACCTGCTCGCAGAGCAGCACGGGCACAGCCTGGGCGAGCCCGGCGGTACCGGGGTGGCCGCGCGAGCGGTTCCCATGGACGCCGTCGGCGGCGAACTGACACGTGCCGATGTCGTCGTCTCCTGCACCGGAGCGACCGGCCTCGTCCTGACCGAGGCCCAGATCCTGCGCGCCACCCAGGGGCGTACGGGCGGGCTCTCGCTCCTCGACCTCGCGATGCCGCGCGACATCGACGGCGCCGCGCACCGCATCGACGGCGTGCGCTTCGTCGACATCGAGTCGCTCGCGGAGGCCTCGGCCGACGCGCCGATGGCCACCGACGTGGACCAGGTGCGGGGCATCGTCTCCGACGAGGTCGCCGCGTTCGGCGCCGCCCAGCGCGCCGCGACCATCACGCCGACCGTCGTCGCCCTGCGCACGATGGCCGCCGATGTGGTCACCGGCGAGATCGCGCGGCTCGACGGGCGCCTGCCGGAGCTCGACGAGAAGCAGCGCGCGGAGATCACCCAGACCGTGCGGCGCGTCGTGGACAAGCTCCTGCACGCGCCGACCGTACGGGTCAAGCAGCTGGCCGCCGAGCCCGGTGGTGCCGGGTACGCGGACGCGCTGCGGACCCTTTTCGACCTCGACCCGGAGGCGGTCGCCGCCGTCTCACGGGCCGATCTGAACGAGCTGAACGAGCCGGTAGCCAAGAATCGAGGCCGGGCATCATGACGGACAGGGCACTCAGGCTCGGGACCAGGCGCAGCAAGCTCGCCATGGCCCAGTCGGGGCGCGTGGCCGAGACCGTACGGCAGGTGACGGGACGGCCCGTCGAGTTGGTCGAGATCACCACGTACGGTGACACCTCCCGCGAGCAGCTGGCGCAGATCGGCGGTACCGGCGTTTTCGTCGTGGCGCTGCGCGAGGCGCTGCTGCGCGGAGACGTCGACTTCGCCGTGCACTCCCTCAAGGATCTGCCGACCACGCCCCACCCGGACCTCACGCTGGCGGCTGTGCCGCTGCGCGAGGACCCGCGCGACGTACTCGTCGCCCGCGACGGACTGACCTTCGCGCAGCTCCCGAAGGGAGCGCGTGTCGGTACCGGTTCGCCGCGCCGCATGTCGCAGCTGAACGCGTACGCGCGCAGCCACGGCATGCACATAGAGACCGTGCCGATACGCGGGAACATCGACACCCGCGTCGGTTACGTGCACAACGGGGAGCTCGACGCCGTCGTGCTCGCCGCCGCCGGACTGAACCGGATCGGCCGCATCGAGGAAGTGACGGACTTCCTCGCGGTCGACACTGTTCTGCCCGCCCCCGGCCAGGGGGCTCTGGCGGTCGAGTGCTCCGCGTCCGACGCGGACCTCGCCGCCATGCTCGGAGAGCTCGACGACTCGTTCACCCGAGTCGCCGTGACCGCCGAGCGATCCCTGCTCGCCGCCCTGGAGGCCGGCTGCAGTGCACCTGTGGGTGCACTGGCCGACCTGCTGGCCGACGGGCAGATTGCCAACGAAATGCGCCTGCGCGGCGTCGTCGGTACGACCGACGGCTCCGCGCTGGTGCAGCTGTCCACCACCGGTCCCGTGCCCGAGACGGAAGACCAGGCGCTGGCGCTCGGTCGCGAACTCGCTACCGAGATGCTCGCCAAGGGCGCGGCCGGTCTGATGGGGGAGCGAGCACTTTGAGCCCCACCACCTCTGACCCTTCGGCCACCTGGGCAACCGGGCACGTCACCTTCCTCGGTGCCGGTCCCGGAGATCCAGGACTACTGACACTGCGCGCCGTGGAGGCGCTCGCCCGAGCGGATGTGCTGATCGCCGAGCCCGAAGTGCTCGACGTCGTCCGCACACACGCGAAGGCGGGCGTGACCGTCCTCGGCGCGGAGAGCCCGGGCACACCGGGGCAGACGGCTGCTGACGAAGCGTCAACCGCCGTCGTGGTCCCCGCGTTGAGGGACTGCGCCAATCTTGTCATGGAGGCCGCGCGGGGCGGCAAGCGGGTCGTACGTGCCGTCAGCGGCGACCCCGGACTCGACACCGACGCGGCCGGGGAGATGCTGGCCTGCGCGGCCGGCGGGGTCTCCTTCGAGGTCGTTCCCGGCATCGCGGCGGCTGTCGGTGTGCCCGCGTACGCCGGTGTTCCGCTGCGGGACGCGCAGGGCGCGGACGTGCGGTTCGTCGACGCCCGTACCGCCTCCGAGCGCTGCTGGACCGAGGTCGGCGCGTCCGACGGCACGGTCGTCGTCTCGACGACGCTCGACGCCGTGGCTGCGGCCGCGGGTGAGCTGGTCTCGGCGGGCCGCAAGCCGGACACCCCGCTGACCGTCACGGTCGCCGGTACGACGACGCGCCAGCGGACCTGGTCCGCGACGCTCGGCACGATCGCCCAGACCTTCAAGCAGGCGAAGGTGCTGCCCTCCCCGGAGGGCGGTCGCCCCGTCATAGCCGTGGTCGGCGAGCGCTCCGCGGCCGCCCAGCGCGACCAGCTCTCGTGGTTCGAGTCCAAGCCGCTGTTCGGCTGGAAGGTGCTCGTACCGCGGACCAAGGAGCAGGCGGCGTCGCTCTCCGACCAGCTCACGTCGTACGGCGCCGTGCCGCACGAGGTGCCGACGATCGCCGTCGAGCCGCCGCGCACGCCCCAGCAGATGGAGCGCGCGGTCAAGGGCCTCGTCACCGGACGCTACGAGTGGATCGCCTTCACCTCGGTGAACGCGGTCAAGGCCGTGCGCGAGAAGTTCGAGGAGTACGGGCTCGACGCCCGTGCCTTCGCCGGGATCAAGGTCGCCGCGGTGGGCGAGCAGACCGCGAACGCGCTCATCGCGTTCGGTGTGAAGCCCGACCTCGTGCCGAGCGGTGAGCAGTCCGCCGCCGGTCTCCTCGAGGACTGGCCGCCGTACGACCCGGTCTTCGACCCGATCGACCGTGTCTTCCTGCCGCGCGCCGACATCGCCACCGAGACGCTCGTCGCCGGGCTCATCGAACTCGGGTGGGAGGTCGACGACGTGACCGCCTACCGGACGGTGCGGGCGTCGCCGCCGCCGGCGGAGACGCGCGAGGCGATCAAGGGCGGTGGGTTCGACGCCGTGCTGTTCACGTCGTCGTCGACCGTGCGGAACCTGGTCGGTATCGCCGGGAAGCCGCACAACGTGACCGTGATCGCGTGCATCGGCCCCGCGACGGCCAAGACCGCCGAGGAGCACGGGCTGCGCGTGGACGTCATGTCTCCGGAGCCGTCCGTGCACCGGCTGGCGCAGGCGCTGGCCGACTTCGGTGCCAGGCGGCGTACCGCCGCGCTCGAGGCGGGGGACCCCGTGTCCCGGCCGAGCGAGCGGCGGCCCGGTGCGCGGAGGCGTCGGGCGGCGCCGTAGGGCGGCTGCCGGCGCGAGGGACAGCGGGGGACAACGGGGGCAACGGGACAGTGAGACACGGAGTGGTGTTGTGACGGAGTACGGATCCTTCCCGGGTGCGCGGCCGCGACGGCTGCGCACCACCCCCGCCATGCGGCGCATGGTCGCCGAGACGCGGCTGCACCCGGCCGACCTGATCCTTCCCGCGTTCGTGCGGGAGGGCATCGGCGAGCCGGTCGAGATCGGGTCCATGCCCGGTGTCGTGCAGCACACCCGGGACACCCTGAAGAAGGCGGCCGTCGAGGCGCTGGAGGCCGGGGTCGCCGGGATCATGCTCTTCGGCGTGCCGGACGACGCGAAGAAGGACGCCCTCGGGACGGCCGGTACGGACCCCGACGGCATCCTCCAGGTGGCGCTGCGCGATGTGCGCGCCGAGGTCGGCGACGACCTCATCGTCATGTCCGACCTGTGCCTCGACGAGTTCACGGACCACGGGCACTGCGGTGTCCTGGACGCCGAGGGGCGCGTCGACAACGACGCGACGCTGGAGCGGTACGCCGAGATGGCGCAGGTCCAGGCCGACGCGGGCGCCCATGTCGTGGGTCCCAGCGGCATGATGGACGGGCAGGTCGGGGTGATCCGCGACGCGCTCGACACCATCGGCAAGGAGGACGTCTCGATCCTCGCCTACACCGCGAAGTACTCGTCGGCGTTCTACGGGCCGTTCCGTGAGGCCGTCGGCTCCTCGCTGACCGGCGACCGCAAGACGTACCAGCAGGACCCGGCCAATGTCCGGGAGTCCCTGCGGGAGCTGGCGCTCGACCTCGAGGAGGGCGCCGACATGGTGATGGTCAAGCCGGCCGGTCCCTACCTCGACGTCCTCGCCAAGGTCGCCGAGTCGGTGGACGTGCCGGTCGCCGCGTACCAGATCAGCGGCGAGTACGCGATGATCGAGGCCGCCGCGCAGCGCGGCTGGATCGAGCGTGACCGGGCCATCCTGGAGACGCTCCTCGGCATCAAGCGGGCCGGTGCGAACATGATCCTCACGTACTGGGCGACGGAGGTCGCACGCGGCCTGTGACCGCGCCCGATCCCTGAACTACCGCTGCCCCGCCGGTACATGACCGGCGGGGCAGCTTTTTCACGTCCGGCAGGTCACCGGGTCACCAGGCCAGCGCGTCGCTCATCGACTGCTGCCAGTACGTGACCTTGAGCGAGTCGTCGATGTAGGCGCCCTTCGCGGGCAGCGCGGCCTTGGCGCCGGGGCCGCCGTCGTTCGTGTTGCGGCCCTGGAAGAACACCTCGAGCGTCTTCTCCGTACGCCCGTTGGAGCCGCCGCCGTCGTCGCCGCCGGAGAGTGCGACGCCCGCGTAGGCGGACTGGCCCGGCGGCAGGGAGACCACCGCCTGCGGCTGCGAGTCCTCGATCACCGGCGGGACCGACTGGGCCTCGCCGAAGCGGACGGCCGGGTAGCCGTACAGGTCGCAGCGCTTCGAGCCGGTGTTGGTCACCGTCAGGAGCATGTGGTTGACGGGGCGCGAGACGGACTGGGCGGTGACCTTGACCGTGGAGCCGTTGCACGTGACGCGGGCGGTGGGGTCGGTCCTGCCGGTGGAGGCGGGCCGGGGCTTCGGCTTGGTGGCGGTGGCGCCGTTTGCGGTGCCGTTTCCGCTGCCGGCACCCGTACCGGAGCCGGTCCTGTCGCCCGTCGTGGATCCGGCGCTCGTGTTCTTGCCGTTGTCGCCGTCGGCCGGCGCCGACTTCGACGGCTGCTGCGACGCGCCCTCGTCGCGGACCCCGTCCCCGTTGTCGCAGGCGGTCAGGGAGAGCGCGGCCAGGGCGACGGTGGCGGCGGCCGTGAGGAGGCGGACACGGGAGCGGGCGGGTGCGGCGATGGACACTGGTGATCCCCTTCGGAAGCGGCGTGCTTGGATGACCAGAGCTTGTGCGGTGATCTGTCCCGATCGCCAGCACCGCAGGACCACTTGGGACGCTGGAACGTTCGTACCGGCTCTGACCTGGGGAAACGACCATGCCCTGGAACGCCGGAATGGGATGAGGGGGTTGGGGAACGGTGACCGAGGCTGACGGGACGGCCGAGTTCGCGACGCTGCTGCGCGGGCTGAAGGAACGCTCGGGTCTGAGTTACGGCGTACTCGCGAAGCGGCTGCACATGAGTACGTCGACGCTGCACCGGTACTGCAACGGGGACGCGGTGCCGGTCGACTACGCGCCGGTCGAGCGGCTGGCGCGGCTGTGCAAGGCCGGTCCCGATGAGCTCGTCGAGCTGCACCGGCTGTGGGTCCTCGCGGACGCGGCGCGCAGGACGAAGCCGGTGGCGGCGGTGGAGGAGCCCCCGGCGGTGGCATCGGAGCCCGTGCCCGACGCGGCGCCCGCGGCCGATGCAGAGCCCGTGCCCGACGCGGCGCCCCCGTCCGCCCCCGGGAAGCGCCGCTCGCGGCGCGCGGTCGTGCTCGCCGCCGCCGTGGCCGTCGTCGTGGCCGGGGGAGCCGGCGCGTTCGCCCTGCACCTCGCCGGGGGCAGAGGCGGTGACGGCGGCGGGAAGGATCGCGCCGGGGCCACCTCGTCCGTCACCCCGGGAGCCCGTTCCGCGGACCCGTCCGGTACGGCGTCCCCGTCACCGGGCCGCAAGCACAAGCCCTCCGCGGGCCCGTCCCGCAGCGGCGCCCCGGCCGGTGCCGAGCCGGGCACCCCGTCCGCCCCGGCGGCAGGCGAAGGCACCGGCACTCCGCTGACCGTCGCCACCACCCCGTACGTCTACGAGAGCCCCTGCAGCCAGCACTTCCTGATCGACAGGCCGCCGGCCGAGGTGCCCCCGCCGCCCCTCGAACAGGACGCCCCGAACTGGGTCGGTGCGATCGGCGCGGTCGCCTCGGGGGAGCAGTTCATCAAGCTCACCGTCCAGGGGACCGGCAGCGACACCGTGGTCCTGGAGGACCTGGACGTCCGTGTCATGAAGTCCGGTGCGCCGCTCGCGTGGAACGACTACTCGATGGGCGTGGGCTGCGGCGGCGGGGTCGGGACGAAGTCGTTCGGCGTGGACCTCGACGCGCCCCGCCCGGTCTCCGCGCCCAGGAACGGGCAGCGGGACTTCCCGTACAAGGTCAGCGAGAGCGACCCCGAGGTCTTCTACATCAAGGCGAACACCAAGGCCCACGACGTCAGTTGGGTCCTGGAGCTGAAGTGGTCGAGCGGCACCCGCCACGGCGTTCTGAAGGTCGACGACCAGGGGCGGGCGTTCCGTACGAGCGCGGATGTCGGCCGTCCCGGCTACGACTACCCGATCGGGGCGGGCGGCTGGGGCGAGCGCGCCGCCTAGCCGCCGGGCCCGGACGACTGTGCCCCGCCGGGAACTCCCGGCGGGGCACAGTCGGCGTATCGGGCTGCCGGGTACCGGAAGACCGAGGCCGGGTCAGAGGCGCTCGGGCGTCCTGATGCCCAGGAGCGCCATGCCCTGGTGCAGCGTACGGGCCGTCAGGTCGCACAGGAACAGCCGGTTCTCGGCGACCTCCGGCGCGGGCGCCGGCTTCACGACCGGGCACTGGTCGTAGAACGTCGTGTACAGCGACGCCAGCTGGTACAGGTACGCGGCCAGCTTGTGCGGCTCGTACGACGACGCGACCTCGGCCAGCGTCTCGCCGAACTGGTCCAGGTGCAGGCCGAGTGCCCGCTCCGCCGGGGCCAGCTCCAGCTCCGGGTGCGCGAGAGGCCTGCGGTCGCCCGCCTTGCCGAAGATCGAGCGGATACGGGCGTACGCGTACTGGAGGTACACGCTCGTGTCGCCGTTCAGCGACACCATCTGGTCCAGGTCGAACTTGTAGTCCCGCACGGCGGAGGTCGACAGGTCGGCGTACTTCACCGCGCCGATGCCGACGTGCACGCCGTTCTCGACGATCTCCTCCTCGGTCAGGCCCACCTTCTCGGCCTTCTCGCGCACGACGGACGTGGCGCGGTCGATCGCCTCGTCGAGGAGGTCGACCAGCCTCACCGTCTCGCCCTCACGGGTCTTGAACGGCTTGCCGTCCTTGCCGAGGACCGTGCCGAAGGCCAGCTGGTGCGCCTTCACGTCCTCGTTGAGCCAGCCGGCGCGGCGGGCCGTCTCGAAGACCATCTTGAAGTGGAGCGACTGCCGGGCGTCCACGACGTAGAGGAGCGTCGACGCCTTGAGGTTCTGGACGCGGTCCCGGATCGCGGAGAGGTCGGTCGCGGCGTAGCCGTAGCCGCCGTTCGACTTCTTGACGATCAGGGGGACCTTGTTGCCGTCGGGGCCCAGCACGTCGTCGAAGAAGACGCACAGCGCACCCTCGGAGCGGACGGCGACGCCGGACTCCTCCAGGATCCGGCAGGTCTCCTCGAGCATGTCGTTGTAGCCGGACTCGCCGACCACGTCCGGGTCGTCGATCTGCATGTCGAGCTTGTTGAAGACCGAGTAGAAGTAGATCTTCGACTCGTCGACGAACCGCTGCCACAGGGCGATGGTCTCCGCGTCCCCGGCCTGGAGGGCCACCACGCGGTCCCGTGAGCGGGCCTTGAACTCCTCGTCGGAGTCGAAGAGCGCGCGTGAGGCCTTGTAGAGCCGGTTCAGCGACGACATCGCCGCCTCGCCGTCCTCCTTGCCGCCCTCGTGGTCCAGCTCGTGCGGGTGCTCCAGGAGGTACTGGATGAGCATGCCGAACTGGGTGCCCCAGTCGCCGATGTGGTGACGCCGGACGACCTTCTCGCCGGTGAACTCCAGGATCTCGACCATCGCGGCGCCGATCACGGCGGACCGCAGGTGGCCGACGTGCATCTCCTTCGCCACGTTCGGCTGGGCGTAGTCGATGACCGTGACGCCCGCGTTGTCCTTCAGCGGGACGCCGAGGCGGTCGCCGTCGGCGGCGCGGGCCGCCAGCGTCTCGGTGATCGCCTTGTCGGTGACCGTGATGTTCAGGAAGCCGGGGCCCGAGACCTCGACGTCGGCGAGCAGATCGCCGGTCGTGATCCGCTCGACGACCTGCGTGGCCAGCTCACGCGGGTTCGCCTTCGCCTTTTTGGCGAGCGCCAGAATCCCGTTGGCCTGGTAGTCGGCCCGGTCGCTACGTCGCAGCAGCGGGTCCGCGCCCGCACCGGCCTCGGGGAGGGCGGCGCTGAGGGCGTCGGCGAGACGCTGGTGGACGGAGGACGTGAGGGACGTGACCGAGGCCATGGAGTGGTTGCCGTTCCGCTCGTAGGAGTACAGAAGAGATGCAGAAAACGTCTCCAGTCTCCCATGGGGGCGGGCGGGCGGTCGCATGGATTCCCGCCCGCCCGCCCCCGGTGGCGGTCCCGTCAGGACGCGGGCGCCAGCGTCACGGCCGCGAGCGCCGGAGCCGACTCGGTGCCGTCCGCGTACACCGCCGTCACCCGGTAGTAGGCAGCAGTCCCGGTGGGGGCGTTCTCGTCGCGGTAGTGACGGAACTGCGCCGTGTTCGGGTTCTCCAGCGCGCCGTCGGCGATCCGCTCGTACGTGCCCGTGGCGCGGTCCCAGCGGTAGACCCGGTAGCTGGTGGCGCCATCGAGGGTGTCCCAGTTCAGGGCCACGTCACCGGCGTTCTCCACGGCCTCCAGACCCGTGAGGGGGGAGCCCGGAGGGGTCGCCTCCGTGGGGCGGGTGTCCTGCTCGGTGGCGTAGACGGTGACCGGCTCGGAGTAGTTGTTCGAGCCGTCCACCGTGCGCACCTCCCAGCAGCGGTCCTCGCCGTCCGGCAGGCCCGCCGTGTCCTGGAAGGACGTGGCGTCCCCGTCGAGGACCTCCGTGGTGCCGCCCGCGCAGGTCCGCACTCCGCCGACCGTCTCCGGCCGGCCTGCCCGCAGCCAGTACGCGTGCACGTCGGCGGCGGTGGAGGCGTCCCAGCGCAGGGCCGTTCCCCACGGTTCGGGGGTCGCGGTGAGGCCCGCCGTGGCGGGCGGCGCCGTGGTGTCGTCGTACCGGACCGCCTTGAAGTCGCTCGAGGTGACTCCGTTGCCGGCCACCGCGAGGACGGTGACGTACCGGTCCGTCGAGCCGCCGAAGTCGGTGAGCACGCAGCTGTACTCGATGTACGTCGACGTGCTGAAGGTCTCCTTCGGGTCGCAGGCACGCAGGGTCGTGCGGACCGTGGACGCGGAAGTGCCGGAGTAGACCCGGAAGCCGCCGCTGTGGTCGTTGTCCGCCGCCACCCTGAACCGCAGCACGGGACGGCCGTCCGCGTCCGGGCTCAGGTACACGGGCAGGGCCGGCGCCACCTGGCGTCGCGCGGAGATCTTCACCCCGGACGAGCGGTGTCCGGCCCCGTCGATCGCGTACACGGTGTACGTGCGGGTGACGCCCGGCTTCGCCGTGGTGTCGGAGTACGCGGCGGCCGTGGCGGTGCCGAGCAGGGCGGGTGTCGCGGTGCCGTCGGCCCCGTACACCTGCCAGCGCACCGCGTCGTCGGTCGGCGCGGCCCAGGTCAGCGCGACCTTGTCGGCGTCCGCCTTGGCCGCGAGGCCCGTCACCGCACCCGGCGCCGAGGTGTCCGGCGTGGTCACCGCGACGGGTGTGGTGCGAGCAGAGGTGTTGCCGGCGCCATCGGTGGCCGACGCCGTGTAGTAGTACGTCTGCTTCTCGGCGGGTGTCTCGTCGTACAGGTACTGCTCATCCGGGGTCTCGCGCAGGTCGAGCGTCGAGACCTTGGTGTACGGGCCCGCCTCGGCCGTGGCCCGCCACAGCGTGAACACGGGGCCGTCGGACGGCTGCACCTGGCCCAGCCAGACGTTGACGCGCGGCGTGCCCACGTCGTTCGACACCGTGACGTCCGAGGTACGCACGGCCGGGACGGCCGGGGCCGTCTTGTCCGGCGTGGTGACGTACGGGCCGCACGCGGTGGCGCCGTAGTTCGTCCACTTGTCGACGGCCTGGATGCAGAACCGGTACGTCCGGCCGTCCTTCGGCAGCGCGTACGAGGTGCTGGTGCCGGTGGTGTCCCAACGCGCCACCCCGGACGTGGAGGTCTCCACCAGGACCCGGTAGTGGTCGATGTCCAGCTCGCGGTTCTTCTTCCAGCTCGCGGTCGCCTTGCCGGTCGCCGCGTCGTACGAGGTGGTGATGCCGGTCGGGGCCAGCGGCGCCTTGCTGTCGGAGGAGGCGGGCCAGGTGAACTTCACCTGGGACAGACCCGTCCAGTTCGCGTGGTCGACGCGGACGGTGTGGCTGCCCGAGCCGATGCAGAAGGTGCCCGGAACGCTGTTGCCGGAGTCACCGGTGTTCGTCCACTTGTTCACCTTGCGGACGCCGTCCACGTACAGGCGCAGGCCGTCCGTGCCGGAGAGGCGGTAGGTGAAGCAGCCGCCCGAACCGAAGTCCCGGGTGAGCGACCAGCGCACGGAGAAGTTGTTCGTGGCCATCCCGGAGAGCGGAGCGCCCGTCCAGTTCTGATCGACGGTGGTGTCGCAGTCCGTCTTCTTCGGCGTACCCGAGAACGACGTATTGGTGTAGAACGTCCGCTTGAACGTGGTGTCGCCGCAGGTCACGGCGGCCGCGGCGGAGGGCGCCGCCAAGACGAGGCAGGCCGAGGGCAGGGCCATGGCGAGCCCGGCGGCCCCCACGCGCAGCCCGGCGCGGAATCTGTCTGTGATCACGAAGTGAGGACACGCGTGGGGCCCGTGGGGTTGTACGACGGGCCTCTCCGATGTGGCGCAGTCCCCGCCACCGCGGAACGCGTTTCCCCCAAGCGCCCGGTAACTGGGAGAATGGCCGCAGCAGAGCTCACCCGTTCCACCCGACGCGCAGAGAAGGACGACCGAATCGTGGCCCAGAGCACAGGCGCGGAGACCCAGGACTGGGTCTCCCGTTACGCGGACGATGTCATCGCCGAGTCCGAGCGCCGCGCCCCGGGCAAACCGGTCGTCGTGGCCTCCGGCCTCTCCCCCTCCGGTCCCATCCACCTGGGGAACCTGCGCGAGGTCATGACCCCGCACCTGGTCGCCGACGAGGTCCGCCGCCGCGGGTACGAGGTCCGGCACCTGATCTCCTGGGACGACTACGACCGGTACCGCAAGGTCCCGGCCGGTGTCCCCGGCGTCGACGAGTCCTGGGCCGAGCACATCGGCAAGCCGCTCACCTCGGTCCCGGCGCCCGCCGGATCGGCGTACCCGAACTGGGCGGAGCACTTCAAGGCCGCGATGACCGGGGCGCTCGGCGAGCTGGGCGTCGAGTTCGACGGCATCAGCCAGACCGAGCAGTACACGTCGGGCGTCTATCGCGAGCAGATCCTGCACGCGATGAAGCACCGCGGCGACATCGACGCGATCCTCGACCAGTACCGCACGAAGAAGGCCCCGCCGAAGCAGCAGCAGAAGCAGCAGAAGCCGGTCGACGAGGCCGAGCTGGAGGCCGCCGAGGGCTCCGGCGCCGCGAACGAGGACGACGGCAGCGGCGGCGTGGGCGGCTACTACCCGTACAAGCCGTTCTGCGGCGCGTGCGGCAAGGACCTCACCACGGTCACGTCGTACGACGACGAGACGACGGAGCTGTCCTACACCTGCACGCTCGACGGCCACAGCGAGACGGTCCGGCTGACGGAGTTCAACCGCGGCAAGCTGGTCTGGAAGGTCGACTGGCCGATGCGCTGGGCGTTCGAGGGCGTGATCTTCGAGCCGTCCGGTGTCGACCACTCGTCCCCGGGCTCGTCGTTCCAGGTCGGCGGGCAGATCGTCGGGATCTTCGGCGGCAAGCAGCCGATCGGCCCGATGTACGCGTTCGTCGGCATCAGCGGCATGGCGAAGATGTCCTCCAGCAAGGGCGGGGTCCCGACCCCGGCCGACGCGCTCCAGATCATGGAGCCGCAGCTGCTGCGCTGGCTGTACGCCCGCCGACGGCCCAACCAGTCCTTCAAGATCGCCTTCGACCAGGAGATCCAGCGGCTCTACGACGAGTGGGACAAGCTCGCCTCCAAGGTCGCCGACGGCTCGGTCCTGCCGGCGGACGCCGCCGCGTACACGCGCGCCGTGGGCACCGCGGCCGGTGAACTTCCGCGCACCCCGCGGCCGTTGCCGTACCGCACCCTGGCCTCCGTCGCCGACGTCACCGCCGGTGCCGAGGACCAGACCCTGCGCATCCTCAGCGAGCTCGATCCGGAGAACCCGGTCACCGCGCTCGACGAGGTGCGGCCGAGGCTCGACCGGGCCGAGGCGTGGATCAGCAAGTACGTGCCCGCCGAGTCGCGCACCCTGGTGCGCGCCGAGCCGGACACGCAGGCGCTGGCCGCGCTCGACGACGAGGCCCGCGAGTCGCTGCGGCTCCTCCTCGACGGTCTGGACTCGCACTGGTCCCTCGACGGCCTGACGCACCTCGTCTACGGCGTGCCGAAGGTCCGGGCGGGCTTCTCGCCGGACGCGACGCCGAAGGAGCTGCCGCCGGAGATCAAGACGGCCCAGCGGTCGTTCTTCGCGCTGCTGTACGACCTGCTCGTCGGCCGTGACACCGGGCCGCGGCTGCCCACGCTGCTGCTCGCCGTGGGCGCGGACCGGGTGCGCAAGCTGCTCGGAGCCTGATCCGCCACAGACGAAAAGGGCCGCACCGGATGTTCCGGTGCGGCCCTTTCGTGTCTGCGGCGGGTCAGGCGATGTGGTCCTCGATGAACTCGCTGTTCAGCCGCTGCATGAACAGGTCCATGTAGCGGTGCAGTTCACGGGGTTCGAGGCTGGTTCCGAACGTGGCCTCGACGTTCGCGTGGAACGTGCCCGGGGTGGGCCCGCCCTCGCCGTCTATCGACTTGCGGAACACCTGGTACAGGTCTTCCTCCGTCGGCGGCTCCTCGCCGTTCTCGATGCCCTCACCGAGTTGGCGGGTGCGGTTGGGCCCGGACGGAACGGGGAACTCCGGCTCCTGCGCCTGCATCTGCGCCGGTGCCTGCATCTGCGCGGGGATGAAGGCCTCGGCCGGGAACTGTTCCTGGACCTGGCCGGGAGCCTGGTCCTCCTGCTGCTCCTGGTACCAGGGCTCGTACTCCTGCTCGGGCACGTACGACGGGTCGTAGCCGCCGTCGTACGACATCGCCTGCGGCGGGGTCGCGAACCACGGGCTCGACTCCTCACCGGCGGCAGCGGCAGCGGCAGCCTCGGCCGGAGTACTGGGCTCGGCGGGGATCGGCTGCGGTCCAGTGGCCACCGGAGCGGGACGCTCCAGCTCGGGAACGGGTACGGGGGCGGCCGGTGCCGGGGCCGGGGGCAGCAGCGCGGGTTCGATCCCGGCGGCCGCGAGCCCTGCCGGAGCCGTCTCGGCGAGCGGGACGCCGTAGCGCGCGAGGCGCAGCGGCATCAGGGACTCGACGGGGGCCTTGCGGCGCCAGGCGCGGCCGAAGCGGGAGTGCAGGCGGGCCTGGTAGACGAGACGGTCCTGCTCGAGCTTGATGACGGCCTCGTAGCTGCGCAGCTCCCACAGCTTCATGCGGCGCCACAGCAGGAACGTGGGCAGCGGGGAGAGCAGCCAGCGCGTGAGGCGCACGCCCTCCATGTGCTTGTCGGCCGTGATGTCCGCGATCCGGCCGACCGCGTGGCGCGCCGCCTCGACCGAGACGACGAACAGGATCGGGATGACGGCGTGCATGCCGACGCCGAGGGGGTCCGGCCAGGCGGCCGCGCCGTTGAACGCGATCGTCGCCGCGGTCAGCAGCCACGCCGTCTGGCGCAGCAGGGGGAACGGTATGCGGATCCAGGTCAGCAGCAGGTCCAGGGCGAGCAGGACGCAGATACCCGCGTCGATGCCGATCGGGAACACATAGCTGAAGTTCCCGAACCCCTTCTGGAGCGCGAGTGAGCGAACGGCCGCGTACGAACCCGCGAAACCGATGCCGGCGATGACCACCGCACCGGCGACGACCACGCCGATGAGTATGCGGTGCGTCCGTGTCAGCTGTGGCGCGGCCACACGTGCTCCCCTCCCTGTACGCCTTGTTGCGCGCAACAGCCTCGCACATCGGCGCGGGGGTCCGTGGCCCGGTACGGCGGGAGCCCGGCCCCATAAGGGACCGGGCTCCGCAAAAGGCGTGACCGGCAAGTGAGTTGAGGCCCGCTCGGTACCGACCGGGGGCCGCGGAGGGCCACTTGGTGACCGGCTGCCCCGTGGTTACGACTTGGAGGACGCCTTCTCGGACGGCTTCGCGGAAGACTTGTCGGACGTCTTGCCCGACGGCTTCGAGGAGGCCTTGTCCGACGGCTTCGCCGATGCGGAACCGGCGGTGTCCGAGCCACCCGCCCCGTTCGCCGCGACGACCGCCGCGACGGCGTCCTTCGCCGCCTTCTCGGCGTCCTTCACCAGCTCGTCGGCGCCCGGCGTCTTCTCGCCCGCGAGACCCGCGCCGTTGTAGTCGATCGTGACGACGACGTTCTCGACGCGCGTGACGACCGTCTGCTGCTTGAAGGTGCCTTCCTTCTTCTTCAGCTCGTACGTCACCGCCGTCGCCTCGTCGCCCGTGCCGCTGACCGGCTCCGACTTCGGGGACTTCGCGCCGTCCACGGACTGTGCGTCGGTCACCTGCTTGGTGAAGTACTCGTGGGCCAGCTTGTTGCCGCTGCCGCGCGCGGCGTCCGAGTCGAAACGCATCAGCGACGCGTTCAGCCAGCGGAACTGCGACCCCTTCACGCCCTTGTTGTCGAGGCTCGACCAGGAGCAGGTGCCCCGCACCGACTCGTCGTCGGAGGAGCCCGCCTTGCCCGACTTCGCCTCCGGGACGAGATCGTCGAGCGTCTTCTTGGAGATCGCGGCGCACGGCTGCGGCAGCGAGTCGTACGCGGCCGCCTTCACCTTGGCGGCCGCGTCACTCGCGGAGGCCGACGGCTTCGAAGAGCCCTTGTCGGCCCCGTCACCGGAGTCCGAGCCGGAGGAGCAGCCGGATGCCACGAGGATCACCGGCACGGCGGCTGCGCAGACAAATATGCGGGTGAGTCGCTTGGTCGGTCGGTGCATGGTTCCTTATTCTCCGGGTTTGCCTGGTACGTACCCGAGAGGTGCGGCCCGGGTCCGATGGGCCACCGTACGCCCAAGCCGGGTGGCACGGCTCGGCTTCCGCGGACCCGCGCACCCGTGCTACCACCGGTTACCCGCCCAGCGTCCCGGCCAGCTTCCGGGCCAGTTCCTGCGCCCTGTCCTGCATTTCCTTGCTGTCCGGCACCTTCGCGGCGGGTCCCGGCTGCTGCTCGTACTCGACGGTCACGATGACGTTGGACGTGCGGAACACCACAGTCACCGTGCGGTGGCCGCCCGCCGACGCGGACGCCGTCAGCTGGTCGTCGAGGAACGCCTCGTCGGCCAGCCCCTCGAGAGCGCGGGGCTGCAGTCCGGCGTTCGGAGCGGAGTCGTCCGTCGGGCTCGACGAGGCGTCGTCCGTCGCGTCGTCCGTCTTGTCCGACTTGCTCCCTTCCTTCTCCGTGTCGTCCCCGGCGTCCTCGCCGGTGCCGGCCGAAGGGGAGTGGGAAGGGGTCGGTGACGTGGTGCCCGTCGGGACCGGCTCCGGCAGATGAGCCTTGGCCCGCTTCGACGTGAAGACCTGGCCGGCCTCCGTGTCGTCGCTCACCGTGGTGTCGTAGGACACGACCCGCTCGAAGTCGACCAGCAGGCGATGCGTCGCGTCCGCCCCGTCGTCCTTCCAGCGGCAGCCCACGCGCCGGTCCGTGTCGTACGTGACCGTGGCCGCGCCCTCGTAGGCCTTGTCGCGCTGCTCGCCCTCGGGGAGCCCTTTGATGCCGGGCAGCATCTTGTCGAGGGTGCCCTTGTCGGGCTGTCGGCACGGCTCGGGCAGGGTGCGGTACTTGCCGGGCCGGGCGGCCGCGGCGGTGGTGCCGACGTCGCCGGGCTTGGAGTCGGTCGCGTCACCGGTGGCCCCGGAACCTCCGGTACAGCCGGTGAGCAGCGCTGCGAGGAGCGCGGCGACGCCGGGTACGTACGCCTTCCGCTGCACGGTGATGGCCCCTCTCGACAAGGTGACACGTCGTCGGACGTGCTTATTCGGTTGCCGTCGCAGGACGGCCGATGGACACAATGTGTATCGCACGCACTGCTGTGAACGCCGGTCCGATTTCCCATTCGTCGACCTTGGCGCCGGTATTTGCGATTCCTGACTTTTGATCAAGTACGCGAACGTACGGGAGCGTACGGGGGAAACGAGGACACTATGTCGTATGTAGAGGTTCCGGGGGCGAAGGTGCCGATCCGGATGTGGACGGATCCGGCGTCGGTCGAGGACGTGGCGATGCAGCAGCTGCGCAATGTCTCGACGTTGCCGTGGATCAAGGGTCTGGCCGTGATGCCCGATGTGCATTTCGGCAAGGGTGCGACGGTCGGCTCGGTCATCGCGATGCACGGCGCGGTCTGCCCGGCGGCGGTGGGCGTGGACATCGGCTGCGGCATGTCGGCGGTGAAGACGTCCCTGACGGCGAATGACCTGCCCGGCGACCTGTCCCGGCTGCGCTCGAAGATCGAGCAGGCGATCCCGGTCGGCCGCGGTATGCATGACGACCCGGTGGATCCGGGGCGACTGCACGGCTTCGGCACGGGGGCCTGGGACGACTTCTGGGGGCGGTTCGAAGGGGTCGCGGACGCGGTGAAGTTCCGTGAGGAACGGGCCGCGAAGCAGATGGGGACGCTCGGCAGCGGGAACCATTTCTGGGAGTTTTGCCTCGATACCGACAATTCGGTCTGGGTCATGCTCCATTCGGGTTCGCGGAACATCGGCAAGGAACTGGCCGACCACCACATCGGCGTCGCGCAGAAGCTGTCGCACAATCAGGGCCTGGTCGACCGGGACCTCGCGGTGTTCATCGCGCAGACCCCGCAGATGGCGGCGTACCGCAACGACCTGTTCTGGGCGCAGGAATACGCGAAGTACAACCGCGCGGTCATGATGGCGCTCTCCCTGGACGTGATTCGCCGCGAGTTCAAGAAGGCGAAGCCGACGTTCGAGCCGGTGATCTCCTGCCACCACAACTACGTCTCGGAGGAGCGCTACGACGGCATGGACCTGCTCGTCACCCGGAAGGGCGCGATCCGTGCGGGTTCCGGTGAGTACGGGATCATTCCGGGCTCGATGGGCACGGGCTCGTACATCGTGAAGGGCCTCGGGAACGTGGCGTCGTTCAACTCGGCGTCGCACGGCGCCGGCCGCAGGATGAGCCGGAACGCCGCGAAGAAGCAGTTCTCGACGAAGGACCTGGAGGAGCAGACGCGGGGCGTGGAGTGCCGTAAGGACTCCGGCGTCGTCGACGAGATCCCCGGTGCCTACAAGCCGATCGAGAAGGTCATCGACCAGCAGCGCGACCTGGTCGAGGTCGTCGCGAAGCTGAAGCAGGTCATCTGCGTGAAGGGCTGAACCGCCCTCGGCGCGCGCCTGCTTCGCCGCTCGGCCGCTTCGCTACTTCGCGTGCGTGACCGCGTAGATCATGACGAGGGCCACCAGGTGGATGCCGAAGAGGAAGTAGGCCAGGTACCACCACATGTGGCGCTCGCCGCGCTTTTCCTCTTCGCGGCGGCGCTCGTCCGCTTCGCGCTCCAGGACCTCGAGCGGGTCGGGGGGTACCGGGGGCATCACAGCTCCCTGTGGACCTTGGTGTTGGAGGCCTGGGCGCGGGGGCGGACGACGAGCAGGTCGATGTTCACGTGGCTGGGGCGGGTGACCGCCCACGTGATGGTGTCGGCCACGTCGTCCGCCGAGAGCGGTTCGGCGACGCCCGCGTAGACCTTCTCGGCCTTCTCGGTGTCGCCGCCGAAGCGGGTCAGGGCGAACTCCTCGGTCTTGACCATGCCGGGCGCGACCTCGATGACGCGGACCGGGGTGCCGACGATCTCCAGGCGCAGGGTCTCGGCGAGGACGTGCTCGGCGTGCTTGGCCGCCACGTAGCCGGCGCCGCCCTCGTACGTGCCGTGTCCGGCCGTGGAGGAGAGGACGACGACCGTGCCGTCGCCGCTCGCGGTGAGCGCGGGGAGCAGGGCCTGGGTGACGTTGAGCGTGCCGATGACGTTCGTCTCGTACATCTGGCGCCACTCGGCGGGGTCGCCCGTCGCCACGGGGTCCGCGCCGAGCGCGCCGCCCGCGTTGTTCACGAGGACGCCGATGGTCTTGAAGGCCGTGGCGAACTCGTCGACCGCGGCGCGGTCCGTGATGTCGAGCGCGTAGGCCGCCGCCTGGTGGCCCGCGTCGTTGATCTCGGCGGCCAGCGCCTCGATCCGGTCCTTGCGGCGCGCGGTGAGCACGACCCGGTAACCGGCCGCCGCCAGCTGTCGTGCGGTGGCTGCGCCGATTCCGCTGCTCGCGCCGGTGATGACGGCGATGCGGGAGGCGGCTGCGGGCGCGGCGGCGGTCATGGCTTGCTCCTCGGACGTGCGATCGACTCCCGCCAGGATAGGCAGGCGGCGCGCGATCGTGTCACCGGCCGCCTCGGGGCGCGTACATGATCACGGCCATGCCGGCCAGGCAGATGAGGGCTCCGGTGACGTCCCAGCGGTCGGGCCGGTAGCCGTCCGCGACCATGCCCCAGGCGATCGAGCCCGCGACGAAGACGCCCCCGTAGGCGGCGAGGACGCGGCCGAACTCGCCGTCGGGCTGGAGCGTGGCCACGAAGCCGTAGATGCCGAGGGCGATGACGCCCGCGCCGATCCACGCCCATCCCCTGTGTTCGCGCACGCCCTGCCAGACGAGCCAGGCGCCGCCGATCTCGAAGAGGGCGGCGAGGACGAAGAGGAGGGCGGAGCGGGCGACGAGCATGCGCTCCAGGCTGCCATGCCGGTCCTGGGCGGCCGTCACACCGTCACCTGTTGGACGGCGCCTGCGGGGCGGGATGCGTGGGATACATCAGGAGACCCGCCTGGCCGTGACCCGTGATTCGTGGTCGGTGATCTGTGGCGGAGGACGAGAGGGCGGAGAGAACATGCTGGTGAGGCGTGGTGTGAGCTGTGGTGTGGGGCGTGCGGTCGGGCGTGGGCTCGGGTCTGTCGGGCTGAGTGCCGCCGCGGTGCTGGCGGCCGGTCCCGCCGCTGCCGAAGGGCCCCTGCCGCGGCCCGTTCGGGAGGTCGATCTGGCGTATCACGGGCAGGTCGCCATGTCGGGGGGCCGAGTGGATACCCGGCTGATCCCCCAGAACCACGGTCCGTCGTCGGTGGCGGACGCCACGCTGCGGCTGCGCTGGTCGGTGCCCGTCACGGACACGCGGGGGCTGCCGCCGATGTGTGTGCGGGCGGACACGCGGACGGTCCTGTGCCGGACCGGCGCGCTGCCGGCCGACAGCAGGGGCAGGCGGATCCGGGTGTCGGCGCGGCTGGCCGGGGCGCCTTCGGAGGTGACGGTGCGGATCGACACGATGTGGAGCGGAGGCACCACGGACCGCAATCCGCAGAACAACACCCCCAAGGTGCTGGCCCTGGACACCGGCGACGTCTACTACTTCTGACTCCTGTGAGCCGGGGCTGCTTCCGAGACGGGGGTGTGCGGCCCCGGGCCGGGCTCCTATCGTTCGGGCATGAAGATCACTGACATGGAGCCCGGCGATCCACGCCTCGGCACCGAGGTCCTGCCCGTGCTCCAGGAGCTGCGCCCGCACCTGACCGACGAGCTGTTCTCCGAGGTGTACGCGGAGGGGTACCCGCAGGGGCTGCGGTTCACGGCCGCGTACACCGACGACGGGTCGTGCGCCGGCGTCGCGGGGTGGCGCGTGGTCGCCAACACGAGTGCGCTGCGCAAGCTGTACGTCGACGACCTGGTGACGTCTGAGGCGGCCAGGTCCGGCGGCGTGGGCCGGGCGCTGCTCGCGTATCTGGAGGAGCGGGCGCGTGAACTGGGCTGCCGCACGCTCCAGTTGGACTCGGGGACGCGCCGGACGGACGCGCACCGCTTCTATCTGCGGGAGCGCATGGACATCACGGCGTTCCACTTCACGAAGAAGCTCGACTGAGGGTCCGCAGGTCGAGGTGCCAGTCGTGGCAGCGGATCGCGCGGCCCTTCGGGTACTCGAAGTCGCAGGGTCCGCGCAGGGTGAAGCCCGCGCTGCGGCAGACGCCGTTCGACGCGGAGTGGTCGACGGCCGGGAACGCGTGCAGATGGCGCAGGCGTGCCCGGTCGGCGGCCGCGTGTGCGGCGACGAGGCGGGCGGCCGCGGCGGCGATGCCGCGGCCCTGGTAGCCGGGGAGGACGCCCCAGCCGGTCTCCCAGATCCGTTCCCCCTGCCACGGTGTCGCCCAGTAGCCGATGGAGCCGGCCGCGGGGGCGTCGGGTCCCGCGGTGATGCGGAACATCCGGCCGTGCCCGTCGAGCGTGGACAGGGCGAGGTAGCGGCGGTGGCGGTCCATGAGCTGGTCGAGGGTCTCGGGGCCGCCGAGGTGGGCCGTCATCTCGGGCGCGTTGTTCTTGAGCAGGAGGTCGAAGTCGGCGTCCGCCCAGGGCACGAGGCCTATGTGCGCCGTCAGGTCCCCGGCCGTCCTGTGTCCTGTGCTGTGCGTCATCGGTTCATCGGTTCCTCGGTGCGTAGGCCGTCGGCGGGACGCCCACGGTCGCGGTGAAATCTCTGACGAGGTGGGCCTGGTCGGCGTATCCGAGGTCGGCGGCGAGGGCGGACCAGTCGACGGCGGCGTCCGAGTCGGCGCGTTCCAGGGCCTGGTGGATGCGGTGGCGCAGGATGATCCACTTCGGTCCGACGCCGACGTAGGCGGAGAAGAGGCGTTGCAGGGCCCGTACGGAGAGGCCCTGTGCGGCCGCGAACTGGCCGACGCGGTGCACGGTGGCGTCGGTGCGGATGCGGTCGACGAGGTCCATGGCGAGGTCGGCCTGCGGGTCGTGGGCGGCGGCGCGGGCGAGCAGGAAGGCGTCGAGTGCGGCCACGCGCGCGTTCTCGTCGTCGGGGCCGGTGACCGCTCGCGCGGTGTCGGGCGGGGCGCCGGTGAACACGTCGCCCATGGGCAGCTCCTGACCGGTCCAGTGGAGGACCGGCACGTCAGGGGCGTACGGCCGGAAGCCTCCGCTGCGGAACTTCACCCCGCACACCCGGCCGCGGCCGGTCAGCTTCTTGGTGAACAGGCCGAGCGTGACGCCGGTGACCACGCCGACGGGCGGTCCGCCGGGGCCTTCGGTGCCGCCCTCGTCGTCGTAGCGCTCGAAGGTCAGGTTGACCGAGGGGTGCGGGACGATGTGCGAGGCGTAGGGCTCGGAGAGGTCCCAGTCGATGAACCAGTAGTTCTCGACGTAGTGGCGCAGCGGCTCGGCGGGCTCGTGGCGGCGGAACCGTACGCGGGTCAGGAGCTCGTTCGGGTCGACGATGCCGCGGGTGTCACGGCTGGGTGCGGCCATGGCCGGATCGTATGTCGCCTTTCTTCAAGACGGGCCGGGTTCGGGCTCGTAGCTTGGCGCCATGAATGACATTCACGGGAACAACGGGAGTCCGGGGATCCCGCGCGGCATCGGTGATCTTCTGGACGTGGCCGTGCGGCGGGCCGTCCCGGTCGTCGGCGCCCTGCCCGACGGCTGTCTCGAAGCGGCGACGCCGTGCGCGGAATTCGATGTGAAGGCCCTTGTCAATCACCTCTTCCAGGTGATGGAGCAGTTCCAGCGGCTGGCCGCGAAGCAGGACTCCGACTTCACGGAGTCCGCGGACCGGGTGGCCGAGGGGCCCGACTGGCGCGAGCGGTTCGGTGAGGAGGCCCGGAAGCTGGTCGCGGCCTGGTCGGCGCCGGGTGCCGAGGAGGGGACGACCGGCGCGATGAACATGCCGGCGGCCACGGTCGGCTCCATGGTGCTGCTCGATCTGACCGTGCACATCTGGGACCTGGCGCGGGCGACGGGGCAGGAGTACGTGCCCGAGGGGGAGGCGCTCGCCGTCGTGGAGCGGCTGGCCGGGACCGTCGCGGAGCTGGCGCCGACGGCGCGGTCGATGGGGGTGTTCGGGGAGGCGGTGCCGGAGCCCGCGGGGGCGTCGGCGTTCGAGCGGCTGCTCGCGGCGACGGGGCGGGATCCGCGGTGGGCGGCGCCGGTGAGCTGAGGACCCCCGAGGAATAGAGGCGGGGCCGTCACCGTTCGAGGGTATAGTTGAATCGTCAACAACCTCGAAGGGTGAGAGCAATGCAGTTCGGGATCTTCAGCGTCGGCGACGTCACAGCCGATCCGACGACGGGCCGTACGCCGAGCGAGCACGAGCGCATCAAGGCCATGCTCGCCATCGCCCTGAAGGCGGAGGAGGTCGGGCTCGACGTCTTCGCCACCGGCGAGCACCACAACCCGCCCTTCGTGCCGTCGTCGCCGACCACGATGCTCGGCTACATCGCCGCCCGCACCGAGAACCTGATCCTCTCCACCTCCACGACGCTGATCACCACGAACGACCCGGTGAAGATCGCCGAGGACTTCGCGATGCTCCAGCACGTCGCGGACGGCCGCGTCGACCTGATGATGGGCCGCGGCAACACCGGCCCCGTCTACCCCTGGTTCGGCAAGGACATCCGCGAGGGCATCAACCTCGCCGTCGAGAACTACGCCCTGCTGCGCCGCCTGTGGGACGAGGACGTCGTGACGTGGGAGGGCAAGTTCCGTACGCCGCTGCAGTCCTTCACCTCGACGCCGCGTCCGCTCGACGGGGTCGCGCCCTTCGTGTGGCACGGCTCGATCCGCTCGCCCGAGATCGCGGAACAGGCCGCGTTCTACGGCGACGGGTTCTTCCACAACAACATCTTCTGGCCGATGGAGCACACCAAGCAGATGGTGAACCTCTACCGCCGGCGCTTCGCCCACTACGGGCACGGCGCGCCCGAGCAGGCCGTCGTCGGCCTCGGCGGTCAGGTGTTCATGCGCAAGAACTCGCAGGACGCGGTGCGGGAGTTCCGCCCGTACTTCGACAACGCGCCCGTCTACGGGCACGGCCCCTCCCTGGAGGACTTCACCTCGCAGACCCCGCTGACCGTGGGATCCCCGCAGCAGGTGATCGAGCGCACCCTCGGCTTCCGGGAGCACGTCGGTGACTACCAGCGCCAGCTGTTCCTGATGGACCACGCCGGTCTGCCGCTGAAGACCGTCCTGGAGCAGCTCGACATCCTCGGCGAGGAGGTCGTGCCGGTGCTGCGCAAGGAGTTCGCGAACAGCCGCCCGGCGAACGTGCCGGACGCGCCGACGCACGCGTCGCGCGTCGCCGAGGCGGAGCTGAAGGCCCAGCAGGAGAAGGAGGTGCCGTCCGTATGAAGCTCGTCGTCGTGTCGGCGGGGCTGAGCGCCCCGTCGTCGAGCAGGATCCTCGCCGACCGGCTCGCGCAGGCGGTGACCTCGCAGGTCGCGGGCGCCGACGTGGACGTGACCGTCGTCGAACTGCGGGACCTGGCCGTCGAGACGGCGCACAACCTGGTCACCGGGTTCCCCGGGCCCGCCCTCAGGGAGGCGCTCGACGCGGTGGCCGGGGCGGACGGCCTGATCGCCGTGTCGCCGGTGTTCTCGGCCTCGTACAGCGGTCTGTTCAAGTCGTTCTTCGACGTGCTCGACAAGGACGCGCTCACCGGGAAGCCGGTGCTCGTCGGGGCGACCGGCGGTACGCCGCGGCACTCGCTCGTCCTGGAGCACGCGATGCGTCCGCTCTTCGCCCACCTGCGGGCCGTGGTCGTGCCGACCGCCGTGTACGCGGCGTCGCAGGACTGGGGAGCGGAGGGTCTCGAGCAGCGCGTCGAACGGGCCGGCGGCGAGCTCGCCCGGCTCATGACCGGGCTCGCGGCGGCCCGCCCGGCGCCGGTGGAGTGGGGCGACGACGTCATCCCCTTCGAGCGGCAGCTCGCCGCGCTGCGGGCGGAGTAGGAGTCGTCCGCCGGGTTACGGGCCCTGCGGGGCGGCCGGCGCGAGCCAGGCCGTCCAGCCGGGGGTGTGGTGCAGGGGATACGGCGTCCAGTCGCGCGCGTAGTGCGGTGGGCGCTGTCCCCTTGCCGTGAGGAGGGCGGTCGGCATCTTCGCGGCGCGGTCGAGGATGCCCGCGACGGTCGTCGAGACGTTGTTGCCGTCCACCTGGGCGGAGGCGCAGCCCGCGTCGTAGGCGATGGGGAGGGCGCGCGGGCCCGAGACCAGACAGGGCGGGCGCAGGCCCAGGGTGCGCAGGCCGTCGGCGGCGGCGCGGTAGCGCTCGTTCGTGAGGGCCGCGGACGCGGTGACCTGGGTCAGGACGGTGGACTGCGAGAGGAGCTGCGCCGCGATGAGTAGTCCCGCGAGGACGAGGGCACGGCGCGAGTTCAGGCGCGTGACCAGGCCCGCGACCGGCAGCGCGAGGAGCGCGTAGGCCGGGAGCAGGAAGCGCGGCGCCGAGTAGTCGATCATGAGCAGATACGGCACGGAGAGCGCGGCGGCGACGGCCATGGGCAGCGCGGTCGGCAGGAGCCGGCGCTCGCGCACGGCGTAGGCGAGCGCGGCAGCGGCGAGCAGGGGCAGGGCCAGCCACCACAGAGTGAGGCCGGGGGAGTCCAGGGTCGCCGCCGTGCACGGGCGGCACAGCAGGGGGCCGTTGAGGCTGGACCAGGCGTGGTCGAAGTTGAGGTGCAGGCCCATGTCGCCCTCGGTGGCGCTCGACACATGCAGCCGGTCCTGGACCGAGCCGAAGCGGATGTACGCCTCCGCGACCCACTGGGCGAGGCCGACCGCGAGTCCGCCGACCAGGTAGGGCAGGGTGCGGCGGTTGCGGAACAGGGCCGTGGCGATCAGGGGCAGGGCGAGCCAGACGGCGTCCGGGGCGCGGAACAGGGCCGTCGCGGCGACACAGCCCGCGAGCCACCGGTCGGCGCGGGGTTCGCGCCCGGTCACCGCACGCAGGAACCAGCCGGTGGCGGCGACCGCGCCGAACGCGACCCAGAGGTTGGGCATGGCCTGAGGCCCGGAGATCTGGGTGATCCACAGTCCCGCGAACAGCAGCGCGGCGAGGGCGGTGGTGCGGGCCCCGACGACGGGACGCCATACGCGGAACGCGGCGTACAGGGCGGCCGACGAGAGCAGCGTGAGCCCGATGCGCAGGACGAGGACGGACGGGGTGGCCGCGATGAACGGCGCGGTCAGGAAGCTGATGCCGCGGGAGCGCGGCGCGCTGAAGAAGGCGGCGGGGACACGCGGGTCGTACTGCGACACGTACACGGTCTCGTCCCACCCGAGCGCGTGCGCGAGCGGCGGCACGACGAGCACGAACTGGACGAGGGCGTAGGCGAGGGCTACGAGGGCGAGCCACGGGACGGCGCGGGGGCGCTTTCCGGGGGCGCCGGGTGGGGCGCCGGTGGCGGCTGGGCGGCCGGGCATGGGTCCGGTGCGGCGGCGGGGGGTGGTGATGGCTGCGGCGTGGGCCCCCGGGCGGGTGGCCCCGGCCTCCGGCCGACCTGTCTCCGGGCGGCCCGTCCCCGGTCGCGTGGTGGGGGCTGTCGGGTCCGTGTCCGGGCGAGCGGTGGCCGTCGGGTCGGGCGGCTGGGCGAGATGCCGCCGCGGGGTCGAGTGGCCTGGCGCGGAGGGGCGCTCGGCCCACCTCGGTGCCGTGGTTCCGGTCTCCGGTCGGGCAGTGGTGGCTGCCGTGGGCGGCCGGGCGTCGGGCCCGGACAGGGACGTGCCGGGCCCGGACGGGGACGGTCCGGATGCGGACGGTCCGGGCTTCGGGTGGAGGTCGGGCCGGGGGGCGGGTCGCCGCCGGTTCTGATCGGCCCGCCTCCCCCGGCCCTCGGTGGCCCGGTCCCGCTTGGCTCCGGGGGCCTTGGGGCCTTGCGGGCGGGCCGGTTCTGGGGTGGGGGTGCCGAGGTGTGCGTCGTCGGTCGTCATGTGCCTTCCCGCTCGTGCGTCACGTGGGGCGTGGGTCCGAGCGGGCACCGCGCGCGGGCGCGGTCCGGGCCGGGCCGCGGGGCGAACGGGTCTTGCGCCGCGCCCAGTTGACCGCCCGGTGGCGCAGCCGCTGCCAGGAGCGCAGGCGCCGCGTCTCACGGAGCTCGGCGAACAGAAGCTCGTACCGGGCGACGATCGGATCGGGGTCGTAGCGGCGGGCCGACGCGAACGCGGCGCGGGCCATGGAGTGCCGCTGCGGCGCGTCCTGGATGAGGCCGACCACGGCGTCGGCGAGGGCGCGCGCGTCCCCGACCGGTACGAGCCTGCCGTCGACGCCGTCCGTGATGATCTCGGCGGGGCCGAGCGGCGCGTTGGTGCTGACCGCCGGAACCCCGCACCGCATGGCCTCGACGAGCGTCATCCCGAAGGACTCGGCGTCGGAGGCGGACACCACGATCGACGCCTTGGCGAACTCCGGCTCGATGGGTGAGCGCGCCCCCATCAGATGCGCGCGCCCGGTCAGCCCGAGCCCGGCGATGAGATCGCGCAGCTTCGCTTCCTCGGGCCCGCCGCCGTAGATCCGCAGCTGCCACTCGGGCTCCCGCGCGGCGACGGCCGAGAAGGCCTCCAGGAGCAGGTCGAAGCGCTTGCCCGGAGCGAGACGCCCGGCGCTCGCGATGATTTTGGAAGTTCCCTCGGACGGGGGACAGGGCGCCTCCGGCACGATGTTCGGGACCGACAGAACCCGTACACCCGGCAGGGTCATGCGCGCTCGGTACACCTCGGCGTCCGCCGCGGTCATGGTGACGACGGCGTCGAGTGAGCGGTAGTGGCCGGCGAGCACCGCCCGGAGCTTCTTGCTGTGGGCGTCGTGGCGCAGGTGCTCCTGCCCGATGCGCAGCGCGGTGCGCGGGCCGTACATCGCCAGATAGACGTTGATGCCGGGGCGCGTACCGATCACGACGTCAGCGTCGCAGCGCTCCAGGTACTCACGCACACGCAGATCGTGCAGACGGGTGTACTGCTTGTGGCGCTTCTCGGCGGCCGGAAAGTCCTGCGCGGGCTCCCCGTACGCCGCGTACCGACTGTCGACGCCGCCGATGCGCGTGTCGACGAGCGGGACCAGTGAGACGGCGGGGTCGACCGTGAAGCGCGGCACCTCGCGGTGCCGGGACATCGAGACGATCTCCACCTCGTGGCCGCCGCACCCGGTGAGCGCCGCGGCGAGGTTGAGCGTGGTCCGTACGGTCCCGCCGATCGCGTACGCGTTGTGCAGCAGGAACACGATCTTCATGGACAGCCCTCCCGGCGGGCCCTGTGCCCGCTACATACGTCGGCAGCCTGGTCCAGCGAGGTAAGCCGCCGTTCGTGCCCGGGTGAGAGGCGAGTAAGAAGGCGCCCGGCGGGCCCTTGGTCAGGGGGTACGCCCCCGGGCGCGGGAGGCACACTGGAACGCGTGTCCCCAACCGCTGCGTCCGCCACGCCCCGCGCCGCGTCCCCGTCCGTGCTGCTCGCCGAGGACGACCGCGCCATCCGCCATGCCCTGGAGCGGGCCCTGACCCTGGAGGGTTACGAGGTCACGGCCGTCGCCGACGGGGTGGAGGCGATCGCCCAGGCCCACCGCAGCGCGCCCGACATCCTCGTTCTGGACGTGATGATGCCGGGCATCGACGGGCTTCAGGTGTGCCGGGTGCTGCGCGCCGAGGGCGACCGCACGCCGATCCTGATGCTGACGGCGCTCGTCGAGACGCCCGACCGGATCGCGGGCCTGGACGCGGGCGCGGACGACTACGTCGTGAAGCCGTTCGACGTGGACGAGGTCTTCGCGCGGCTCCGTGCCCTGCTGCGCCGCACCGATGGCGCGGCCTCGGCCGACGGGCGCGACGCGGCACCGCCCGAGCCGGACGGCCAGGTCGCCGCGGCCGACCTCCGGATGGACCCGCAGGCGAGGCGGGCCTGGCGCGGTGAGCGCGAACTGGAACTCACCCGCACCGAGTTCGACCTCCTGGAGCTGCTTGTGCGCAACGCGGGCATCGTCCTCGACCACGCCACGATCTACGACCGCATCTGGGGCTACGACTTCGGCCCCGGGTCGAAGAACCTCGCCGTCTACGTCGGCTATCTGCGCCGCAAGGTCGACGAACCCGGCGCCGACTCCCTGATCCACACCGTGCGCGGCGTCGGCTACGTGCTGCGGGAGGACTGAGGATGCCGCGTCGCCGCCTGCGCGCGTTCCTGCACGGGCGGCCGCGCGCCCGGTCCCTGCGGACCACGTTCGCCGTGTCGTTCGCGGCCGTCGCGGCGGCCGTCACCGTCCTGGTCGGCTTCCTCTCCTACGACGCCGCGGCGCGCCTGGTCCGCGTCGACCAGCAGGCCGTGTTCGACGAGGTCGTCACCGACCTGCGGCAGCAGGTGAAGGAGACCCGGCTCACCCCGTACGACTTCGCGTCGGGGGACCCGGACCACGACGGGCCGCGCGACGACCTGATCCGGCCGGCCCGCACGGATGTCCAGGTCCTCGGGCCGGGCGCCCGGATCGTCGACCGCGGCAGCCCGCGGCTGCCGGTGAACGCGGCGGACCGGCGCACCGCCGACGAGGCGCACGCGGGTGTGACGGAGGAGGCCGACGGGGCGGAGAAGAGCGGGTCGCGGCGCGATGTGGAGATCGGCGGGGACGAGTACCGGATGACGTCCGTGTCACTGGGCGGCGGGCGCGGCGCGGTCCAGGTCGCGCAGGAGTTCAGCGACACGGAGGACCTGCTGCGTGAACTCCAGCAGCGCACGGGCCTGTTGGCCGGTTCCGTGATCATCGCGGCGGGTCTCGTCGGCTGGTGGCTGGCGCGCCGGATCACGGGGCGCCTGGTCAGGCTGGCCGAGGCGGCGGAGGACGTGGCGGGCACGGGGCACCTCGATGTGCGGGTGCCGGTCACCGGCGGCGACGAGGTGGGCAGCCTGGGGCGCTCCTTCGACCGGATGCTGGGGCGGCTCGCGCGCTCCATGGAGGACCAGCGCCGCCTGGTGCAGGACGCCGGTCATGAACTGCGTACGCCGCTCACCTCGCTGCGTACGAACATCTCGCTGCTGCGCCGTATCGAGGACCTGCCGGCCTCCGCCCGCGAGGAGCTGATCGCCGACCTCGCGCAGGAGTCGCGTGAACTGACCGATCTGGTCAACGAGCTGGTGGAGCTGGCCGCGGGCAAGGAGGACGACGAGCCGGTCGTCGAGGTGGCGCTCGCCGAGACGGCCGAGGACACGGCGGTCCTCGCGCGCCGTCGCACGGGCCGCACGGTCGTTGTGCGTGCGCAGGGCGACACGGTGATCATGGGCCGCCCGGCCTCGCTCCACCGCGCGGTGTCGAATTTGGTGGAGAACGCCGCCAAGTTCGACAGCGACGGGACGGAGCCGATCGAGATCGTGGTCACGGGAGGCCTCCCGGACGGCGTGCGCGTCGAGGTGCTCGACCGGGGTCCCGGCATCGCGGACTCGGACCTGGGCCGGGTCTTCGACCGCTTCTACCGCGCGCCGGCCGCCCGCAGCCTGCCCGGATCCGGACTCGGCCTGTCGATCGTCCAGGAGGTGGCGGCGGCCCACGGGGGCGTGCCGTTCGCGAAGGCGCGAGTCGGCGGGGGAGCGGCGATCGGGTTCATGGTGCGGGGGGTGCCGAAGGAGCGGGACTGAGGGCCGGCGACGAAGGCGGGGCCCGAGAACCCCGCCCGAAACCAAGGAAGCCCCGGCTCAGGGCCAGACGAGGCAGTAGGCCTGGTGTCCCGCGTCGTGCAGCCGGTGGCTGAAGTCCTGCCATTCGTGCAGCAGTTGGTACACGTTGAACGCGTCGCGCGGGCCGCCGCGGTCCGGGACCGTCGACCAGATGAACGCCGCGGCGCCCACGGCTTCCTCGCCGACGCCGCGCAGCGGGTCGACGACCGTCATGGGCAGCTTCACGACCGCGTAGTCGGGGTGCAGGACGACCAGTTCCAGCGGGGGGACCTTGTGCAGAGGTATGCCCTCTATGCCGGTGAGGACCATCGCGGCCATCGTCTCCGGCTTGATCTTGGTGAACATGCCGCCCATGCCGAGCTCGTCACCGCCGAGCTCCTCGGGACGCATCGAGATGGGGACACGGGCCGCCGTGGCGCCGTCGGGCGCGCCGAAGTATTTGTACGTCACCCCCACCCGGCCACCATTCCTGCTCCCGGTCCCGCCCAGTGCCTGCCCGGCGTCCGCTTCTTCCGCCGGTGTCGCTGCCGCCTCCGCGTCGCGCCGGTGCTTTCCCCGCCGGGCACGCCGGGGGCCCAGATCGTCGGTCCCCTCGCCCAGTCCGCCACCGCGATGCATATCTCCACCCGACTGCTTTTCCAGGGCGCCTCGCCCCTTTTCTAGGCCGCGCGGCCACCACTGCGCAACCCGATCATCGTGTCAGTGACCTCCCCCACGGTCACTCGCCGAAACGTGCGGTGAAACACCTGCGCGGGCCGGGGAGCGAACCCCGCGCCGGCGTGCAGCGTGAACTGTCCGCGAGCGGCCCATCCCCCGGGAGTCTAGGTAGTCGGTTCCCGCCGTGGCCAGAGAAGCAGGGGATGAGCAGGGCTCCGGGGAGCCTGCCCGTACGCTGAGAGGCATGGCAGAGGCGAACAACATCCCCGGGTCCGCGGCGCCGCCGTCGGGCGCGACCGCACCGTATCCCTATGAAGCACCGGTCTCGCAGGGTCTCTTCGACCGCGCGGCCCTCGTGACGCCGGGCGGCGTGAACTCGCCCGTACGCGCGTTCCGTGCCGTGGGCGGTACGCCCCGGTTCATGGTGTCCGGTACCGGTCCGTACCTCACGGATGCCGACGGTCGCGAGTATGTCGACCTCGTCTGCTCCTGGGGGCCGATGATCCTCGGCCATTCCCGTCCCGAGGTCATCGCGGCCGTCCAGGACGCCGTCGCGCGCGGCACGTCCTTCGGTACGCCGGGTGAGGGCGAGGTCGCCCTGGCCGAGGAGATCGTCGCGCGGATCGCGCCGGTCGAGCAGGTGCGGCTGGTGTCCAGCGGGACCGAGGCGACCATGTCCGCGATCCGGCTCGCCCGCGGGTTCACCGGGCGCGCCAAGGTGATCAAGTTCGCCGGCTGCTACCACGGACACGTGGACGCGCTGCTCGCCGCCGCGGGTTCGGGTGTGGCGACCTTCGGGCTGCCGGACACCCCGGGTGTGACCGGCGCCCAGGCGGGCGACACCATCGTCGTCCCGTACAACGACCTCGACGCCGTGCGGGCCGCGTTCGCCGCGAACGAGGGCCAGGTCGCCTGTGTCATCACCGAGGCGTCGCCGGGCAACATGGGCGTCGTGCCGCCGCTCGACGGCTTCAACCAGGGCCTCGCGGACCTGTGCCGCGCGAACGGCGCGCTGTACATCTCCGACGAGGTCATGACCGGCTTCCGCACGTCGAAGGCCGGCTGGTACGGCGTCGACGGGGTGGCGCCCGACCTGATGACGTTCGGCAAGGTCATGGGCGGTGGCTTCCCGGCCGCCGCGTTCGGTGGCCGCGCGGACGTCATGGGGCACCTCGCCCCGGCGGGACCCGTCTACCAGGCGGGCACGCTGTCCGGGAACCCGATCGCGACGGCGGCCGGGGTCGCGCAGCTGCGGCTGCTCGACGACGCCGCGTACGCGAAGATCGACGCGGTCTCCGAGGAGCTGCGCACCCTGGTGGGCGCCGCGCTCACCAAGGAGGGCGTCGCGCACCGCGTGCAGAGCGCCTCGAACATGTTCTCCGTGTTCTTCACGGAGAACGAGGTGCGCAACTACGAGGACGCGAAGGCGCAGGAGTCCTTCCGCTTCACCGCGTTCTTCCACTCGATGCTGGCGCAGGGCGTCTATCTGCCGCCGTCGGCCTTCGAGTCCTGGTTCGTCTCCACTGCCCATGACGAGCGGGCGGTCGAGCGCATCGCCGCCGCGCTCCCCGGTGCCGCGCGCGCGGCTGCGGAGGCCACGCAAGCATGACCACTGCCGGCAAGTCCGACCAGGACATCACCGTCGTCCACGTGATGCGGCACGGCGAGGTGCACAACCCGGAGGGGATCCTGTACGGGCGGCTGCCCGACTACCACCTCTCCGAGCTCGGCCGGCAGATGGCCGACCGGGTCGCCGAGGCCCTGTCCTCGCGTGACGTGACCCATGTCGTGGCCTCGCCGCTGGACCGGGCGCAGGAGACGGCGACGCCGATCGCGAAGGCGCACGGGCTCGACCTGGCGACCGACGACCGGCTCATCGAGGCGGGCAACGTCTTCCAGGGCAAGACGTTCGGTGTCGGCGACGGCGCGCTGCGCAAGCCGGAGAACTGGAAGCACCTCGTCAACCCGTTCAAGCCGTCGTGGGGCGAGCCGTACGTCGAGCAGGTCGTGCGGATGATGGGCGCCCTGGACGCGGCGAAGGACGCGGCGCGGGGTCACGAGGCGGTGTGCGTCAGCCATCAGCTGCCGATCTGGATCGTGCGCAGCTTCGTGGAGAAGCGCCGGCTGTGGCACGACCCGCGCAAGCGGCAGTGCACGCTCGCCTCGCTCACGACGTTCACCTACCGCGGCGACAAGATCGTGTCCGTCGGCTACACGGAGCCCGCGCGCGACCTCGTGCCCGCCCATCTCCTCGCGGGTGCCAAGCCCGTGAAGGGGAAGGACAAGGCGTTCGGCGCGTAGCGCCCTCGCACTCGGCACTCGGTGCATACGGCGCATGGCCGTCGGCATTGCCCAATTTTGTTCTCCCTGCCGGAACCGCAGTGTTCGTCGCGCCCTCTAACGGAGTGCCCGTCTCGTACGGGAACGGGGCGCGACGAATGGGGACCAGGCAATGCCGGACATCACACGAAGGGGACTGATCGGGCTCGGAGCGGGGGCGGCGGCGGCCGCCGCGCTCGCCGGGTGCGGTACCAGTGACGGGCAGGGTGGCACGACGTCCGTGCCGCCGGGCGACAGGCCCGGGGGCGGGGCCGGTAAGCCCGACAAGCCCGCGGTCCGGCCGATCGGCGACGGCTCGACGTCGTACACGGGCAAGCAGCCGAACCAGCCGGGCAGGCCCGTCCCCCTCGAACCCGGCCAGCAGCCGCCGCAGTTCGTGATCTTCTCCTGGGACGGCGCGGGCGAGGTCGGCAACGGCCTCTTCCCGCGCTTCCTCGAACTGGCCGAGAACCACGGCGCCCACATGACCTTCTTCCTCTCCGGCCTCTATCTGCTGCCGGAGTCGAAGAAGCGGCTGTACCGCCCGCCGAACAACGGGGTCGGCGCCTCGGACATCGGCTATCTCACCGACGCCCACATCAAGGAGACGCTGAAGTACGTGCGCCAGGCCTGGCTGGAAGGCCATGAGATAGGCACGCACTTCAACGGCCACTTCTGCGCGGGCACCGGCACCGTCGCCAACTGGACCCCGGCGCAGTGGCGCAGCGAGATCGACCAGGCCAAGTCGTTCGTCAAGGAGTGGCGCACGAATACGGGCTGGCACGACCTGCCCTCGCTCCCCTTCGACTACGAGAAGGAACTCGTCGGCGGCCGCACGCCCTGCCTGCTCGGCCAGGACAACCTGCTGCCAACGGCCCGCGAGCTCGGCTGGCGCTACGACGCCTCGTCGCCGGGCGGCCGGCAGCGCTGGCCCTCCAAGCGGGGCGGGGTGTGGGATCTGCCGCTCCAGGCCGTGCCGTTCCCCGGGCGCAGTTTCGAGGTCCTCTCGATGGACTACAACATGCTGGCCAACCAGTCGGTGAACACCACCAGGGCGCCCGCCTACAACTACCCGCGCTGGCGCAAGCAGTCGGCCGAGGCCTACATAGCCGGCTTCAACCGGGCATACGAGACGAACCGGGCGCCGTTCTTCATAGGCAACCACTTCGAGGAGTGGAACGGCGGGATCTATATGGACTCCGTCGAAGAGGCGCTCAAGCACATCGCCGGCAAGAAGGACGTACGCCTCGTCTCCTTCCGGCAGTTCGTCGACTGGCTGGACGTCCAGGACCCGAAGGTCCTTGACAAGCTGCGCTCGCTCGACGTCGGAGTGCGTCCCGACGGCGGCTGGAACAGCTATCTCAAAGCCGCTGCGTGAGCATCGCGCCGCACCCCGAATGACCCCTCCTGAAATGGGGTTTTCCGTACGCAAGGGGGGTGCGGAAGATCCCCTAAACAGACATGCGAAACTTTTCACATGAGTGCCGACTGCCGCGTTTCCCCCCTCGCTGCATCCAAGCGCCGTACCGCCCTCCTCACCGCAGGAGCCGCGGTCGCTGCGCTGACGCTCTCCGCATGCAGCTCCGGCGGAACGTCCGGTGGTGGCAACAACACCAACTTCGTGACGAACTCCGGCGGCATCTCCACCGTCGACAAGGGTGACCGGCACGACGCGCCGAAGCTGGACGGCAAGGATCTGGAGGGCAAGCCCCTCGACCTCGCCGACTACAAGGGCAAGGTCATCGTGCTGAACGTGTGGGGCTCCTGGTGCCCGCCGTGCCGCGCCGAGGCCAACTACTTCTCGAAGGTCGCGAACGAGACCAAGGGCAAGGATGTCCAGTTCATCGGCATCAACACCCGTGATCCGCAGACCGAACCGGCGCTCCAGTTCGAGAAGGACCACAACATCCCGTACCCGAGCTTCTACGACCCCTCGGGCAAGCTGATGCTGCGGTTCGAGAAGGGCACCCTCAACCCGCAGTCCATCCCGTCCACGCTCGTCATCGACCGCGACGGCAAGATCGCCGCCCGCTCCCTGCGCGCGCTCAGCGAGGACAAGCTGCGCAAGATGGTCGACCCCGTGATCGCGGAGAAGTGAGCGACGGTGCACGCCACGCTCACCGCTCTCGCCGCTGAAGGCGGAGCGAGCAGCACCGTCGAGAGCGGTGCGCTCCTGCTCGCCCTGCCGATCGCCGTGCTCGGCGGTCTCCTCTCGTTCTTCTCGCCCTGCGTCCTGCCTCTCGTGCCCGGCTATCTGTCGTACGTGACGGGAGTCAGCGGCACCGACCTGGCCGACGCGCGGCGGGGCCGGATGGCCCTGGGCTCCGGACTCTTCGTCCTCGGCTTCACCGCCGTTTTCGTCTCCGGCGGGGCCCTCTTCGGCTACTTCGGCGAGACGCTCCAGGAGTACCAGGACACCCTCACCAAGATCCTCGGTGTCCTGATGGTCCTCATGGGGATCTTCTTCATGGGCATGATGCCCTGGCTCACCCAGCGCGAATTCCGCTTCCACAAGCGGCCGGTGACCGGGCTGATCGGCGCTCCGGTGCTCGGTGCCCTGTTCGGTATCGGCTGGACCCCCTGCATCGGGCCGACGCTCGCCTCCGTGACCGCCCTGTCGTTCAACGAGGCGAGCGCGGGGCGCGGGGCCATACTGACCGTTGCGTACTGCGCCGGGCTCGGTGTCCCCTTCGTGCTCGCCGCGGTCGCCTTCCGCAAGGCGCTCGGCGCCTTCGGCTGGGTCAAGAAGCACTACGCCTGGGTGATGCGGATCGGCGGCATCATGATGATCTTTACCGGAGTGCTGCTGCTCACAGGAGCCTGGGACACCCTCGTCCAGCAGATGCAGACCTGGTCCAACGGCTTCACGGTGGGAATCTGATCCATGAGCACGACTGAATCCGGCAAGACCGGCGAGGTGAGCGGCGACGAGCTCGGCGCGGCCGGCTCGCACCTGTCCACCGCTCCGCAGGAGGACCGCGACCCGACCCTGCCCCGGCTGGGCGTCATCGGCTGGGTCCGCTGGTTCTGGCGGCAGCTCACCTCGATGCGCGTCGCGCTGATCCTGCTCTTCCTGCTCTCGCTCGGGGCGATCCCCGGCTCGCTGATCCCGCAGTCCGGGGTCGACGAGATGAAGGTGCAGACGTTCAAGGACGCGCACACGACGGTCGCGCCGGTCTACGACAAGCTGGGCCTGTTCCACGTCTACAGCTCGGTGTGGTTCTCCGCGATCTACATCCTGCTGTTCATCTCCCTCATCGGCTGCATCGTCCCGCGCACCTGGCAGTTCGTCGGGCAGCTGCGCGGCCGCGCCCCGGGCGCCCCCAAGCGCTTCACGCACCTGCCCGCGTCCGCGACCTGGCGCACCGACGCCGAGCCGGAGCAGGTCCGCGCGGCGGCCCTCGAGATCCTCCGCAAGCGCCGCTTCCGCGCCCACATCGCCGGTGACGCCGTCGCCTCCGAGAAGGGTTATCTGCGCGAGGCCGGCAACCTGATCTTCCACATCGCGCTGATCGTGATGCTGATCGCCTTCGCCTGGGGCCAGCTCTTCAAGTCCGAGGGCGGCAAGCTGATGGTCGAGGGCGACGGAGGCTTCTCCAACGCCCTGCCGATGTACGACGACTTCAAGTCGGGCAACCTCTTCAACTCCGACACCGACCTGACGCCGTTCAGCTTCCAGCTCGACAAGTTCGACGGGACGTACGAGCGCAACGGGCCGAACAAGGGGAGCCCGCGCGTCTACCGCGCCAACGTGACCTACAGCGTCGGCGCGACCGGCAAGGAGCAGAAGACCGCGATCCAGGTCAACGACCCCCTCGAGATCGACGGCACCAAGGTCTACCTCAACGGTCACGGCTACGCGCCCACCGTCACCGTCCGGGACGGCCGCGGCAAGATCGTCTCCCGCCAGGCCGTGCCGCTGCTGCCCATCGACTCGAACGTCACGTCCACCGGTGCCATCAAGATCATGGACGGCTACCGCGACAAGAACGGCAAGCGGGAACAGCTCGGCTTCAACGCCTTCTTCGTGCCGACCTTCGCGGGGTCCGGGAAGGGCAACATGTTCTCCCAGTTCCCCGCGCTCGACTATCCCGTCCTCGCGCTGTCCGCGTACCACGGAAGCCTGGGTGTCGACTCCGGTATCCCGCAGAACGTGTACCAACTGGACACCTCCAAGATGAAGAAGTTCACGGACTCGAAGGGGGAGCTGCTCAAGACGCGGCTGCGGCCCGGCGAGACCATGAAGCTTCCGAACGGTGCCGGGTCGATCACGTTCGACAAGGACATCAAGCAGTGGGCGAGCTTCCAGATCACCCATCAGCCCGGCGACGGCTGGGCCCTCGCCGGAGCGCTCGCCGCCATCGCGGGCCTCGCCGGTTCCCTGTTCATCCAGCGCCGCCGCGTCTGGGTCCGGGCGACCCCCGGAGCCGACGGAGTCACCGTCGTCGAGATGGGCGGTCTCGGCCGCAGTGAGTCCTCGAAGGTGGCCGAAGAACTCGGCGACCTGGCCGCACACCTCCACGAACAGGCGCCCAGCGCCGCCGATCCCCGACCTGCTGTTCCTGCCGAAGGGGCTGAGAAGTGAATCTCGCCGCCGCAACCAACGAGAATCTCGCGCACATCAGCAATGTGCTGATCTACTCGTCGATGGCCGTGTACCTCCTGGCCTTCTTCGCGCACATGGCCGAGTGGCTCTTCGGCAGCCGCAGCAAGGTCGGCCGCACGGCCGCCGCGCTGACGCAGCAGGCCGCCGCGCAGGCCACGGCCGGCTCCGTGAAGGTGCAGGTCAAGGAGAAGAACGGCGGCACCGCCGTCCTGGAGCGGCCCAGCGTCGTGACCCGCGCCGTCTCCGGCACGCGTGACGTACCGGACGGTCCCGGCGCCTCCGGCGGCGACGAGCAGGGCGACCTCTACGGCCGTATCGCGGTGTCCCTCACCGTGCTCGCGTTCCTCGTCGAGGCGAGCGGTGTTCTCACCCGCGCGCTCTCCGTGCAGCGCGCGCCGTGGGGCAACATGTACGAGTTCAACATCACCTTCTCCACCGTCGCCGTCGCTGTGTACCTCGGCCTCATGCTGGCGAAGAAGAACATCGGCTGGCTCGGCCTCCCGCTGGTCACCACGGTCCTCCTCGATCTCGGCCTCGCTGTCACTGTCTTGTACACCGCCAGCGACCAGTTGGTTCCCGCCCTTCACTCGTACTGGCTGTACATCCACGTCTCCACCGCGATCTTCTGCGGCGCGGTGTTCTACGTCGGCGCGGTCAGCACGCTGCTCTACCTCTTCCGCGACGCGTACGAGAGCAAGCTGGCGAACGGCGGCAAGCCCGGGAAGTTCGCGACCTCCGTCATGGAGCGCCTGCCCGCCGCGGCCTCGCTCGACAAGTTCTCCTACCGCGTGAACGCGGCCGTCTTCCCACTGTGGACGTTCACGATCATCGCGGGCGCGATCTGGGCCGGCGACGCCTGGGGCCGCTACTGGGGCTGGGACCCCAAGGAGACCTGGTCGTTCATCACCTGGGTCGCCTACGCCTGCTACCTGCACGCCCGCGCGACCGCCGGATGGAAGGGCCGCAAGGCCGCCTACCTGGCCCTGATCGCGTTCGCCTGCTGGCTGTTCAACTACTACGGCGTGAACATCTTCGTCACCGGCAAGCACTCCTACGCCGGCGTCTGACACCGGGACACCCACCGACGGCCGACCCTTTGTGACGCGAGTCACAAGCGGTCGGCCGTCGGCGTACGGGCGGCCGGACAGAGTGGATGGGCGGGGCGGGGCATGGATCCCGGCGTCCAAGGGTGCGCGAAGCGCGCGGGCGCGCCAGCCTGGAGGTATGACCGAATCCAGCCACCCCACCGAGCCCGCGGCATCCGCCACACCCGTCGCGCCCGGTACGAGCCGGACCGAGGGTCACACCCACACCCTGCACTTCACGATCGCGCTTCCCCACCCCGTGGAGCAGGTCTGGGAGGCGGTGGCCACCCCTGCGGGACTGCCGGGGTGGCTGGCCGCCGCCGATGTGCTCGAACCACGGCTCGGCGGGGCGGTCACGCTGCGGTGGCTCAGCACCGGGCGGGCCCACGCGGGCCGCGTCACCGCGTGGGACGGCGAACGCGTCGCCGAGTACACACTCGAAGGCCCGCACGGCCGCATGCGCTTCCACCTGGAGCCGACGGCCCCCGACGCGACGACCCTGCGGTTCACCGGCGAGATCGACGGCGACGACGCGGCGCGTCTGGACCACCTTGCCGCCTGGCACGACCACTTCGAGCACCTGACCGCCGCGCTCGACGGGCGCGAGCGGGCCTGGACGGCCTGGACCCCGGACCGCCGGCAGCAGCTCCGGGACAGCTACCGCAAGACCCCACAGTGACCAGGCCCCACAACGATCAAGCACCACGGCGAGGCCCCACCGCGATCAAGGCCCCACCGCGATCAAGGCTCCGCCGCAGTCAAGGTCCCACCGCGATCAAGGCACCACGGCGATCAAGGTCCCACCGCGGTCAAGGCACCACGGCGATCAAGGCGCCACAGCGGTCAAGGCTCGACCGTGATGGCGTCCAGTTTCGCCCGCAGGTACGTGTGCGAGTCGACGGGCTCGTACGCGACCCGGCCCTTCGGCGCGGGGACGGACTCGACGCTCGTGCGCGGGTCGCACTCGTAGAAGTAGACGAGCGACATCAGCTCCTCGGCGGGCAGGTCCGCCGGGGGCGGCAGGACGCGGTGCCGGCCGGAGCGCCAGCGGTCGCCGGTCCAACGCGCCATCAGGTCGCCGATGTTGATGGTGAACGCGTCCGGGTCGAACGGCGCGTCCTCCCAGCCGCCCTCGTCGGTGTGGACCTGGAGCCCGCCCCTGCCCGCCTGCCGGTCCAGGACGGTGACCGTCCCGAAGTCGGTGTGCGGGCCGATGCGGAACTGGCCCTCCTCGGGTTCGCCGACGACGTCCGTGCCCGGGTACCAGTTGATGTTGAAGCCCCAAGTGGGGTGCGTGGTGTGCCGGGTGAAGAAGTCCGGCTCCTCGCCGAGCGCGACCGCGAGGAGTTCGAGCAGCAGGTCGGACAGCTCCCGCATCCGCCCCAGATACGTCTCGACGAGCACGCGCAGCCCAGGCGTCTCGGCGGGCCAGGTGTTGGGCAGGAACCACTCCGCGTCGATCTCCGCGTCTCCGGTGGGCAGTTCGGAGGCGTACGACAGGGACTCCTTCAGGTCGGGCGGTGTCTCGGTGCCCTCCGCGTAGCCGTTCGCCTCGGCGCCGGGGCCCAGCCAGCCCCGCCCGCCCACCTTCACGGCGTACGGCTCCTTCACCGCGGGCGGGAGCCGGAAGAAGCCGCGCGCCGTCTCCCGGATCCGGGCGCGCAGGCCCGGGTCCACGCCGTGCCCGGTGACCAGCAGGAATCCGGCGGTCCGCAGTGCCTCGTCGACGGTTCGGGCGATCTCGGCGCGCGCGTCCGGGCCGCCGCGGAGCCAGGGCCGCAGATCGATCGTGGGGATGCGGGGCGGCGGCGCGGAGGGTTCGGTCATGCCTCCACTGTGGACGCGGCCCGGCACCCGGGCAACGGTGCCAGGCCCGGCCGGACGCGAGCGCTACGCGCCGATGTCCTCGCTCCACAGCTCGGGCCGGGCCGCGATGAACTCCTCCATCATGGCGACGCACCCGGGGTCGTCGAGCACCACGATCTCCACGCCGTGCTCGGCCAGCCAGTCGTGCCCGCCGTGGAACGTCCGCGCCTCACCGACGACGACCCGCGAGATCCCGAACTGCCGCACCAGACCGGAGCAGTACCAGCACGGCGAGAGCGTCGTCACCATCGTCGTGCCCTTGTACGAGCGTTGCCGGCCCGCGTTGCGGAAGGCGTCCGTCTCGCCGTGCACGGACGGATCCCCGTCCTGCACCCGGCGGTTGTGCCCGCGCCCGAGGACCTTCCCGTCCGCCGAGTAGAGGGCCGCGCCGATCGGGATGCCGCCCTCGGCGAGCCCCGCCCGCGCCTCCTCGACGGCCGTGGCCAGCCAGGTCCGCGCCAGTTCGGCGTCGAAGGCGTTCACGCCTGCTCGCCGCCCTGCTCGCGCTCGCGCTTCTTGAGCTCCTCCTCGCGGCGGCGCAGATCGGCCTCCCAGTCCTTGAGGAGCGACTCGTCCTTCTTGTTCTCCTCGCGCAGGGAGTGCAGGAACTCGGGGTTGTCGTCGGGCGCGACCCACTGTGTGCGGTGGTTGCGGTGCCACTGGGACGGTGTCGAGCCACCCGCGGGCGCGTGCCGGCGCCTGCCCGCGACGAGCCAGGCGATCGGGCCGACGAGCACCTCGCCGAAGAGCAGGATGATGATGACCCACACGACCTTCGGCAGGCCCCTGACCTCCTCCTCCGGAGTGTTCAGGCAGTCGATGAAGGCGTAGATCCACAACGCCAGTACCAGCAGGAACGGCAAGTAGCGGAGCATGGTGTCGCGATCCCCCAAGGAGCGGCATGGGGACGACGCGGGCCCCCTGTGACCGGGTCAGGGTAGCCGGTGCGCGCTGCGCCATCCCGAGGGACGACCCCCGGGCCCCGGCCGAAGGGCAGGGGCGGGCGCAGGAAGAGCGTGGCCCCTCAGCGATACTGGGACGCATGGCTTACGACGATCTTCGCTCCCTCCTGCGGGCGCTGGAGCGCGAGGGCGACCTCAAGCGCATCAAGGCCGAGGTCGACCCCTATCTCGAGGTCGGTGAGATCGTCGACCGGGTGCAGAAGTCCGGCGGCCCCGCTCTCCTCTTCGAGAACGTGCGCGGCTCCTCGATGCCCCTCGCGATGAATGTGTACGGGACCGACCGGCGCCTGCTGAAGGCGCTCGGCCTGAAGTCCTACGAGGAGATCAGCGACAAGATCGGCGGCCTGCTGCGCCCCGAGCTGCCGCACGGCTTCGTGGGCGTGCGCGAGGCGTTCGGCAAGCTCGGCTCGATGGTCCACGTGCCGCCGAAGAAGGTGAAGGACGCGCCGGTGCAGGAGGTCGTCCTGCGCGGCGACGACGTGGACCTTGACCAGCTCCCGGCCCTGTTCACCTGGCCCGAGGACGGCGGCTCCTTCTTCAATCTCGGCCTGACGCACACCAAGGACCCCGAGAGCGGCATCCGCAACCTGGGGCTCTACCGGCTCCAGCGCCACGACCGGCGCACCATCGGCATGCACTGGCAGATCCACAAGGACAGCCGCAACCACTACCAGGTGGCCGCCAGGAAGGGCGAGAGGCTGCCGGTCGCGATCGCCTTCGGCTGCCCGCCCGCCGTGACGTACGCGTCGACGGCGCCGCTGCCCGGGGACATCGACGAGTACCTCTTCGCCGGGTTCATCCAGGGCAAGCGGATCGAGATGGTCGACTGCAAGACGGTGCCGCTCCAGGTGCCGGCGAACGCCGAGGTCGTCCTCGAGGGGTGGCTGGAGCCCGGGGAGATGCTCCCCGAGGGCCCGTTCGGCGACCACACCGGCTTCTACACGCCGCAGGAACCCTTCCCCGCGCTGACGATCGACTGCGTGACGATGCGCAAGCGCCCGCTGCTGCAGTCGATCGTGGTGGGGCGCCCGCCGACGGAGGACGGCCCTCTCGGCCGGGCCACGGAGCGCTTCTTCCTGCCGCTGCTCAAGATCATCGTGCCGGACATCGTGGACTACCACCTGCCCGAGTCGGGCGGATTCCACAACTGCGCGATCGTCTCGATCGACAAGAAGTACCCGAAACACGCGCAGAAGGTGATGCACGCCGTGTGGGGCGCGCACATGATGTCGCTGACCAAGCTGATCGTGGTCGTCGACTCGGACTGCGACGTGCACGACCTGCACGAGGTCGCGTGGCGGGCGCTCGGCAACACGGACTACGCCCGTGACCTGACCGTCGCCGAGGGCCCGGTCGACCACCTCGACCACGCCTCGTACCAGCAGTTCTGGGGCGGCAAGGCGGGCATCGACGCGACGAAGAAGTGGCCCGAGGAGGGCTACACGCGGGACGGAGGCTGGCCCGAGATGGTGCTGTCCGACCCGCAGACGGCGGCGACGGTCGACCGCCGTTGGAAGGAGTACGGCCTGTGACCAGCGCTTCCGCCGCGATCCCGCAGCCGGGCCGGACCAAGGCGTTCCTGCGCCTCGTCATGATCGAGCACTCGGTGTTCGCGCTGCCCTTCGCGTACATCGCCGCGCTCACCGCGATGTTCCGGATGGACAGGAACATCCATTGGTGGCGGCTGCTGCTCGTGACGATCGCGATGGTCGGCCTGCGCACGTTCGCGATGGCCGTGAACCGGATCATCGACCGCGAGATCGACGCCCGTAACCCGAGGACCGCCCACCGCGAACTCGTCACGGGCGCGATGTCCGTGAAGTCCGCCTGGACCGGCGCGCTCATCGCGCTCGTCGTCTTCCTCGGCGCGGCCGCCCTGCTCAACCCGCTGTGTCTGGCGCTCGCGCCCATCGCGGTGATCCCGATGGTCGTCTATCCGTACGGCAAGCGGTTCACGAACTTCCCGCAGGCCATCCTGGGTCTCGCCCAGGCGATGGGCCCGGTCGGCGCCTGGCTCGCGATCACCGGCGAGTGGTCGTGGGACGCGGTGATCCTCGGGCTCGCGGTCGGCATCTGGATCGGCGGCTTCGACCTCATCTACGCCTGCCAGGACGTGGAGACCGACCGCGAGGTCGGCGTGATGTCGGTACCGGCCCGCTTCGGAGCCCCGGCGGCGATCTGGGGAGCGCGCGGCTGCCACACGCTCACCACGACCCTGTTCGTCTGGTACGCCCTCGCCACGGACGCGAGCGCCTTCTTCTGGCTCGGCCTCGTCGTCGTCGCGGGCGCCTTCCTCTACGAGCACACGATCGTGCGCCCGCGCGACCTGTCCCGGCTCAACCGGGCCTTCTTCCAGGTCAACGGCTTCATCGGGATCGCCCTGTTCGCGTGTGCGCTGCTCGATCTCCTCGTGCGCGGCCTGACTGTCTGACCGCGGCCGGGTGCCGGATAGGCTCGATGGCATGACCGCAGGAGAAATTGGGCGCCGGCCTTGGATCGTGGGGGTGTCCGGCGCGTCGGGGACCCCGTATGCCGCCGCGGTTCTGCGCGCGCTGCTCGACGCGGGGGAGAGTGTGGACCTCGTCGTCTCGCGCGCCTCGCGGCTGACGCTGCTCGACGAGACGGGGATCGCCTTCCGGGACGCGCACTGGCGTCAGGACCTGGGGGAGTGGCTGGCGCGCGGGGCGGACGGGAAGCCGGACACGTTCGCGGTGGGCGCCGCTCCCGACCAGGTCAGGTACTGGTCCGCGGGGGACCTGGCGGCGGGACCGTCGTCCGGGTCGTATCCGGCGAAGGGCATGATCATCGTGCCCGCGTCGACGGCGTGCGTGGCGGGCGTGGCGCTCGGCCTGTCGAAGGATCTGCTCCAGCGCGCGGCGAGCGTGACGCTCAAGGAAGGGCGCAGGCTGGTCGTCGCGGTGCGCGAGACGCCGCTGAACGGACAGACGCTGAAGCATCTGGTGGCGCTGGACGAGGCGGGCGCGGTGGTGCTGCCCGCCTCTCCGGCGTTCTACGCGGGGGCGACGCACATCCAGGATCTGGTGGACTTCGTCGCCGGGCGGGCGCTCGACGCGGCAGGGGTGCCGCATCGGCTCTACCGCCGGTGGGAGGGAGAGCTCGGGGGCGGCTCTCCGGACCGTTAGCGCTTCTTGGCGCGCGCGGCCCGCTTCTCAGCGGTACGCGCCTCGACGGCGGACTGGTGGGCACGCGAGCGGTTGGCCTGGTCCTGCAGCTCGCGCATACGGGCGTAGGCCATCTCGATCGTGTACACGGTGACAACACTCCTGAATGATCGTCTTTGATCGGTAGTCGAAGATCGCTTGGTGGGAAGCCGAAGGTGAAACCGAGTTTCGGCTAAAAGATTCGCAGGGGCAACGCCCTGCATGCCTTAGATTCTACACGTAAACTCGTGCTAACTCAGAATAATGAAAGGCATGGACCTATGGACGCCGTGGACAGGCAGCTCATTCAGGCCCTGCGTGAGAACGGCCGCGCCTCGTATGCCGAGCTGGGACGCCTCGTAGGCCTGTCCGGGCCCAGCGTCACCGACCGCATCAACCGCCTGGAGGCGGCCGGTGTCATCACCGGCTACCGCGCGACGGTCGACTCGCCCTCGCTCGGTCTCGGGGTCACCGCCCTGATCGGCATCTCGCTCTCCGACGCCGCCGACCACGAGGACGTGGCGCGCCGGCTCAAGGACCTGTACGAGATCGAGGACTGCTGGTTCATCGCGGGCGACGACTCGTACATGCTCAAGGTGCGCGTCGGCGACGTGGACGGCTTGGAGCGCACCATCCGCCGGCTCAGCGGCACGAAGGGTGTCTCGCGTACGCGCACCACGATCGTGCTGTCCACCAAGTGGGAGAACCGGGTGGGGGAGCTGCCTGAGGAGGAGTGAGGGCGGGCACGAAGTGCCAGATGGGGGCCCTGCGCCCGAACGGTGGGGGAGTACGGTTGGCCGCAGTCTTTGGTGAGGAGCAATGGCAATGGACGTAGGGCTCAAGCGCGAGTTGGAGCAGAAGGTGCGGGACGGCGAGCGGCTGTCCCGTGAGGACGGCATCGCGCTGTACGAGTCGGACGACCTGGCCTGGCTGGGCGGGCTCGCCCACGAGGTGCGCACGCGCAAGAACGGCGACGTCGTCCACTTCAACGTCAACCGCCACCTCAACATGACGAACGTGTGCACCGCCTCGTGCGCGTACTGCTCGTTCCAGCGCAAGCCGGGCGAGAAGGACGCGTACACGATGCGCATCGAGGAGGCCGTCCGCCTCGCCAAGGCGATGGAGAACGAGAACCTCACCGAGCTGCACATCGTCAACGGCCTGCACCCGACGCTGCCCTGGCGCTACTACCCGCGCTCCCTGAAGGCCCTCAAGGAGGCGCTGCCGAACGTCGCGCTGAAGGCGTTCACGGCGACGGAGATCCACCACTTCGAGACGATCTCCGGGCTCTCCGCCTCCGAGATCCTCGACGAGCTGATCGACGCCGGTCTGGAGTCGCTGACCGGCGGCGGCGCCGAGATCTTCGACTGGGAGGTCCGGCAGCACATCGTCGACCACGCCACCCACTGGGAGGACTGGTCGCGGATCCACCGCCTCGCGCACGAGAAGGGTCTCAAGACCCCGTCGACGATGCTGTACGGGCACATCGAGGAGCCCCGTCACCGCGTCGACCACGTGCTGCGCCTGCGTGAACTCCAGGACGAGACCGGCGGTTTCCAGGTCTTCATCCCGCTGCGCTACCAGCACGACTTCGTCGACATGAAGGACGGCAAGGTCCGCAACCGCCTCCAGGCGCGTACGACCATGGCGACCGGCGCCGAGGCGCTCAAGACCTTCGCGGTCTCCCGGCTCCTGTTCGACAACGTGCCGCACGTGAAGTGCTTCTGGGTCATGCACGGCGTGCAGACCACCCAGCTCGCGCTCCAGCACGGCGCCGACGACATGGACGGCTCGGTCGTCGAGTACAAGATCACGCACGACGCGGACAACTACGGGACGCCGAACAAGCTGACCCGCGAGGACCTGCTCGACCTGATCCGCGACGCCGGCTTCCGGCCCGTCGAGCGGAACACCCGGTACGAGATCATCCGCGAGTACGACGGTCCGGACCCGGCGCGCCGTGAGACGCCGCAGGCGATGCGCGTCTGACGACGCCGCTGACGCCGTCCGCGACGACAGGCGCAACGACGAAGAGGGGTTCCGGCCGGTGGCCGGGCCCCTCTTCCCGTATCGCCGTACGCGGGTCAGGCCACCGGCAGCAGCATCGTGATGTCGTCGCGGTCGTCGCCGGGGGCCACCCGGATCGCGCCCGGGACGCGGCCGACCTCCTTGTAGCCGCACGCCGCGTAGAAGCGGTCGGCGCCGGTGCCGCCGCGGCAGGTGAGGCGGATCGCCTCGATGCCGTCGAAGGCGCGGGCGGCGTCGGCCGCGGCGGCCATCAGCTCCCGCCCGTACCCCTTGCCCTGGTGCCGCGGGTGGACCATCACCGTGTACAGCCAGATGTAGTGCTTCTGCAGGCGGTGCTGGTTGTACGTGAAGAAGGCCGTCGCCGCGACGGTGCCCTCCTCGTCGCGTCCGACCAGGAGCCGGGTGCGGCCCTCGGTCATCGCGGCGAGGTGCCTGACCAGCTCGGGGCGGATGTCCTCGGTGGTGACGGGCGGGACGAAGCCGACCGCTCCGCCCGCGTTGGACACGTCGGCCCAGAGCGCGAGGACATCGTCCCGCAGCGCCGGTCCGATCTGCGGGTCCAACTGAAACGTAAGGGTCATAGGGCCACTCTAGCCATTACTCGCGGTACCGCTCAATGCCCTTCGGGGGGCGCATGCTTCACTGGTGGTGCGTAGGACCGATTCGGAACGGAAGAGTGGATTGACATGCTCCGCTACACGCTGATGCGCTTCGGGATCTTCGCGGGCTGCTTCCTTGTCGTCTGGGGCCTCGCCTCGACGGGCATCGTGCCCCGCGGTGCCGGAAGCTCGTACTTCCTGTGGATCGCCCTGCTCGGTCTCGTCATCTCCGCGCCCATCAGCTACGTCGTGCTGCGCAAGGAGCGTGACCGCGCCTCGGTCAAGATCGTCGAGCGCGTCGACCGCACGAAGGCCAACTACGAGCGCAATCGCACGCAGGAGGACCTTGCGGACGACGCGGCCCGCGCGCAGAGCGCCTCGTAACGCGACTCGTCCCCGAAGTCCCGTGTAGGGGACTCGTAAGCTTCGTCACAGCACAGGTGGCCCCGGCATCGCTCGATGCCGGGGCCACCTGCGTTTTCCAGGCCCAAGGGTCATGGATGAGGTCATTTCTGTCCCAAAGAACCCCTTTGATGTTCTCAAAGCATGAGTGTTAACGTGATTGTCATGAAGACATCCGCAGCCCGCATGCCCATGAGCGTTCCGCTCGTGGCGCGCCTGCATGTCGATCTCTGCCGTTGCATGTCCGCGGCCTGTCGCCTCTGAAGCGACCCCCGATGCAGCGGCGCCCCTGGTTCTTCCTCCCGCGGTGGCCGCTTCCTTACGTCCGACCCCACCCGCGCGTCATCACTGGAGTGTGTCCGTGTCCGCGAACACCGCGTCCGCGTCCGAGAAGCAGAAGCCCCGCTTCCGGATACCCATCCCCTTCTGGGCCCAGGTCCTGCTCGGCCTCGTCGTCGGCCTCGTGCTCGGCTACGTCGCCCGCACCTACGACGTGTCCTGGCTCGCCACGACCCTCGACAAGGTCGGCGGCATCTTCATCCAGCTCCTGAAGCTGGCCGTGGCCCCGCTGGTCTTCTTCGCGATCCTGGTGTCCATCACCAACCTGCGGAAGGTCAACAACGCCGCGCGGCTCGCCAGCCGAACCCTCCTCTGGTTCATGATCACCTCGCTGATCGCGGTCGTCATCGGCCTCGCGATCGGCCTGATCACCAACCCGGGCAACGGCTCGAACCTCACCCCGGCCGACGGCTCCAAGCCCGACCACGCCGGCTCCTGGCTGGACTTCCTGACCGGCATCGTCCCGACCGATGTCGTCACGCCGTTCACCGAGCTCAACGTCCTGCAGATCGTCTTCATGGCGGTCGTCGCCGGTGTCGCCATCCTGAAGATCGGCCCGAAGGCCCAGCCGATCCTCTCCCTGTCCGAGTCGGTGCTCGAACTGCTGCAGAAGGCCCTGTGGTGGGTCATCCTGCTCGCCCCGATCGGCTCCGCCGGCCTCATCGGCCGCGCCATCGTCCAGTACGGCTGGGACCTTCTCGGCAACTACGCGACGTTCACGATCGACATCTACGTCGGCTGCGCCCTGGTCCTCTTCGGCGTCTACCCGCTGCTCCTCGCGACCGTCGCCAAGCTGAACCCGCTCCAGTTCTTCAAGGGCGCCTGGCCCGCGATCCAGCTGGCCTTCGTGTCCCGCTCCTCCGTCGGCACGATGCCCGTCACTCAGCAGTCCGCCGAGCGCCTCGGCGTCCCGCGCAACTACGCCTCCTTCGCCGTGCCGTTCGGCGCGACGACCAAGATGGACGGCTGCGCCGCGATCTACCCGGCGATCTCCGCGATCTTCGTCGCGCAGATCTTCGACGTGCAGCTCGGCATCAAGGAGTACCTGCTCATCGCGTTCGTCTCGGTGATCGGCTCCGCCGCGACCGCCGGACTGACCGGTGCCACGGTCATGCTGACGCTGACCCTGTCGACGCTCGGCCTCCCGATGGAGGGCGTGGGCCTGCTCCTCGCCATCGACCCGATCCTGGACATGATGCGCACCGCCACGAACGTGGCCGGACAGGCGCTCGTGCCGGTCATCGTGGCCGCCCGCGAGAACATCCTGGACCGCGTGAAGTACGACAGCGCCACCGCGTCTCCCGTCGAGGAGCTCGTGGCAGAGAGCCAGCACGAGGACGAGCCTCAGGCGGTGGGTGCCGCCGCCTGAGTCCCCAGGCTCGTACCCGTCCGCACCCCGCACCCGCCGGTTCCCTCCGGTCGTGGTGCGGGGTGCGTGCGTTGTGGTGGCTACGCTTGCGGGCGGACGCGGTGTGGAGAGAGGCGGGCGGCCGGGGTGGGCGAAGTGAGGGCCAAGCGGATGCCGCGGGCCGTGCGGGAGCGTCAGATGCTCGACGCGGCGGTGCGGGTGTTCGGGGAGCGTGGGTACCGGGCCGCGTCGATGGATGACATCGCGGAGCTCGCCGGGGTGTCGAAACCGCTGGTGTACCTCTATCTGAACTCCAAGGAAGAGCTCTTCTCGGCGTGCATCCAGCGTGAGTCGGCGGCCCTGGTCGCCGCCGTACGCGCGGGTGTCTCCGACGGAGGGGGAGCCGACCGGCAGCTGTGGGACGGGCTCCGGGCGTTCTTCACGCACACGGCGCACCACCCCGACGGCTGGGCCGTCCTGCACAGCCACGCGCGGACGGGCGGTGAGCCGTTCGTCGTCGAGGTCACAGCCATGCGGGAGGAGATCGTCGCGTTCGTGACGGGCCTGATCGCCGCGGCGGCCAGGGAGGCGCACGGCGATCCCGCGCTGCCCGACCGTGAGGTCGCCGGGCTCGCGCAGGCGCTGGTCGGGGCCGCGGAGTCGCTGGCCGGCTGGGCCAACACGGACCCGTCGGTCACGGCCAAGGAGGCCGCGGCCACGCTGATGAACTTCGCCTGGTCGGGCCTCGGGAACCTGATGGAGGGCCGGCGCTGGTCACCCGCCCCCGGCGCGTAGCACCTCGCCGATGACATGGGTACGCCGCGCCGAGCGGAGCTCGAAGGCGGGCCCCCGGGACGCGTACGTCACGGTCGCCGGCAGGAGCACGGGCGCCTTGAACGCGGCGCTCACCTGCACCTCGCCCTCCGCGCCGTGTTCGGCGAGGCAACGGGCGACCGTCCACATGCCGTGCGCGATGGCGCGCGGGAAGCCGAAGAGGCGCGCCGTGAGCGGGTGCAGGTGGATGGGGTTGCGGTCGCCGGACGCGGCGCCGTAGCGGCGGCCCAGGTCTCCGGGCAGCTTCCACTCGGCCACGGCGGGCAGCGGCTCGGGACGCTCCTCGGTGGCCGCCCCGGCGGGTGTGCCGGTGCGGTGGCGCGCCAGGTAGGTGCTGGTCGAGGTCCACGCGCGGGTGTCGCCCGCCCGCAGCTCGGTGACGACCGTGGCCTGCGTACCGCGTCGGTGGGGCGTCAACTCCTTCACGTACACGGAGAGTTCGTACGCCTCGTCGACCGGCAGGTCGTGCGCCTGGGTGACGGTGATGGAGGTGTGGACGAGGCCGAGCAGGGGGAGCGGGAAGCGCCGCTCGGCCATGATCCGCATCGCCAGGGGGAAGCCGAGGACGTGCGGATACGTGACCGGGAGCGCGGCCCGGTCCGGGGCGAAGCCGCACACCTCGCGGTACGCGGCCAGGCGGGTGCGGTCGGCGCGTGCGGCCGGCAGGACCAGGCGGGTCGCGGGGGCCTCGGCGCCGGGGCCCGGGCGCTTGAGGGGTGAGAGCAGGGCGCCGCGGGCCAGGAGGGGCGGCAGGGACGGGGGCGCGGTGAGCGTGACGGTCGTCATGGTCGTCAGGCCCCCAACAGGCTCTGGCCGCAGACGCGCACGACCTGGCCGTTGACGGCGCCGGAGGCGGGGTGGGCGAGCCAGGCCGTCGTCTCCGCCACGTCCACCGGGAGCCCGCCCTGTCCGAGGGAGTTCATGCGGCGGCCCGCCTCGCGGATGAACATCGGCACCGCGGCCGTCATCTTCGTCTCGATGAAGCCGGGCGCCACCGCGTTGACCGTGACGCCGTGTTCGGCGAGCGCCTTGGGGGCGAGGGAGCGGGTCAGTCCGGCGATGCCCGCCTTGCTTGCCGCGTAGTTCGTCTGGCCCGCGTTCCCCGCGAGGCCGGCGATGGACGCGGTGGCGACGATGCGGCCGCCGCGGCTGAGCGTGCCGGATTGGAGCAGGGCGTCCGTGGTGGTCAGGACGCTCGCGAGGTTCACGTCGAGGACCGTGGCCCAGCGGTCGGCGGGCATCTTGGCGAGGGTGCGGTCCCGGGTGATGCCCGCGTTGTGGACGAGGGCGTCCAGGGCGGGGACGGCGTCCGTGATCCGCTCGGCCGCGTCGGGGGACGTGATGTCGACAGGCAGCGCGGTCGCGTCGAGGCGAGCCGCGAGGTCCTCGAGATCGGCCTGCGCGGACGGCACGTCCAGGAGGATCAGGCGGGCCCCGTCCCGTGCGAGGACCTCCGCCACCGCCTCGCCGATCCCGCGGGCCGCGCCCGTGACCAGGGCCGTGCGGCCGGCCAGGGGGCGCGCCCAGTCGGCGGGCGCCGTGGTGTCACCGGACGCGACCTCGATCACCTGGCCGCTGACGTACGCGGACTTGGGCGACAGGAGGAAGCGGAGGGTCGACTCGGCTGCTGCCACGGGCCCTTCGACGCGTACGAGGGTGACGGTGCGGCCGCGGCCGATCTCCTTGCCGAGGGAGCGCACGAACCCTTCGAGCGCCTGCTGGGAGGCGGCCTGGTGGTGGTCGTCGCGGGAGAGCGGGGCGCCGAGCACCACGATGCGGCCACTGGGCGCGACCGAGCGCGCGACCGGGTGCAGGGCCGCGTGCACCTCGGCGAGCGCGGCAATGCCCGTGACCGCGGTGGCGTCGAGGACGATCGCGGCGGGGCGCTCGGCCGCCGCGACCACGTCGGGGCCGGTGTGCGCCAGCAGCTCCGCGAGCTCTGCCGTGTGCCCGGACTCGCCCGCCGTGAGATGGAGCAACGGGCCGTCCAGCGCCGGTCGTTCGGGTGTCCAGCGGTGCAGTGGTGCGGGCTGGGGGAGGCCCAGGCGGCGGGTCAGGAAGCGGCCCGGGGCCGTGCCGGTGAAGTTCAGATAGCGGTCGGCCATTGTCCGACTCCCTGCTCGGTCGGTAATTTACTTTCGAGTAAGGTTACTCAACAGTCAGGAGTTGGTCGAGATGGAACGCCCAGCACGCCCGGTGCGCGCAGATCTGCCGCGCCGCGTCGCGGTCGTCGGCGGCAGCCGCATCCCCTTCGCCCGCTCCGACGGCCCCTACGCGACCGCCTCCAACCAGGACATGCTGACCGCGGCCCTCGACGGTCTCGCCGCGCGCTACGACCTCCAAGGTCCGGGCGTCGTCGGCGAGTTCGTCGCCGGAGCCGTCCTCAAGCACAGCCGCGACTTCAACCTCGCGCGCGAGACGCTCCTCGGCTCCGCGCTCGACCCGCGCACCCCGGCGTACGACATCCAGCAGGCCTGCGGCACCGGGCTTCAGGCCGTGATCTCCGCCGCCAACAAGATCGCGCTCGGGCAGCTCGACAGCGCGGTCGCCGGCGGCGCCGACACCGCGAGCGACGCGCCGCTCGGCGTCAACGACTCCCTGCGCCGCATCCTCCTCGACGCGCGGCGCGCCCGTTCCCTGCCCGCGCGCCTCAAGGCCCTGAGCCGGGTGCGCCCCCAGCACCTCGTACCGGACATCCCGCGCAACGCCGAGCCGCGCACCGGGCTGTCCATGGGTGAGCACGCCGCCGTCACCGCGCGCGCCTGGGACATCGCCCGCGAGGCGCAGGACGAGCTGGCCGCCGCCAGCCACCAGCGGCTCGCGGCCGCCTACGAGCGGGGCTTCCTGGACGACCTCGTCGTCCCGTACCGAGGGCTCGACCGGGACCAGAACCTGCGCCCCGGGTCGACCGTGGGGAAACTCGCCACGCTCGAGCCGGTGTTCGGCACCGGCGGCCCGAACCCGACGATGACAGCCGGGAATTCGACCCCGCTGACCGACGGCGCGGCCGTGGTCCTGCTCGCGAGCGAGGAGTGGGCCACCGGGCGGGGCCTGGAACCGCTGGCCCACCTCACGGCGTACGAGACCGGGGCGGTGGACTTCGTCGGCGGGGACGTGACCGGGGGTGAGGGCGACGGGCTGCTCATGGCGCCCGCCCACGCCGTGCCCCGGATGCTGGAGCGGGCCGGGCTCGGCATCGAGGACTTCGACCTCTTCGAGGTGCACGAGGCGTTCGCCTCGCAGGTCCTCGCGACGCTGGCCGCCTGGGAGAAGCAGGGGCTCGCGCCCGTCGACCGGGCCCGCCTCAACGTCGCGGGGTCCTCCCTCGCGACCGGTCACCCCTTCGCCGCGACCGGCGCCCGCATCGTGGCCACCCTGGCGAAACTCCTGAGCGAACGCGACGCCCCCTCCCGCGGACTGATCTCGATCTGCGCCGCCGGCGGGCAGGGCGTCACCGCGATACTCGAACGGGCTTGAGGAACAAGCGAGTTCAGGGCTCCTGGCGGTCCGGGCGGGCCGCCGGGTCCAGGCGGAGCATCGCCGCCTCGTCCGGGCTTCCGGGTTCGGCCTGATACGTGACGAGGCGCTGGCCGCCCGTGCGGGCCAGCTGCATGACCTCGAAGGTGAGGGTCATCGCGCCGACCTTCGGGTGCGCGAACGTCTTGGTGCCGCCGCCGCGCTCGAGCACCTCGTACCGGTCCCAGAGCGTCGCGAACTCCGGTGACTTCAGGACGAGTTCGCCGACGAGGGCGGCCAGCTCCGGCGAGTTCGGGTCCTTGCCGCCCACCGCGCGCAGGTGCGCCACCGACTGGGCGACCGTCTCCTCCCAGGGGACGTAGAGCTTGCGGCCCACGGGGTGCAGGAACAAGTACCGGGTGATGTTGCGCTCCTCGTCCGGCCAGTCCCACAGGCCGGGCAGGAGGCGGCGGCCCGCCGGGTTCGCCGCCAGCACGTAGTTGTGCGGGCTCACCACGTACGCCGGCAGCGGACTGAGCGCTTCCAGGACCCGCCGGACCGAGTCGCGCACGGTGCGGTCGGTCGTGGGGTGCGGCTCGGTGAGGCGGCCCGAGGCCAGCTCGGCCAGGTCGTGCAGCCGCTCGTGCGCGTCGCCGCACAGCCGCAGGGCCCGGCTGATCGCGTCGATCACGGCCGTGGAGGGATTCGTCTCGCGGCCCCGCTCCAGCCGCGTGTAGTAGTCGACGCTGACGCCGGCGAGCGTCGCCAGCTCCTCACGGCGCAGGCCCGGCGTCCGCCGGATCCCCGCGCCCGCGGGCAGCCCCGCGTCCGCCGGGCTCACGAGCGCGCGCCGCGCCTTGAGATACCTGCCCAGTTCCGTGCCGTCGTGCGTCGCTCCACCAGCCATAACTCCATTGTCCCCGCTCGGCGAGTTCTGTGGGGGGCCGTGTCAGGACCAGGAACGCCGCGCCCCGGTGAACGGCGCCCTGCCACCTGGCGCCAACACCCCGCAGAGTTGATCCCGTTGCGGGCGGCCCGGCCGCCGCGGACCCAGGGGGTGCACGACACCGGACCGCGGCCGCGGTCGCCGGAGCCGCCCGCACGAAGCCGTACCGGGGAGGAACCGACGGACCACGTCGCCCACCCGTTTCTCCACCCGAGGAGCCCGAAGATGCCGTCCGTCGCCACTCGCTCCGCCCGGCGGAACCCGATCCGCGTCCATGACTCGGAGGCCGGTTCGCCCCCACCTGTGCAGGCGTCCGGCTTCGCCCTCGGCGCCGCGCTCCTCGGGTTCACCGTCATCTCCATCGACGTCTCCGCCGTGAACATCGCCCTGCCCGCCATCCGCGCGTCCCTGCACGGCGGCATCACCGGGCTCCAGTGGATCGTCGACGCGTACACCCTGATGTTCGCCGCGCTCATGCTCTCCGCCGGGGCACTCGCCGACCGGGCCGGTGCGCGGCGCGCCTACGTCTGGGGCGTCGCACTGTTCACCCTCGCCTCGCTCGCCTGCGCCCTCGCGCCCGGCATCGGCACGCTCGTCGCGGCCCGTGTCGTCCAGGGCGGCGCCGCGGCCATCGTGATGCCGGCCTCGCTCGCGCTGATCCGCCAGGCCTACGACGACGCGCGCCACCGCGCACGGGCCATCGCCCTGTGGACGGTGGGCGGTTCGGTCGCCATGGCCGTCGGTCCCGTCCTCGGCGGCATACTCACCGAGGCCGCCGGCTGGCGCGCCGTCTTCTTCCTGAACCTGCCGGTGGGCGCGCTGATCCTGGCCCTCCTCACCCGCGTCCCGCGCTCCCCGCGCCGTCCCGCCCCGCTCGACCTGGCCGGCCAGGTCACCGCGGTCCTCGCGCTCGCCGGGCTCGCCTTCGCGGTCATCGAGGGCGGCCACGCGGGCTGGACCGCCCCGTCCGTCCTCACGGCACTCGCCGTGGCCGTCGCCGGGGCACTCGCCTTCCTCGCCGCCGAGAAGCGCCACCGCGCGCCCATGGTCCCGCTGCCCCTGCTGCGGCGGCGCGACGTGAGCGTGTCCCTCGCCATCGGCTTCGCCGTCAACGTCGCCTTCTACGGCGCGATCTTCCTGCTCGGCCTCTACTACCAGCAGCTGCGCGGCATGTCCGGCACCGAGGCGGGCCTCATGTTCGTACCGCTGGCCGCGATCATCACGTCGACCAACCTCGTCTCCCCGCCGATGGCCGAGCGCTTCGGCCGCCGTCCCGTCATCGTGACCGGGCAGGCCGTCCTCGCTCTCGGCATGTTCTGCCTGCTGCCGCTGGCCGCGCACACCCCCGTCTGGCTGATCCTGCTCCTGCTGGTCCCGACGGGCATGGGCGGCGCGTTCGCGGTCCCCGCGCTCACCGCCCTGCTCGTGGACAGCGTCCCGGCGGCCCGCGCGGGCACGGCCTCCGGCCTCCTGAACGCATTCCGCCAGACCGGCGGCGCTCTCGCCGTCGCCCTCTTCGGCTCCCTGATCGCGGGCGGCGCCGGTGACGGCTTCTCGCTCGGGGGCATGCGGACGAGCCTGATCGTCGCGGGCGGCCTCCTGTGCGTGACGGCGGCGCTCGCGGCCTGGGCCCTGCCCAGGAAGATGAAGGGCTAGGACGGCGCGGAGGCCGCGTTCCGCAGGCAGTGCGCCAGGCACCGCCGCCGGAACTCGGCGTCCTCGCCCAGCTGTTCCAGCAGATGCTTGCCGTACGCGCGCGTGGCCGCCGTCATGCGGAAGGCGCCCGGACCCGACGGCTCGGGCGTGAACAGGAAGTGGGCCGTGAGCCCCTCGAAGGCGCGGGCGAGCTCGTCGGCCGGCAGCCGGTCGTCCGCGCAGACCGTCACCGTGTCGGACAGGGTGAAAGGCCCCGTGAAGACGGAGGCCCGCGCCCACAGCAGCCGTTCGCCGGGCGGGCAGAGCCGCTGGCTCCAGCGCAGCGAGGCGCGCAGCGTGCGCAGCCGGTGCGGCAGTCCGGGCATCGGGGCGGGCAGGTCGAGCAGGTCCTCGGGGCGGCCGATGAGCGACAGCAGGTCGTCGGCGTCGTGGCGTTTCAGCTGGCCCGCCGCGATGCGCAGGGCGAGCGGCAGACCGCCGAGTGCCGCGCAGACGCGGCGGGCGGGCTCGGGGTCCGGGTCCCGCGGTGCGCCGAGTGCGCGCGCGGCCGTCCTGAGCAGGCGGGCCGCGCCGTCGGGGGTGAGCGGGGCCAGCGGGAACGTGACCGGGGTGTCCAGCGGGACCCTGCTGGTGGCGAGGACGCGCAGCTCCGGGCACGTCTGTACGAGGTGCAGCAGCGTGGCGGCGCTCTCCGCGGCCTGCCGCTCGCAGGTGTCGACGACGAGGAGCACCGGGCGCCGCCCGATCGCGGCGGCCAGCGCGGGGAGCTGCGGCACCGCGGGATCGCCGTCGATGCGCAGGGCGCGGGCGAGCGCGTGCGGCACGAGGCCGGGGATGTCGAGCGTGGCCAGGTCGGCGGTGCCCTTCGCGGACCAGGGTTCGCGGCGCATGCGCCGTACGACTTCGGCGGCGAGCACGCTCTTGCCGACGCCGCCCGGCCCGGCGACCGTCACCAGGCGCTCCGTGCGCAGCAGCCCTTCGAGCGCGGCCGCGGCGCCGCCCCGGCCGACGAGTCCCACGGCCCGGGTGTGCAGGAGCTCCGGCATGTTCTGGTGCCTCCGTCGTGCTGCCTCTTGCTGCGTTCCGGTCGGATGCGGTCAGCATGTGCCGGGCCGGCGGTCCCCGGCATCGGTGCGTGCGCAGAAATCGGTGGATCTGTCCTCTGCGCGGGGTCCGGTCGGTGACGCGGGCCGATCACAGTAGCGGCGGTTCCCCCGACTCCGGTCCGCGCGACCGGTTGGAGCCGCTATCCGTTCGCAGATTGCCGAATGGGCCCGGTCGGGAGCGAGTTGGAGGCGTTACCCGATCGATCCGGAACGGATTGCCGCATCCGCGCGGTCGCTACGGCACACCCGCGAGCCGCAGGAGGCCCGTCGTCGCGGCGGCCCCCACGACGACGACGGCGAAGGGCGCCTTCCGCCACGCGAGCACCCCGCCCGCCAGCACTCCGGCGGGCCGCGCCCACCCGGCGAAGCCGTGCCCCTCGGTCAGCGCCCCCGTCGCGAGCAGACCCACCAGCAGCACGGTCGCGCCTGCGGTCAGCAACTCCTGCACCCGAGCGGGCAGTTCGACCCGTCCGTGCAGCAGGGGCCCGGCCAGCCGGAAGGCGTACGTCCCGGCGGCGAGCACGAGGACGGCGACGAGCGTGGCGTTCACGAGGAGCCTCCCGGGGAGGTCGTACGAGAGGGGGATCCGGGGCGATGCGTACGGGAAGAGGGGCCCGGGCGGTGTGCGCGGGAAGGGGTTCCCCGCCGGGGCGTGCGGGCCACGAGCAATCCGGTCAGCGCCAGCAGGACCGGCACTCCGGCGGGCAGCACCGGCGTCGCGGCGACCGCGATCACCGCGCCGGCCGCCGCGGCCCGCCGCACCCCGGCCGAACCGCGCAGCGCGGGCAGCACGAGCGCAAGGAGCACCGCCGGGAACGCCGCGTCGAGGCCGAACCGGGCGGTGTCCCCGAGCGCGGAGCCCGCGAGCGCCCCGGTGAGCACGCTGAGGTTCCAGGCGGCGAAGAGCCCGAGGCCCGATATCCAGAACGCCGCCCTGCGTCGCCGGGGATCGCGCTGCGCGAGGACGAACGCCGCGGTCTCGTCGGTGACGAGGTGCGCGCCGACCAGACGCACGGGCCAGGACCGGCCGAGCGCGTCCGCGACGGCCAGACTGAACGCCGCCGTGCGGGTGTTGAGCAGCAGCCCCGTCGCCGCGGCGGCCACGGGACCGCCACCCGCCGCGAGCACGGCGACGGTGCTGAACTGCGCCGACCCGGCGAAGACGATCAGCGACATCAGTACGGGAACCCAGACGGGCAGCCCGCCGGTGACCGCGATCGCGCCGAAGGAGACACCCACGACGGCGTCGGCGAGGCAGACGAGCGCGATGTCACGCAGGAGACGCCGGTCGGTGCGGGCGGGCAAGGCGGCGGGGTCCGAGGGCGTGCCAGAGGCCGCCGTTCGCTCAAGGGGGCTTACTGTTCGGTGTGGCGAACGCATACTCGTAGAATGGACACGAGACCATCCGTTCGTCAAGGCGAACGCTTCGGTCCGGCCCAGCGAACGAACGGTGAGAAGGAGCAGCATGGCCGGCGAGACCCCCCGCCTCCCCCTCGACCGCATCGCCGCGGCACTGCGCCGGGAGCGCGGCCGGGCCGGGATCTCCCTGTCCGAGCTGGCCAAGCGCGCGGGGATCGCCAAGTCCACGCTTTCGCAACTGGAGTCGGCGAGCGGGAACCCGAGCCTGGAGACCCTCTGGGCGCTGAGCGTCGCGCTCGACGTCCCGCCGAGTCTGCTGCTCGACCCGCCGCGCCCCGTCGTCCAGGTCATCAGGGCGGGCCAGGGTGTCGCCGTTCCGTCGGAGCAGGCCGACTACGCGGCGACGCTGCTCTCGCCGAACCCGCCGGGCTCCCGTCGTGACCTCTACTTCCTTCAGGTCGAGCCCGGCGCGCCCCGTGAGTCGGAGCCCCATATGCCGGGCGCCGTCGAGCACATCGTGGTGGGCGCCGGCCGGGTCCTCGCGGGACCCCAGGACGACCCGGTCGAACTCGGCCCGGGCGACTACATGTCGTACCCCGGCGACGTCCCGCACACCTGCCGCGCCCTGGAGCCCGGTACGACCTGCGTTCTGGTCATGCAGTACGCGTGACTTGAAAAGGCAGGAGCCCCGTCTCCACCGCGTGCCGGGGCACTTGGCGGAGCGGGGCTCCTTGGGTACTGCATCCGTTCCGGAGTCACGACGTCCCAAGGGCAGACCTGGGGACGCCCCACTTACATGGGGGTGACGTTCTCCGCCTGCGGGCCCTTCGGACCCTGCGTGACGTCGAAGCTCACGGCCTGGTTCTCCTCGAGGGAGCGGAAGCCGTTTGCGTTGATCGCGGAGTAGTGGACGAAGACGTCCGGGCCGCCGCCTTCCTGGGCGATGAAGCCAAAGCCCTTTTCAGCGTTGAACCACTTCACGGTTCCGGTAGCCATAAGCCCTCCTTGGGCCAAAGGGTCGCCCTGCTCCAGAACCTGCAAATGCACTTGCGAACAACTGCAAAAGTCTGAAAACGACGAGAGCCCGCGGTCACATGCTCCGCAGGCTCTGTACTGCAAGGGAAACCAAACTGCAACTTGCGGCGAGCCTAGCATGCAGGCACCGGAATGCAATAGAGGGAAAGATCACGTCACCCGGAGGTTTGACACGGGGCGCCAAAGGGTTGACGGGGCCGACTCGGGGACCCTGAAGCCTGCACCGTACCGCATGGGGTCTAGCCTCGCGATGTGGACAATTCTCCCGAGACCCCGCAGCGCAACCGGCCACGAGTCGGCCACATCCAGTTCCTCAACTGCATGCCCCTGTACTGGGGACTTGCCAGGACGGGAACGCTCCTCGACCTCGAGCTCACGAAGGACACCCCGGAGAAGCTCAGCGAGAGCCTCGTCCAGGGTGACCTCGACATCGCGCCCATCACCCTCGTCGAGTTCCTGAAGGCCGCCGACCAGCTCGTCGCCTTCCCCGACCTCGCGGTCGGCTGTGACGGCCCGGTGATGTCGTGCGTGATCGTCTCGCAGGTACCTCTCGACCAGCTCGACGGCCGGCGGGTCGCGCTCGGCTCCACCTCGCGCACGTCCGTGCGCCTCGCGCAGCTGCTGCTCGCCGACCGCTTCGGCGTACAGCCCGACTACTACACGTGCCCGCCCGACCTGGGCCTGATGATGCAGGACGCGGACGCGGCCGTGCTCATCGGGGACGCGGCCCTGCGCGCCAACCTCCATGAGGCGCCGCGTCTGGGGCTGCAGGTGCACGACCTGGGCGCCCTGTGGAAGGAGTGGACGGGACTGCCGTTCGTCTTCGCCGTGTGGGCCGCCCGCAAGGACTACGCGGAGCGCGAGCCGCTCATCACGCGCAAGGTGCACGAGGCGTTCCTCGCCTCCCGTGACGTGTCCCTGGAAGAGGTCACCAAGGTCGCCGAGCAGGCCGCCCGTTGGGAGGTCTTCGACGAGCAGGTCCTCGAGCGCTATTTCACGACGCTCGACTTCCGCTTCGGCGCGCGGCAGCTGGAGGGCGTCACGGAGTTCGCCCGCCGGGTGGGTCCGACCACCGGCTTCGCGGCCGACGTCCGGGTCGATCTGCTGCAGCCGTGACGCGGTAGATCCGCTCGCCCCGGAAGGCGTACGGGAATTCCCCCGCGGGAATTCGCGTACGCCTTCTGCGTGCCGCCCCTCTCGCGTGCGGGGCAATTCCGGCTATCCGGGAAACAAGGGGCCGTTCGGTTGCGATCGACTGTGAACGTCAGGAATTTCACCGGTGAACGTTTTGAATACACCGGGCTCGCGGATATCGGAGGGATGCGTTCCGTCGAGCGATGGCATCCGGGGTGCCGTGACGGGGGAGGACTACCCTGGCCCGACGGGAGCGCGGGCACAGGGGGAGGCCAGGTCATGCAGCCGCTGGAAGCCGGCGAACCGGCCACGATCGGGCCCTATCGGCTGCTCGGAAGGCTCGGTTCGGGCGGAATGGGCCGCGTCTATCTGGGGCGCAGCGCCGGAGGCCGCACCGTCGCCGTGAAGGTCGTCCATCCGCACTTCGCGCTCGACGAGGAGTTCCGGGCGCGCTTCAGGCGCGAGGTCGACGCCGCGCGCCGCGTCGGGGGTGCCTGGACGGCGCCGGTTCTCGACGCCGACCCGGAGGCGGCCGTGCCCTGGGTGGCGACCGGGTACGTGGCCGGCCCCTCCCTCGCGCAGGCGGTGAAGGAACGCGCTCTGCCCGACCACTCCGCACGGGCCCTGGGCGCGGGCCTGGCCGAGGCGCTGTCGGCGGTGCACGGTCTCGGGCTCGTCCACCGCGACGTGAAGCCGTCGAACGTGCTCCTCACCGTGGACGGCCCCCGCCTGATCGACTTCGGCATCGCCCGCGCCACCGACGGCACTGCCTCCCTCACCTCCACCGGCGTCTCGATCGGGTCGCCCGGATACATGGCGCCCGAGCAGATCCTCGGCAAGGGCGTCACGGGCGCCGCCGACGTCTTCTCGCTCGGCGCGGTCCTGGTCTACGCGGTGACCGGTACGTCCCCGTTCTCCGGTGACTCGTCCGCCGCGCTCCTCTACAAGGTGGTGCACGAGGAGCCCGAACTCGGCCTGGCGCGCGGGAAGCTGCGCGACATCGCCGCCGCGTGCCTGGCGAAGGACCCGGCCGCGCGGCCGACCCCTGACGAGGTGGCGAGCGCTCTCGCCCCGCACGGCGCGGCCCGGCTCGTGGCGGCGGGGTGGCTGCCGGGCGCGCTGGTGGAGCAGGTGGGACGCAGCGCGGTGGCACTCCTGGACCTGGAGGGCGCGGCGCCGGCGGGTGCCGCGGAGCGTTCGGGGCCGGTCGGCTTCAGCAAGCCCTCGGTCGACTGGCCGTCGGAGGCGGCGGGATCGCCCGCCGGGGTGTTCGGGCCGCCCGATCCCGCCTACGGACCGCCGGCCCCGCAGTCCTACGTGCCCGCCGACTCCGCCGTGCCGGCACCGCGCACCGAGGTGCCGGGAGCCGGGAAGGTCTCCGTCAGCGTGGCCGCGACATCCCTGCCGGGCGCCAACGGACGTGGGCGCAGTCTCAGTTGTACGGTCGCGCTGGGAGTCGCGGGCGCCCTGGCCGCGGTCACCTTGGGCTCGGCCTTCCTCTTCGACCTGCTGCCGGGCAATTCGGACTCGCAAGGCGGCTCGGACACGGGTGGGAGGCCGCCCGCGGCCACGCCGTCCGGCGGGCAGGTCCCGTCCGGCTATCTCGGCAAGTGGCACGGCAAGGTGGTGCAGGCCGGGGTTCCGTTCGGCACCTTCGATGTCGAGGTGCGGCAGGCGAGGCCGGGCCAGAAGGTCGGCACGGTGACGTCGACCGATCCGCTGGGCATCAACTGTGTCGACGTACTCACCTTGAAGTCGGCCACGGGCAAGGAGCTGGTGGCTGGGGGAGAGGCCGCCGAGTCGAACCCCGGAACGTGCGCGTCGTCCGCCCACACCGTGCATCTACGGCTGGAGGGAAAGGTGTTGGTGTACACGTCGGAGTATCCGGAGGCGGGCAACCCGAAGGCGCGCCTGGGGCGGGTGGGCGGCTGAGCCGGGGGCGCGCGGCCGGGCCGCGGAGGGCCGACGGTCCTCGTGTCCATCGGCCATGCGGCGACCGGACCGGGTTCAACGTGCACGCGTGCCCGCCGTGCGCCGACACGTGTCCGCCGATGAGTGACCCGCTGGACGCCCTCATGAGGTCGACGGGAGCTGACGCCTGACGGGCTCCCGGGGGAGTACGTAGGGTGCGAGGCGTGGATGTGGACCTGCTGTTGGTCGTCGGGGCTGTCTTCTGGGGTGCGGTCGCCGGAGGACTTGTGCCTCGTGCCGCCTACCGGTTCTCCGTCGAGCCCGACGAGGACTGGCGGGCCGTGTGCCCCGCCGGACATCCCATCGGCGGCCTCGCGGGCGGCTGGCTCGGGCGCGCCCGGTGCGCGGACGGCACCCCGTACGGGCCCCGCACCGCCCTCGTCTCCCTCGCCACCGCTCTCGTCTGTGCCGCCCTCGCCGCCGCGACCGGCGCTCGCCCCGAACTCGCGGCCTGGCTGCTGCTCGCGCCCGTGGGAGTGCTCCTCGCGGTGGTCGACGCCCGGGTGAAGCGGCTGCCCGACGTCCTCACCCTGCCGCTCGCCGCGGCCGCCCTCGCCCTGCTCGGGCTCGCCGCGCTGCTGCCCGAGCCCGGCGGCGCCTGGCGCACGTCCCTGCTCGGCGCGGCCGCGCTCGGCGGCGGCTACCTCGTGCTCTTCCTCATCCACCCCGCCGGGATGGGATTCGGGGACGTGAAACTGGCCGTCGGACTGGGTGCGGTGCTCGGCTGGTACGGCTGGGGCCTGCTGCTCATCGGAACGTTCGCCGGGTTCCTGTTCGCGGCGCTGTACGGGGGTGTGCTCGTGGCGCTGCGGCGGGCGGGGCGGCGGACCGCGATCCCGTTCGGCCCGTTCCTGATCGCGGGCGCCTTCACCGGCGTGCTGATGGGGGCGTACGCCGCCTGATCCCGGGTGAAGCCCGGTGGGGAACCGAAGCGGCAGGTCCGCAGCGGTCCGTCCATCCGCATGGAGGCGACGACCACCGACGACATGCTCACCGAGCGCGGCTGGAGCATCGACACGGCCGAACTGCTGTGGTGAGACGGCCAGTTGTCGAGCGGTAGAAGCGGTAGAAGCGGCAAAGGGGAGAGAACATGGATGTCGACATTCGGCCGGACGCCGGTGTTGCCCCGCTCCGGTTCGGCATGCCGTTCGGTGAGGCGATGGACAGCGCCCGGGATCTGGGTGCCACAGCGTCAGCCATCAGGCGGGGACCGAGCAGCCGCCGGGCCGGTACGTGCTGACGCTGGAGGACTCCTGGTTCCGGTTCGTCCTGTTCTTCCCGGAGGACCGGGCACCGGCCGGTGTCGAACTCGGGCGCTTCCGCAAGGAGGACGCCCACATCAACGTGACCTTCGACGGTCTGGACGTGCTCCGCACCCCGGCGAGGAGCTGGTGGAGCAGATCGAGGAGCGCGGGCACGAGGTCGAGTACGACGACTACGGGACGTATCTCCTGCCGGAGCTCAAGACCACCTTCGCGAACAACAGCTCCTACGAGTACCCCACCGACGACGAGGGCGACCCCCTGTACTTCGACTACGTCCCGGTCACGACCCGCACGGTCCGCTGACCGGGCGGCGGGCGGGACGGGTCGGGGGCGCCTGGCCTCGGGCAGCCGGAAGAGCTGGCGTACGCTGGATCGGTCCGTCCATTGACCCCGTGAAAGGGACCCCGGTGACCGAGAAGGCCGACCTTCAGACCGTCCTCGACCGTGCCGCCGCGGGTGGACGCATCACCCCTGAAGAGGCGCTCGACCTCTACCGCGACGCTCCCCTGCACGCGCTCGGCGCGGCCGCCGACGCCATCAGGCGCCGCCGGTACGCCGGCACCGAGCACATCGCGACGTACATCATCGAGCGGAACATCAACTACACGAACGTCTGCGTGACGGCGTGCAAGTTCTGCGCCTTCTACGCCGCGCCCAAGGACACCGCCAAGGGCTGGACGCGCGACCTCGACGACATCCTGCGCCGCTGCGCCGAGACCGTCGAACTCGGCGGCACGCAGATCATGTTCCAGGGCGGCCACCACCCGGACTACGGCGTCGAGTACTACGAGAAGCACTTCTCCGCCATCAAGCAGGCGTTCCCCCAGCTGGTCATCCACTCCCTCGGCGCGTCCGAGGTCGAGCACATGGCCCGCATCTCCAAGGTCTCCGTCGAGGAGGCCATCGAGCGCATCCACGCGGCCGGCCTCGACTCCTTCGCGGGCGCCGGCGCCGAGCTCCTCCCGGCCCGCCCCCGCAAGGCGATCGCCCCGCTGAAGGAGTCCGGCGAGCGCTGGCTGGAGATCATGGAGGCGGCCCACCGCCTCGGCGTCGAGTCGACGTCCACGATGCTGATGGGCACCGGCGAGACCAACGCCGAGCGCATCGAGCACCTCCGCATGATCCGCGACGTACAGGACCGCACGGGCGGCTTCCGCGCGTTCATCCCGTACACGTACCAGCCGGAGAACAACCACCTGAAGGGCCGCACGCAGGCCACGCTCTTCGAGTACCTGCGGATGATCGCCATCGCGCGGATCTTCCTCGACAACGTGGCCCACATCCAGGGGTCCTGGCTGACCACCGGCAAGGAGGTCGGCCAGCTGTCGCTGCACTACGGCGCCGACGACCTCGGTTCGATCATGCTGGAGGAGAACGTCGTCTCCTCGGCCGGTGCCAAGCACCGCTCGAACCGCCTGGAGATCATCGACCTCATCCGCAAGGCGGGCCGCGTCCCCGCGCAGCGCGCCACGACGTACGAGCACCTCGTCGTGCACGACGACCCGGCGAACGACCCGGTCGACGACCGCGTCCAGTCGCACATCTCGTCCACCGCGATCGAGGGCGGCACGGCACACCCCGAGCTGAAGCTCGTCTCCACCAACTGAGGCTCATGTGCTGACGATCCATGTGGCCGAGGCCTCGCCCGAGGCCGCGGTCCTGGTCGAGGGGGCGTCCGTCGCCGCCCTCGGCCCGTACGAGGACCTCGCCGCCGTCCGCCCGCAGGCGCGGGTGCGGCGATGGCCCGGCATCCTCACGCCCGGCCTGCTCAACCCCTACGGGCCCGAGATCCTGGAGGGCACGTACCACCCGGACCCGCGCGAGGCCGACGAGTTCGGCACACGGCCGGTCGTCGGGGAGCGCGCGCGGGAGATCTTCCGCGCCGATCCGTCCCGGGTCGGAGCCAGCGCGCGGCGCGGCATCCAGCAGCTGTTCGCGCACGGCACGGTCGCCGTGGCCGGGGAGCTGCGCTCCCGTGCCGTGGTGGACGCGGTGCGCAGGGCAGGGCTCGCTCTCGGGCAGCGCCCGCCGAACCAGCCGGGGCCGGTGTCCTTCTCGCCGGCGCCGCTCGTCCTGCTGCCGCCGCTGGTCGTGGGCGGACCGGCCAGGTTCGCCGTGTTCGACGTGCCGGACCGTGCCTCGCTCGTGCGGCTCGGCCCGGCCAGCTGCGTGGCCACGGTCGTCGAAGGTCGCCTGGTGTACCGGCGCCGCTGACGCCGGCCCGGGGGCGTACTGCCACAATGGACGCGTGACCCGCGCATCCCTGGACAAGCAGCCGCACGAAGTCGCTTCGATGTTCGACGACGTGGCGGACCGGTACGACCTCACCAACGACGTGCTCTCGCTCGGCCAGGCCCGGCTGTGGCGCAAGGAGGTCGCGAAGGCCGTCGACGCGCGGCCCGCGCAGAAGGTCCTCGACCTCGCGGCCGGTACGGCGACGTCATCGCAGCCCTTCGCGCAGGCCGGCGCCTACGTCGTGCCCTGCGACTTCTCGATCGGCATGCTCCAGGTCGGCAAGAAGCGGCACCCGTGGATGCCGTTCACCGCGGGCGACGCGACGAAGCTGCCGTTCAAGGACGACACCTTCGACGCCGTGACCATCTCCTTCGGCCTCAGGAACGTGCAGGACACGGACACGGCGCTGCGCGAGCTGTACCGGGTGACGAAGCCCGGCGGGCGCGTCGTGATCTGCGAGTTCTCGCAGCCGACGTGGGCGCCGTTCCGCACCGTCTACACCGAGTACCTGATGCGGGCCCTGCCGCCGGTGGCCCGCGCCGTGTCCTCGAACCCGGACGCCTACGTCTACCTCGCCGAGTCGATCCGCAGCTGGCCCGACCAGCCGGCGCTCGCGGCCCGCCTCCAGAAGGCCGGCTGGTCGGACGTGGCCTGGCGCAACCTGACGGGCGGCGTCGTGGCGCTGCACCGCGGCGTCAAGTAGCGGGCTTCCGGGTAGCGGGCCCCCAATTCCCGCTCCGCGCCCGTCCGTTGTGCCGAATCCCCGTCACGGGGAACCGGTCACCGGGAAAGATGTGTCCGTTGATTACGTGGTGACAGCCGGTCACCTTTGGTGACGGCACGACTTTCCCGGATGACGGAGCACTTCCCATGGCGTCGTTCTGCCCGCACTGCGGAGCCCAGGCTCCCGACGAGGCCCGCTTCTGCATGACGTGCGGGCGGGAACGAACGCCGGGGCGCGAGCCCACGGTTCAGGGGCCCGTGGCTCCTCCCGCGGCGCCCCCGGGGCAGCCGCCCGTTCCGCCGCTCGCGCCGCCCGCCGCCCCGCCTCCGCCCGCGTTCGCCCCCGGCGGGCCCTCGCCCGTCGGCGCCTTCCTCGGGCGTGCCTTCCGCGGCGACTGGGCCGGCTCGGCGCAGGCCGCGCTGTGGCCCGTCGGACTCCTGGTGATCGCCGCCGTCGCCCTCGCCATCCCTTCGTACGGGCAGGGCGGCGACGTCGTCGTCGGGTTCGGCGACCGCATGCGGATCTCGCTCGCGCTGCTGCTCCAGTCGCTCGGCGGCGGCTTCGAGGTGTCGGCCTCCGGCGGCTCCTCGCCCTTCGGCGGCGGGGACTCGCCGTTCGGCTCCGGCGGCGGTGACATGGGCGCGGAGCTCAGCGGCGGCGCCGCGCTCTCCCTCGTTCCTCTCACCGTCACCGCCCTGTGGGTCCTGGCGCTCTGGATGGGCGTACGTGTCCTGCGCTCACGCCTCCGGGCCCGCGCGGCGGGCGCTCCCGTCCCCGGCGCTCCTGTCCCCGGTACTCCCGGGCTCGAAGCCGCTCTGCGTGTCGCTCTGTTGGTGACCGTCGGCGTTCTCGTGCTCGGCCTGGTCGCGCAGCCCTCGATCCAGGGCGTGCGGATCTCGTCGTCGCCCGTGCTCGCGGCACTCGGCGCGCTCCTCGTCTCGCTCGCCGTCGCCGCGGGAACGCTGCACCGGGACGACCTGGCTCAGTGGCTCGCCGCCCGGCCGGCGGCGCTGGCGCTGGTGCGGGCCACCGGGACGGCTCTGCGGGCGCTCGCCGTCGTCCTCGTGATCTGCTCGATCGCCGCGTTCATCAGCATCGCCCAGATCGACGACCTGGGTGATGCCTCCGATGTGTCCGACCTCGGCCAGGCCGACCTGTCGCCGCTGGTCGTCGCCCTGCTCGTGCTGCCGAACCTCGGTGCCATGGCGCTCGGCCTCGGCTGGGGCGCGCCCATCTCCTTCGAGGCGGGCGGCAGTTCGACGTACGGGGGCGGGTACCAGCACCAGTCGTTCGGCCTCTCCGAGCTCGGCGACGTCACCAACTCCTGGGCGGTCGTGGGGGCGCTGGCCCTCGGCACCGTCTGCGCACTGACCGTGGGCGTGATGGCGGCCCGACGGTCGGCCGACCGTCGCGAGCAGCTCCTCTCCGCCGGGATCTTCCTCGGTCTGTTCCTGCTGCTCGGCGCGCTCGGCGGCCTCGGCGTGAAGGCCACCGGGGCCGCGTCCGACCTCGGCGGCAGCGGCACGGGCAGCGTCGGCGTGGGCCTCGGCATGGCGGAGGCGCTGCTGTTCGGGCTGCTGTGGGTGTTCGCGGCGGCGTTCCTCGCGCCGTACCTGATGCAGATGGCCGGGGCGCGGACCGGGATCGTCCCGGAACCGCAGGTGCCGCCGGGGGCGTTCGGGCCCGCGCCGGATGCTCTTGTGACGGATGCCCCTGTGCAGGCGTATCCCGCCTCGGCGGCCCCCGTTCAGGCGCCCACCGCGCCGGAAGCGCCCGACGAACCGCCCGCCCCCAACGACCCGCCGAACCCCGCCGTGGCAGCCGCCCTGCCGACGGCCACCGCCGCTCCCGCGCCCACCCCCACGCCTCCTCCCGCGCCCACCCCCACGCCTCCTCCCGCGCCCACCCCCACTCCCGGCCCCGTCCCCGCTGCTCTGTACGACCCGCACACCTTCCAGCTCGGCGTGCAGCCGGCCGCCGCGCCCGCCAAGTCCCCACGTCGCGCCGGGATCTGGGTCGCCACCATCGCCGGCGCGTTCGTCATCGGGGGCGGCGTGGCGGCCGGGGTGCTGCTGCTCCAGGACAACGGCGGCGAGGACGACAAGGCGGGCCGCGACGACAAGCCCGCCGTCAGCACCGAGCAGCCCGCCACAACGCAGGCGCCGACCCCGGCGCCGAGCCCCACCCCGAGTGCGACGCCGGACCGGGCCACGGACGTCACACCGAGCCCGACCCCGGACGCGACCGTTCCGACCGGGTATCGCAAGGCCGTCGACCCCATGGGCTTCTCCTTCGTGATCCCCGACGTGTGGTCGCGCCAGGGCGTGGAGAACGGCAGCCAGATCACCTACGCGGGCAGCACCGGCGCCGAGCACTACCTCATCGGCGTCATCCCGGACGCGGGCTACACCTCGTACGACAACGTCCTCAACATGGAGAAGCACGCCGAGGAGGACAGGAAGAAGCAGGACTACCAGCGGATCGACCTGCGCCGGAACACCTTCCAGGGGCGGCCCGGCGCGATCTGGGAGTACACCTACCGCGACGAGGGCGGCCGGACGATGCACGGCATCGACCAGTCGTACGTCGCCGAGGACGGCACCGAGTACACGATCTTCCTCGTGGGGCAGCAGGACGTGTGGGCCGACCTGAAGAGGACGTACCGGACCGGCCTGGATTCCTGGCGCCTGACGAACTGATTCCGGCCGGGTGCCACGACGGTCACGGCCGGTCGCATGCGCCGACGACTACATGCCGACCACCGTGTACGTCTCGCCCGGCTCGTCCAGTTCGCGCTGCAGCCCGCCGCCGCGCGGTCCCGGCATACGGGGCTCGTTCACCCCGGAGCCGCCGTGACCCTCGCCCTCCGCCAGGTCGAACCAGACGGTGACGACGGCGCCGCGGGGCACCTCGGTGTCGGGCAGCGGGTACTGGCGTACGACGTAGTCGACCACGGTGAGACGGAAGTCGGGGCGGTCGGGCGCGGCCAGCTGCACGCCGCGCGCCGCCGCGGCCTCGCGCGCGTCGACGGCCATCAGACCGACGAATTTCGGAACGCGCACTTCGGGCGTCTTGGGTGTAATACGCACAGACTTCACCCCCAGCGGTACCCGAAGGGTAGCTCCGCCGGACCCCCGACCGGAAGCGTCAGGGCTGACGAGGCGAGCCTGAAAAGACCTACAGCGCGAGCCTGAAGCAGAGGCCCGTGCGCGGGTCACCCGGGACGGTGAACGTTTCGGCGGGTTCCATGCCGAGGCGCCGCGTCACCGCCACCGACCGCTCGTTGCGCGAGTCGACCATCGCCACAACGCTCCGTACACCCGCGGCCCGTACGCGCTCCACGGTCGCCAGGGCGGCCGCCGTCGCGTAGCCGCGGCCCCAGTGCGCCCGCCCGAGCCGCCAGCCGATCTCGATCTCGCCCGCCGGACCCCAGGCGTGCGGCCAGGGCTGCGCGCCCGTGAAGCCGATGACGTCGCCGTCCGTGTCGGTCATCGTCCACAGGCAGAAGCCGCGCTCCGCGTCGTGCCGGCGCTGCCGGGCGGTCAGCTCCTCGTACACGGACAGCTCGGCAGCGGCCCCGCCGTGGAACTCCATGACCTCCGGGTCGTCGAAGACGCGGTGCCAGGCGAAGGCGTCCTCGTCAGTGGGGACACGCAGCTGTACATCAGGCAGAGCTCGGTTCACAGGGCGGCCCTTCGGCTGGGTGATCAGTACCGCTGCATAGACTGCCCACATCCGGTGCCGCGCGGCACGCAGATTTCGAGTCTTCGGGAGAACCCGCCGTGACCGAGCCCCTCTCCGAGCACAGCGCAGATGTGATCGTCGTCGGGGCCGGGCCAGCCGGTTCGACGACGGCGTACTACCTGGCCAAGGCCGGACTCGACGTCCTCCTTCTGGAGAAGACCGCGTTCCCCAGGGAAAAGGTGTGCGGCGACGGCCTCACCCCGCGGGCCACCAAGCAGCTCGTGTCGATGGGCATCGACATCTCCGAAGAGGCGGGCTGGCTGCGCAACAAGGGCCTGCGGATCATCGGCGGCGGCGTCCGGCTCCAGCTGGACTGGCCGGATCTCGCCTCCTACCCGGACTACGGACTCGTCCGCAAGCGCGACGACTTCGACGAGCAGCTCGCCCGGCAGGCGCAGAAGGCGGGCGCGCGCCTGTACGAGCGCTGCAACGTCGGCGCCCCGATCATCGACGACCGCACGGGCCGCATCACCGGCGTCAACGCCAAGCTCGGTGAGGAGAAGCGCGAAGTCACCTTCCACGCGCCCCTCGTCGTCGCCGCGGACGGCAACTCGACCCGGCTGTCCCTCGCGATGGGCCTGCACCGGCGCGACGACCGCCCGATGGGCGTCGCCGTCCGCACGTACTTCACCTCGCCGCGCCACGACGACGACTACCTGGAGTCCTGGCTGGAGCTGTGGGACCGCCGCGGCGCCCAGGACCGGCTGCTGCCCGGCTACGGCTGGATCTTCGGCATGGGCGACGGCACGTCGAACGTCGGCCTCGGCATCCTCGACTCCTCCGCCGCGTTCAAGGAGCTCGACTGGCGCGAGGTCCTGAAGGCCTGGTGCGCCTCGATGCCGGAGGACTGGGGCTACACCCCGGACAACATGACGATGCCGATCCGCGGCGCCGCCCTGCCCATGGCCTTCAACCGACAGCCGCACTACACCAAGGGCCTGCTCCTGGTCGGCGACGCGGGCGGCATGGTGAACCCGTTCAACGGCGAGGGCATCGCGTACGCCATGGAGTCCGGCCAGATCGCGGCCGACGTCATCGTGCAGGCGCACGCCCGCGCGACCGACGCCCAGCGCGAACTCGCCCTCCACCGCTACCCGAAGGTCCTCAAGGACACCTACGGCGGCTACTACACGCTGGGCCGCGCCTTCGTGAAGCTCATCGGCAACCCGAAGGTCATGAAGATCGCGACGCAGCGCGGCCTGACGCACCCGGTGCTCATGAAGTTCACGCTGAAGATGCTCGCCAACCTGACCGACCCGACGGGCGGCGACGCGATGGACCGCATCATCAACGGCCTGAGCAAGGTGGCGCCGAAGGCGTGAGCGGCCCGGACGCGCCGGGTCGGTGAGCGCCCGCCGCCGTCGCGTTCCGCGGCGGGCAGCGGGCGCTCACGGCGCTTGCGGGGCGCTCCGCCCGCGCCGCGCAGGCCCGGCTTTCGCGGCGCTGCCGCGATCGCGCGCGCCGAACTGGCCGTGCGGGGCGGCAGGGAGCACCCTGGCTGCATGATTTTCATCGCCGTGAAGTTCACCGCCCGGCCCGAGTACGCCGACTCCTGGCTGGAGCACACCGCCGATTTCACCCGCGCCACGCGCGCCGAGGAGGGCAACCTCTTCTTCGACTGGTCCCGCAGCGTCGAGGACCCGAACCAGTACGTCCTCCTGGAGGGCTTCCGGGACGGGGACGCGGGGGCCGCGCACGTGGGCTCCGACCACTTCAAGGCCGGCCTGGAGACGATGGCCGGTCTGATCGCCTCCGTGCCGGAGATCATCAATACGGAGATCCCGGGCGGCAGTTGGGGCCCTATGGGTGAATTGTCTCCGAAGGGCTAACTTGTACAAGACCGCTGCTTTGGCGGTATTCATAGCAAAAGGCCACCACTCCCGAGCAGGAGAGTGGTGGCCTTTTGTCGGACATGACGCGAAATGGGCGATCAGAGAACGCGGACCGCACCGCTCGCCGGGTAGCCGGACAGGTCCTGGATGACAACACCCTTGGAGGGGTTGGCGGCGTCCAGGTACTGGCCGTTACCGATGTACACACCCACGTGGTACGCCGAGCCCGCGGCGCCCCAGTAGAGGAGGTCGCCGACCTGCAGGTTGTCGAGGGAGACCGGGGTGCCGGCCGTCGACTGGTCCTGCGAGACGCGCGGCAGGCTGACGCCGGCCTGCGCGAACGCGGCCTGGGTCAGGCCGGAGCAGTCCCAGGAGTTGGGGCCGGTGCCGCCCATGACGTACGCGTCGCCGACCTGAGCCTTCAGGAAGGCGATGACGGACGCGACGCTGCCGCTGGCGGGGGCCGCGACGTGGGAGGCCGTGGAGGAGGCGGTGGAGAGGGTGGTGCGCTCGGCGGAGCGCGACGCACGCGCTTCCTCGGCCTTGCGCTTCGCCTCGGCCTCGGCCTTCTTCTTGGCCTCCGCCTTCTTCTCCGCGAGGGCCTGGTCCGCCTTGGCCTGCTTCGCGGCCTTTGCGACGGCCAGATCCTGCTCGGCCTGCAGCGCGTACGAGTTCGCGGCCTGCTGGGTGGCGTCCGCGGACTGGGCGACCTGAGTGGAGAGGTCCGCCGTGATGGTCGGCATCTCGATGGTCTCGGTCACCGGCTCGGCGGCGAACGCCGGGCCGGACGCACCGGCCACTGCCAGGGTGCTGAGGACGCCACCGGCAACTCCGGCGCGCAGGGCGATTTTCGACGCGCTGCGACGGGGCTTCCGGTGGCTGGGTATGTGAGCGGTGTGGGACATGAGTACAACCGCTATCAGGGCCTCCATGGTTCCTTCAAGAAACGTGTGGTGCGCCACAGTTGTCGTGTGAACGTTTGAATCCCGGGCGCGGCGGCCTTTATTGACGCCGTAACGGGCAATCCGGACAGGGTTGATCAAGCCTGTGATCACGGGCTTTCTGTAATACGCCCGAATTGCCCTCGGCCTACCACTCGTTGACACCGATGGCCAAGCCCGGTTTCTAACGGATAACGGTCCGCGTGACGCAGGTCACAAAGGGGCCGCCTGTGCCGCCGGACGCTCCTCGTCGACGCGTGCCCGCGTCCACTTACGTCCACACCTCTCCCTCTGATGTGTGAACGGCGGCCACTATCAGCCAGTTCTGTCCAGCGCCAATTTGCCTGAGCGTGTCACCTCTTGATAGTGCGCCAACGCTTCTACCTGGGGTAACGAGCCAAGATGTCACCTCTGGTGATCACTCAGGCGCTTCGCGTGTGAAGATCACCGCTCATCCGACTTCATGATCCTTCGTCAGGTGGTGGAGATCACAAAGCTGTTGGCGCACCCCGTGTCGCAGATCACAGACCGGCAGGCATAGGATGCGGGGCAGTTGGGCTTGTGACCTGCTTCACATGTGAGCGATCTTCGTGCAATCGAGGGGTGGCTTCGCGGGGAGCGGGGGCGGGCCCACGTATCCGCCAGCAGTCAGCGCCGACTGAGAGGAGCGAGGAGCGGTGAACGCGTATGCGCCCATCCTCGTACTGGGAGCCCTCGGGGCAGGCTTTGCGATCTTCTCCGTGGTCATGGCCACGCTTATCGGTCCAAAGCGATACAACCGGGCCAAGCTCGAGGCCTACGAGTGCGGTATCGAGCCGACCCCCACGCCGGCCGGCGGCGGGCGCTTCCCCATCAAGTACTACCTGACGGCGATGCTCTTCATCGTCTTCGACATCGAGATCGTCTTCCTCTACCCCTGGGCTGTCACCTTCGACGCCCTGGGTGTTTTCGGGCTCGTGGAGATGCTGCTCTTCGTGCTCACCGTCTTCGTCGCGTACGCGTACGTATGGCGGCGCGGCGGCCTGGAATGGGACTGAGGGGCCTTAAGCCATGGGACTCGAAGAAAAGCTGCCGAGCGGCTTTCTGCTGACCACCGTCGAGCAGGCCGCGGGCTGGGTGCGCAAGTCATCCGTCTTCCCGGCCACGTTCGGCCTGGCGTGCTGCGCCATCGAGATGATGACGACGGGCGCCGGCCGCTATGACCTGGCGCGCTTCGGCATGGAGGTCTTCCGCGGCTCGCCGCGGCAGGCGGACCTGATGATCGTGGCCGGGCGCGTGAGCCAGAAGATGGCGCCCGTCCTGCGGCAGGTCTACGACCAGATGCCGAACCCCAAGTGGGTCATCTCCATGGGCGTGTGCGCCTCGTCGGGCGGGATGTTCAACAACTACGCGATCGTGCAGGGCGTCGACCACGTAGTCCCTGTGGACATCTACCTGCCCGGCTGTCCGCCGCGGCCGGAGATGCTGATGGACGCGATTCTCAAGCTCCATCAGAAGATCCAGTCCTCCAAGCTCGGCGTGAACGCCGAGGAGGCGGCCCGCGAGGCGGAGGAAGCGGCGCTCAAGGCGCTCCCGACGATCGAGATGAAGGGGCTGCTGCGGTGAGCGACGCGGACAGCAACGGGGTCAACCCCGAGAAGGACCTCAGCGCGGCCAACCTTCCGGGGCAGCGCGGCGACCAGGGCGAGGAGATCCGCGTCCAGCGCGGCATGTTCGGCGCCAACAACGGCGGCGACACGTCGGGATACGGCGGCCTCGTCCGCTCCGTACGGCTGCCGGGTGCCGCCTCGCGACCGTACGGCGGCTGGTTCGACGAGGTGGCCGACGAGCTGGAGGGGGCCCTGGAGGAACAGGGCCTCGTCCCCGAGAACGCGATCGACAAGACCGTCGTCGACCGCGACGAGCTCACCTTCCACATCGAGCGTGAGTACCTGGTGCGCGTCGCCCGGACCCTGCGCGACGACCCGGCCCTGCGCTTCGAGCTCTGCACGGGTGTGAGCGGGGTGCACTACCCGGACGACAAGGGCCGTGAGCTGCACGCCGTCTACCACCTGCGCTCGATCACCCACAATCGCCTGATCCGCCTCGAGGTCAGCGCCCCCGACGCGGATCCGCACGTCCCCTCGCTGGTCGCCGTCTATCCGACGAACGACTGGCACGAGCGCGAGACGTACGACTTCTTCGGTCTGGTCTTCGACGGCCACCCGGCGCTGACGCGGATCATGATGCCGGACGACTGGCAGGGCTTCCCGCAGCGCAAGGACTACCCCCTCGGCGGCATCCCCGTCGAGTACAAGGGCGCCCAGATCCCGGCTCCGGACCAGCGGAGGTCGTACTCCTGATGTCTACTCCTTCTGCATCGCCGCGCGAGACGACCGAGGGGACCGTATATACGGTCACCGGCGGCGACTGGGACGAGGTCGTCCAGTCCGCGGCCAAGGCCGACGACGAGCGCATCATCGTCAACATGGGTCCGCAGCACCCGTCCACGCACGGCGTGCTCCGGCTGATCCTGGAGATCGACGGCGAGACGGTCACCGAGGCCCGCTGCGGCATCGGCTATCTGCACACCGGCATCGAGAAGAACCTCGAGTACCGCACGTGGACGCAGGGCACCACGTTCGTGACGCGCATGGACTATCTGACGCCGTTCTTCAACGAGACGGCGTACTGCCTCGCGGTCGAGAAGCTCCTCGGTATCGAGGGCGAGATCCCCGACCGGGCGTCGATCATCCGGGTGCTCCTGATGGAGCTGAACCGGATGTCCTCGCACCTGGTCGCCATCGCCACCGGCGGCATGGAGCTCGGCGCCACGACGATCATGATCTACGGCTTCCGTGATCGTGAACTCATTCTCGATATCTACGAACTCATCACCGGCCTGCGCATGAACCACGCGTACATCCGGCCCGGCGGACTCGCCCAGGACCTGCCGCCCGGCGCGGTGGACCAGATCCGCGAGTTCGTGAAGAAGATGTCGAAGAACCTTCCCGAGTACGACAAGCTCGCCACCGGGAACCCCATCTTCAAGGCCCGTATGCAGGACGTCGGCTATCTCGACCTCACCGGCTGCATGGCCCTCGGAGCCACCGGGCCGATCCTGCGCTCCGCGGGTCTCCCGCACGACCTGCGCAAGTCGCAGCCGTACTGCGGCTACGAGAACTACGACTTCGAGGTCCCGACCGCCGACACCTGCGACTCCTACGGACGCTTCCTGATCCGCCTGGAGGAGATGCGCCAGTCGCTGCGCATCGTCGAGCAGTGCCTGGACCGGCTCGCCCCGGGCCCGGTCATGGTCGCCGACAAGAAGATCGCCTGGCCCGCGCAGCTCGCGCTCGGCCCCGACGGCCTCGGCAACTCGCTCGACCACATCAAGCAGATCATGGGCACCTCCATGGAGTCCCTGATCCACCACTTCAAGCTGGTGACCGAGGGCTTCCGGGTCCCCGCCGGGCAGGCGTACTCCGCCGTCGAATCCCCCAAGGGGGAGCTGGGGGTGCACGTCGTGTCCGACGGCGGCACCCGTCCCTACCGGGTCCACTACCGCGACCCTTCCTTCACCAACCTTCAGGCCATGGCGGCGATGTGCGAGGGCGGCCAGGTCGCCGACGTCATCGTCGCCGTCGCGTCCATCGACCCCGTGATGGGAGGCGTCGACCGGTGACCACCACTCCTTCCGAGCAGGGCCAGGGCGTCAGCCTGGGCATGCCCCAACTGCCCGCGCCGGACTACCCGGACGACGTCCGGGCCCGGCTCGAGACGGACGCGCGCGAGATCATCGCCCGCTACCCGGGATCGCGCTCCGCGCTCCTCCCGCTGCTGCACCTCGTGCAGTCGCAGGAGGGTCATGTCACGCGCACGGGCATGCAGTTCTGCGCCGACATGCTGGGCCTGACCACCGCCGAGGTCACCGCCGTCGCGACCTTCTACACGATGTACCGGCGCAAGCCGAGCGGCGACTACCAGGTCGGCGTCTGCACGAACACGCTGTGCGCCGTGATGGGCGGCGACGCCATCTTCGAGGCCCTCCAGGAGCACCTGGGCGTCGGCAACGGCGGGACCACCGAGGACGGCAAGGTCACCCTCGAGCACATCGAGTGCAACGCGGCCTGCGACTTCGCGCCCGTCGTGATGGTCAACTGGGAGTTCTTCGACAACCAGACGGTGGGCAGCGCGAAGCGGCTGGTCGACGACCTGCGCGCGGGCGCGCAGGTCGAACCCACCCGCGGCGCCCCCCTGTGCACGTACAAGGAGACCGCGCGGATCCTCGCCGGCTTCCCGGACGAGCGGCCCGGCGCCGTCGAGGCGAGCGGCAGCGCGGGACCTGCCTCGCTGATCGGCCTGCGTCTCGCCAGGGGCGAGGCCGCCCCCGCGCGCGTGGTCCATCCGCGGGACGGAGGTCCCCATCGGGACGCCGGCGACGCGCCACCGCACGACGCGTCTCCTGCCGAGCACCTGAGCTCGCACGACGCGCCCCAGGACACGTCGTCCTCCGATCCGGCCCACCCGGCGGGACCTGTCGCCGAGGAGGGAGAGTGATGACCTTGGCAGCCGAGATCGACAACGACACCAGCCCCGAGAAGCTGCTCGCGCCGGTACTTTCGGCGTTCTGGGACGAGGACAAGTCCTGGTCCCTGGACGTCTACCGACGGCACGACGGCTACGAGGGTCTGCGCAAGGCCCTCGCCATGTCGCCGGACGACCTGATCGCCTATGTGAAGGACTCCGGCCTGCGCGGCCGTGGCGGCGCGGGCTTCCCCACCGGAATGAAGTGGCAGTTCATTCCGCAGGGCGACGGCAAGCCGCACTATCTGGTTGTCAACGCCGACGAGTCGGAGCCGGGGACCTGCAAGGACATCCCGCTCCTCTTCGCTAACCCGCATTCCCTCATCGAGGGGATCGTGATCGCGTGCTACGCGATCCGCTCTTCGCATGCCTTCATCTATCTGCGGGGCGAGGTCGTCCCCGTACTGCGACGGCTCCACGAGGCCGTACGGGAGGCCTACGCGGCGGGCTACCTCGGTGAGAACGTGCTGGGCAGCGGGCTGAACCTCGAACTCACGGTGCACGCGGGCGCGGGCGCGTACATCTGTGGCGAGGAGACCGCACTGCTCGACTCGCTGGAAGGCCGCCGTGGCCAGCCGCGGCTGCGTCCCCCCTTCCCCGCGGTCGCGGGGCTCTACGCGTGCCCCACTGTTGTCAACAACGTCGAGTCCATCGCGTCGGTTCCCGCGATCCTGAATCGCGGCAAGGACTGGTTCAAGTCGATGGGCAGCGAGAAGTCCCCGGGCTTCACGCTGTACTCGCTCAGCGGGCACGTCACGAACCCCGGCCAGTACGAGGCGCCGCTCGGCATCACGCTGCGCCAGCTCCTCGACATGAGCGGCGGCATGCGTCCGGGCCACCGTCTCAAGTTCTGGACTCCCGGTGGCAGTTCGACCCCGATGTTCACCGACGAGCACCTCGACGTGCCCCTCGACTACGAGGGCGTCGGCGCCGCGGGATCCATGCTCGGCACGAAGGCGCTCCAGTGCTTCGACGAGACGACCTGCGTCGTGCGGGCGGTCACCCGTTGGACCGAGTTCTACGCCCACGAGTCCTGCGGCAAGTGCACACCGTGCCGTGAAGGGACCTACTGGCTCGTGCAGTTGCTGCGCGACATCGAGGCCGGCAAGGGCTCGATGAGCGACCTCGACAAGCTGAACGACATCGCCGACAACATCAACGGCAAGTCGTTCTGCGCGCTCGGCGACGGCGCCGCGTCCCCGATCTTCTCCTCGCTCAAGTACTTCCGCGAGGAGTACGAGCAGCACATCACGGGCAAGGGCTGCCCCTTCGACCCCGCCAAGTCGACCGCTTGGGCGGACCAGCGCACGGAGGTGAACGCATGACGGTAACCACAGGCGCTCCCTCCGGGGGCGGTGAGGCGGCGGTGCCGCCGGAAGATCTCGTCTCGCTGACGATCGACGGCATCGGGATCAGCGTGCCCAAGGGCACCCTGGTCATCCGCGCCGCCGAACAGCTCGGCATCGAGATCCCCCGCTTCTGCGACCACCCCCTGCTCGACCCGGCCGGCGCCTGCCGTCAGTGCATCGTCGAGGTCGAGGGCCAGCGCAAGCCGATGGCGTCCTGCACCATCACCTGCACCGACGGCATGGTGGTCAAGAGTCAGCTCAGTTCACCCGTCGCCGAGAAGGCGCAGCGCGGTGTGATGGAGCTGCTCCTCATCAACCACCCGCTGGACTGCCCGGTCTGCGACAAGGGCGGCGAGTGCCCCCTGCAGAACCAGGCGATGTCGCACGGCCAGTCCGACTCCCGCTTCGACGGGAAGAAGCGGACCTTCGAGAAGCCGGTCCCGATCTCGACCCAGATCCTGCTCGACCGTGAGCGGTGTGTGCTCTGCGCCCGCTGCACACGGTTCAGCAACCAGATCGCCGGTGACCCGATGATCGAGCTGCTCGAGCGCGGCGCGCTCCAGCAGGTCGGCACCGGCGAGGGCGACCCCTTCGAGTCGTACTTCTCCGGGAACACGATCCAGATCTGTCCGGTCGGCGCGCTGACCTCGGCGGCGTACCGGTTCCGCTCCCGGCCCTTCGACCTCGTGTCCTCGCACAGCGTGTGCGAGCACTGCGCGGGCGGCTGTGCGACCCGCACGGACCACCGGCGCGGCAAGGTCATGCGGCGCCTGGCGTCGCCGGACCCCGAGGTCAACGAGGAGTGGGTCTGCGACAAGGGCCGTTTCGCGTTCCGTTACGCGCAGAAGCCCGACCGGCTGACCACGCCGCTCGTGCGGAACGCGGACGGTGTGCTGGAGCCCGCGTCCTGGCCCGAGGCACTGGACGTCGCGGCCCGGGGTCTTTCCTCGGCCCGCGGCCGCGCCGGAGTCCTGACCGGTGGCCGGCTCACCGTCGAGGACGCGTACGCGTACAGCAAGTTCGCGCGCGTGGCGCTCGACACGAACGACATCGACTTCCGCGCGCGCGTGCACAGCAGCGAGGAGGCCGACTTCCTCGCGGCTCGGGTCGCGGGACGCGGGCGTGACCTCGACGGTGTCGGGGTCACGTACACGTCTTTGGAGAAGGCTCCCGCCGTGCTCCTCGTCGGGATCGAGGCCGAGGAGGAGGCGCCCGGCGTCTTCCTGAAGCTGCGCAAGGCGTGGCGCGGGCACGGTCAGCGGACGTTCGGGCTCGCCCCGTTCGCCACCCGGGGCCTGGAGAAGGCGGGCGGCACGCTGCTGCCGGCCGCTCCGGGCACCGAGACCGAGTGGCTCGACGCGCTCGCCTCCGGCTTCGGCCTGGAGGACGGCGGCGCCGAGGCGTCCCAGGCGCTGCGCGCCGAGGGCGCCGTCATCGTCGTCGGCGAGCGGCTCGCGGCCGTGCCGGGCGCCCTGACCTCCGTCGTACGGGCCGCCACGGCGACCGGCGCCCAGCTGGTGTGGATTCCGCGCCGGGCCGGGGAGCGCGGCGCGATCGAGGCGGGCGCGCTACCGTCGCTGCTTCCGGGCGGACGCCCGGCCACCGACCCGCGCGCGCGGGAAGAGGTCGCGGCCGCCTGGGGAGTGTCCGAACTCCCGCACCGCTACGGGCGCGACACGGGTCAGATCGTGGAGGCCGCCGCCGGCGGCGAGCTGCGGGCCCTCGTCGTCGCCGGTGTCGAGGTCGCGGACCTGCCGGACCCGGCACGCGCGCGTGAAGCACTGCACGAGGTGGCGTTCGTCGTGTCCCTGGAGCAGCGTCCCAGCGAGGTCACCGACCATGCGGACGTCGTGCTTCCGGTCGCCGCGGTCGCCGAGAAGGCGGGCACGTTCCTCAACTGGGAGGGCCGGGCACGCCTCTTCGAGGCCGCGCTCAAGCCCGATCAGATGACGCGCTCCGTGGCGCCCGCCGACGCGCGGGTCCTCCAGATGCTCGCGGACGCCATGGACGTACACCTGGGCCTGCCGGACCTGCGGGCCGCGCGGGGGGAGCTCGACCGCCTCGGCGGCTGGAGCGGCCCCCGCGCGACGGACGCGCTGGAGTCGGCCGCCCAGCTGCCGCGGCCCGCGTCCGGCGAGGCCGTCCTCGCGGGGCACCGGCTGCTGCTCGACCAGGGCCGCCTCCAGGAGGGCGACGACGCGCTCGCCGGCACGCGGCACGCGGCACACGCGCGCGTGTCGGCCGCCACGGCCGCCGAGGCGGGCGTCAAGGACGGTGACGTACTCGCCGTCACGGGGCCCGCGGGGACGACGCAACTCCCGCTCCAGGTCACGGAGATGCCGGACCGCGTCGTGTGGCTTCCGCTGAACTCCACCGGTGGGGGCGTGGCCTCCGACACGGGGGCCGTGCCCGGCGCACTCGTCCGGATCGGTCCCGCGGGCATCGACGAGGCCAAGGAGGTGCAGTCATGATCCCGCTCGCTCTCGAAGACCTCTCGCTGTTCGGCCGCGATCCCTGGTGGCTGGTCGCGGTCAAGGCGGTCTTCTGCTTCGCCTTCCTGATGGTGACCGTGCTCTTCTCCATCGTGTGGGAGCGCAAGGTCGTCGCCTGGATGCAGCTGCGCATCGGCCCCAACCGGCACGGCCCCTGGGGCATGCTCCAGTCGCTCGCCGACGGCATCAAGCTGATGCTGAAGGAAGACGTCGTCGTCAAGCGCGCCGACAAGGTGGTCTACATCCTGGCGCCGGTCGTCGCCGCGATCCCGGCGTTCATGGCGATCGCCGTGATCCCCTTCGGGCCCTCCGGCAACGAGGTCTCGATCTTCGGCCAGCGCACCACGATGCAGCTCACCGACCTGCCGATCGCGATGCTCTACATCCTCGCGGTCGCCTCGGTCGGCATCTACGGGATCGTGCTCGCGGGCTGGAGTTCCGGCTCGACCTACCCCTTGCTGGGCGGTCTGCGGTCCTGCGCCCAGATGATCTCGTACGAGATCGCGATGGGCGCGGCCTTCGCCTCGGTGTTCCTCTACTCCGGGTCGATGTCCACCTCGGAGATCGTCGCCCAGCAGCACGACCGCTGGTACATCCTGCTCCTGCCGGTCTCGTTCCTCATCTACATCGTGACGATGGTCGGCGAGACGAACCGCGCGCCGTTCGACATGCCGGAGTCCGAGGGCGACCTCGTCGGCGGCTTCAACACCGAGTACTCGTCGATCAAGTTCGCGCTGTTCATGCTCGCCGAGTACGTGAACATGGTGACGGTCTCGGCCGTGTCGGTGACGCTCTTCCTGGGCGGCTGGCGGGCCCCGTGGCCGGTGTCCACCTTCTGGGAGGGCGCGAACCACGGCTGGTGGCCGATGCTCTGGTTCGTCATCAAGGTCCAGCTGCTGCTCTTCTTCTTCATCTGGCTGCGCGGCACGCTTCCGCGCGTGCGCTACGACCAGCTGATGAAGCTCGGCTGGAAGGTCCTCATCCCGGTCTCCGTGGTCTGGCTGATGCTGGTCGCCACCGTGCGGACCCTGCGGAACGAGAACTACGACTTCGCCTCCATCGCCCTGTATGTGGGCGGCGGAGTCCTCGCCCTGCTGCTGCTCTCGTTCCTTGTCGACATCTTCAGGGACCGCGGCGGCAAGGAGCGTGAGGCGCGGGAGGCGGCCGAACAGGCCGCGGCCTTCGACCCGATGGCAGGCGGCTTCCCGGTTCCGCCGCTGCCCGGCCAGACCCCGCCGGCCGTGCCGCGCCGACGCCCGCGCGGGGAGCGGGAGTTGATTGTCAGTGGCGGACCGGATACTGCGAGTGACGGAACCGGTGAGGGTCCCAGTGACGGAAAGGAGGCGTCCCATGGCTGAGGAGTCGACGGAGGGCGGGCAGACCAAGCCCGGCTTCCAGAATCCCGTGGCCGGCTTCGGCGTGACCTTCAAGGCCATGTTCAAGAAGCGGCTGACGGAGCAGTACCCGGAGCAGCCCAAGACCACGGCCCCGCGCTTCCACGGCCGGCACCAGCTCAACCGTCATCCGGACGGCCTGGAGAAGTGCATCGGCTGCGAGTTGTGCGCCTGGGCCTGTCCCGCGGACGCCATCTACGTGGAGGGCGCGGACAACACCGACGAGGAGCGCTACTCGCCGGGTGAGCGGTACGGCCGCGTCTACCAGATCAACTACGCCCGCTGCATCCTGTGCGGCCTGTGCATCGAGGCGTGCCCCACGCGCGCGCTGACGATGACGAACGAGTTCGAGCTCGCCGACAGCAGCCGCGAGAACCTGATCTACACCAAGGAGCAGCTGCTCGCCGGGCTGGAGGAGGGCATGGTCGAATCGCCCCACTCGATCTTCCCCGGCACGGACGAGCAGGACTACTACCGGGGTCTGGTGACGGAGGCCGCGCCCGGCACGGTGCGTCAGGTCGCCGCCTCCAAGGGCGAGAAGCCCGAAGCCGAGGGGGCGGAGGCATGAGCCAGCTCGCCGCCGCAGCCACTCTTGCTGCGGGCACCTCCACCGGTGAGGCCGTCCAGTTCTGGGTCCTCGGCACGGTCGCCGTCATCGGCGCCCTGTGCACGGTCCTGATGAAGAAGGCGGTGCACAGCGCGCTGTGCCTCGCCGGGACCATGATCATCCTGGCGATCTTCTACCTGGCCAACGGCGCGTACTTCCTGGGCGTCGTCCAGATCATCGTCTACACCGGCGCGATCATGATGCTGTTCCTCTTCGTGGTCATGCTCGTCGGCGTCACCGCGGCGGACTCCCTGAAGGAGACCATCAAGGGACAGCGCTGGCTGGCCCTGCTGTGCGGACTCGGCTTCGGGATCCTGCTCCTCGCGGGCATCGGGAACGCCTCGCTCCACCAGTTCGTCGGACTGGGCAAGGCGAACGCCGGGGGGAACGTGGAAGGGCTCGCCGCCCTCATCTTCACGAAGTACGTCTTCGCCTTCGAGATCACCGGCGCCCTGCTGATCACGGCCACCCTCGGAGCCATGGTCCTCACGCACCGCGAGCGCATCGAGCGGGCGAGGACACAGCGGGAGCAGGCAGAGCAGCGTGTGCGCGAGGGCAAGCACCTGCCGCCGCTGCCCGCCCCGGGTGTGTACGCCCGGCACAACGCGGTCGACATCGCGGGCCTGCTCCCCGACGGCACCCCGTCGGAGCTCACGGTCATGCAGACGCTGCGCGAGCGCGGCCAGATCCGCGACGTGTCGGACGAGGCACTCGGTGACCTGAAGGCCCTGGAGCAGCGCTCGGCCGAGCGCCTTGAGCGGACCGAGGAGGCGTCGAAGTGAATCCGGTCAACTACCTGTATCTCGCCGCCCTGTTGTTCACGATCGGCGCCACCGGCGTGCTCATCAGGCGGAACGCGATCGTCCTGTTCATGTGCGTCGAGCTGATGCTCAACGCGTGCAACCTCGCGTTCGTCGCGTTCTCCCGGATGCACGGCAATCTCGACGGCCAGATCATCGCCTTCTTCACGATGGTCGTGGCCGCCGCGGAGGTCGTGGTCGGGCTCGCGATCATCGTGTCGCTGTTCCGTTCCCGCCACTCGGCCTCGGTCGACGACGCCAGCCTGATGAAGCTGTAAGGGGTCGCTGCACAGTGGAAAACCTGATTGCGCTGCTGGTAGCGGCGCCACTGCTCGGAGCGGCCGTACTGCTGTGCGGCGGACGGCGGTTGGACCGTGTGGGCCATCTGCTCGGCACGGTGCTCTCGGCCGCCTCGTTCGTCATCGGCGTCCTCCTCTTCACCGACATGCTCGGCAAGAGCGCCGACGACCGCACCTTCACCCAGCACCTGTTCAGCTGGATCCCGGTCGAGGGCTTCCAGGCGGACGTCTCCTTCCAGCTGGACCAGCTGTCGATGACGTTCGTGCTCCTGATCTCCGGTGTGGGCACGCTGATCCACATCTACTCGATCGGGTACATGGAGCACGACGAGCGGCGCCGCCGCTTCTTCGGCTACCTGAACCTGTTCCTCGCGGCGATGCTCCTCCTGGTCCTCGCCGACAACTACCTGCTCCTGTACGTCGGCTGGGAGGGCGTGGGCCTCGCCTCGTACCTCCTGATCGGCTTCTGGCAGCACAAGCCCAGCGCGGCCACCGCGGCGAAGAAGGCCTTCCTGGTCAACCGCGTCGGCGACATGGGTCTGTCGATCGCCATCATGCTGATGTTCACGACGTTCGGGACGTTCGCCTTCGCGCCGGTCCTGAAGGCGGCGGAGGAGCACCAGGGCGGCGGCGCGACGCTGACGGGCATCGCCCTGATGCTGCTGCTCGCCGCGTGCGGCAAGTCCGCCCAGGTGCCGCTGCAGTCCTGGCTCGGTGACGCGATGGAGGGCCCGACCCCGGTCTCGGCCCTCATCCACGCCGCGACCATGGTGACCGCGGGTGTCTATCTGATCGTCCGTTCCGGCGCGGTGTTCAACGCGTCGCCGGACGCGCAGCTCGTCGTCGTCATCGTCGGCTCGGTCACGCTCCTGTTCGGTGCGATCGTCGGTTGCGCGAAGGACGACATCAAGAAGGCGCTGGCCGGCTCGACGATGTCGCAGATCGGCTACATGGTGCTGGCCGCGGGCCTCGGCCCCATCGGCTACGTCTTCGCGATCATGCACCTGGTGACGCACGGCTTCTTCAAGGCGGGCCTCTTCCTCGGCGCCGGTTCGGTCATGCACGGCATGAACGACGAGGTGGACATGAGGAAGTACGGCGCCCTCAGGAAGTACATGCCGGTCACGTTCGTCACGTTCGGGCTCGGCTATCTCGCGATCATCGGCTTCCCCGGTCTGTCCGGCTTCTTCTCCAAGGACAAGATCATCGAGGCGGCGTTCGCGAAGGGCGGCACGGAGGGCTGGATCCTCGGCTCGGTGGCCCTGCTCGGCGCGGCCATCACCGCGTTCTACATGACGCGCGTGATGATCATGACGTTCTTCGGTGAGAAGCGCTGGCAGCCGGATGCGGAGGGCCACGAGCCGCACCCGCACGAGTCGCCGAAGTCCATGACGATCCCGATGATCGTGCTCGCGTTCGGCTCGGTCTTCGCGGGTGGCTTCTTCAGCATCGGCGACCGCTTCCTGAAGTGGCTGGAGCCGGTCACCGAGCACAGCCACGGCAACGCGCCGATCAGTGCCACGACCGTCACCTCGGCCACCATGGTGGTCCTGGTGATCGGTGTGGTCCTGGCCTACCTCCAGTACGGCCGCCGCCCGGTCCCCGTCGCCGCCCCGCGCGGCTCGCTGCTCACCCGGGCCGCCCGCCGTGACCTGCTCCAGGACGACTTCAACCACGTGGTCCTGGTCCGCGGCGGCGAGCACCTCACCCGCTCCCTGGTCTACGTCGACCACACCCTGGTCGACGGCGTGGTCAACGGGACGGCGGCCTCGGTCGGCGGGCTCTCCGGCCGGCTGCGCAAGCTCCAGAACGGCTACGCCCGCTCGTACGCCGTCTCGATGTTCGGCGGTGCGGCACTCATCGTCGCCGCGACCCTGCTGATGAGGGCGGTCTGATAGCAATGTCCTTTCCTCTGCTGACAGCGACGGCGGTGCTCCCCGCCGTGGGAGCCATCGCCACGGCTGCCGTCCCGGCCGCGCGGCGTACGGCGGCGAAGTGGCTCGCGCTGCTCGTCTCGGTCGCCACGCTCGTGCTGGCCGCGGTCGTGCTCGTGCGCTTCGAGCCCGGCGGTGCCCGCTACCAGCTCACCGAATCCCACTCCTGGATCAAGGACTTCGGGGTGCGGTACGAGCTGGGCGTGGACGGCATCGCGGTGGCGCTCATCGCGCTCACCGCCCTCCTGATCCCGTTCGTGATCCTCGCGGGCTGGCACGACGCCGACCCGCAGGAGACCGGGAGTTCGAGGTGGCGGCCGACGCAGGGCTTCTTCGCCCTGATCCTCGGCGTCGAGGCGATGGTGATCATCTCCTTCGAGGCCACCGACGTGTTCCTCTTCTACATCTTCTTCGAAGCCATGCTCATCCCGATGTACTTCCTCATCGGCGGCTTCGGGGACCGCGCCCACTCGGGCAGCGACGAGAACGCGGCGGCCCAACGTTCGTACGCCGCCGTGAAGTTCCTCCTCTACAACCTCGTCGGCGGCCTCATCATGCTGGCGGCCGTGATCGGTCTCTATGTAGTGGCGGGGAACTTCTCGCTCCAGGAGATCGCCGCCGCGCGGGCGAACGGTTCGCTGCACATGGCGACCAGCACCGAGCGCTGGCTCTTTCTCGGCTTCTTCTTCGCCTTCGCGGTGAAGGCGCCGCTGTGGCCGCTGCACACCTGGCTGCCGAACGCGATGGGGGAGGCCACCGCCCCGGTCGCCGTCCTCATCACGGCGGTGGTCGACAAGGTCGGCACGTTCGCGATGCTCCGCTTCTGCCTCCAGCTCTTCCCGGAGGCCTCGAAGTGGGCGACGCCGGTCATCCTCGTGCTGGCCCTCATCAGCATCGTCTACGGCGCGCTGCTCGCGGTCGGTCAGCGGGACATCAAGCGACTGGTGGCGTACGCGTCGATCTCGCACTTCGGGTTCATCGTCCTCGGCATCTTCGCGATGACGAGCCAGGGCCAGTCGGGCGCGACGCTCTACATGGTCAACCACGGGATCTCGACGGCCGCCCTGATGCTGGTGGCGGGCTTCCTGATCTCGCGCCGCGGTTCGCGCCTGATCGCGGACTACGGAGGCGTGCAGAAGGTCGCCCCGGTGCTCGCCGGCACGTTCCTGATCGGCGGCCTCGCGACCCTCTCGCTGCCGGGCCTCGCGCCCTTCGTGAGTGAGTTCCTGGTCCTGGTCGGCACGTTCTCGCGCTACCCGGTGATCGGGATCATCGCGACCTTCGGCATCGTGCTCGCCGCGCTCTACACGCTCGTCCTCTACCAGCGGACGATGACGGGCCCGGTGAAGCCGGAGGTCTCCGCCCTGCCGGACCTGCGGGTGCGTGAGCTCGCGGTGGTCGTCCCGCTGATCGCCGCGCTGATCTTCCTGGGCGTCTACCCGAAGCCGGTCACCGACCTGGTGAACCCGGCGGTCAAGCAGACCCTGTCCGACGTACACAAGAAGGACCCGAAGCCAGCGGTGGAGGCGGCCAAGTGAGCGCAGCAGCCGTCCACAGCCTGTGGACAACGGCGGCCACGTCGCCGCTCAAGGAACAAATCTCGAAGATCGGCGCGCCGAAGATCGAGTACGGCCAATTGTCGCCCACCCTGATCGTCATCGGTGCGGCGGTCGTCGGGGTCCTCGTCGAGGCGTTCGTGCCGCGTAAGTCCCGCTACTACGTCCAGGTGTTCCTCGCCGTCGTCGCCCTGGCCGCCGCGTTCGCCGCGGTGGTCGGGCTCGCGGCCGGCGGGTACGGCACCACGAAGGCGCACATCGCGGCCATGGGCGCGATCGCCGTCGACGGCCCGGCCCTGTTCCTCCAGGGCGTCATCCTGCTGACCGGCCTCGTCGCGATCTTCACCTTCGCCGAGCGCCGCCTGGACCCGGAGGCGCACGGCAACCGCGTCGACTCGTTCGCCGCGCAGGCCTCGGCCGTCCCCGGCAGCGACAGCGAGAAGGCCGCCGTGAAGGCCGGGTTCACCACCACCGAGGTGTTCCCGCTCGCGCTCTTCGCGATCGGCGGCATGCTGGTCTTCCCCTCGGCGAACGACCTGCTGACGCTGTTCATCGCCCTGGAGGTCTTCTCCCTGCCGCTCTACCTCCTGTGCGCCGTGGCCCGCCGCAAGCGGCTCATGTCGCAGGAGGCGGCGGTCAAGTACTTCCTCCTCGGTGCCTTCGCCTCGGCGTTCACCCTGTTCGGCATCGCCCTCCTGTACGGGTACGCGGGCTCGGTGTCGTACGCGACGATCGCCGACGTCGTCGACGGATCGATCCAGAACATCGACCCGGCGCTCGCCGACACCATGGGGAACGACGCGCTGCTGCTCATCGGCGCCGCCATGGTCGTCATGGGCCTGCTGTTCAAGGTCGGCGCCGTGCCGTTCCACATGTGGACCCCGGACGTCTACCAGGGCGCGCCCACGCCGGTCACGGGCTTCATGGCGGCCGCCACGAAGGTCGCCGCCTTCGGCGCCCTCCTGCGGCTCCTGTACGTCGTCCTGCCCGGCCTGCGCTGGGACTGGAGGCCGGTCATGTGGGCCATCGCGATCGTCACGATGCTGGGCGGCGCGATCGTCGCCATCACCCAGACCGACATCAAGCGGCTCCTCGCGTACTCGTCGATCGCGCACGCCGGATTCATCCTCGCCGGTGTCATCGCCACGACACCCGACGGCATCTCGGCCGTGCTCTTCTACCTGGGCGCGTACTCCTTCGTGACCGTCGGCGCGTTCGCCGTGGTGACGCTGGTCAGGGACGCGGGCGGCGAGGCCACGCACCTGTCGAAGTGGGCGGGTCTCGGGCGCCGCTCGCCGCTGGTCGCGGCCGTCTTCGCGGTGTTCCTGCTCGCCTTCGCCGGTATCCCGCTGACCTCGGGCTTCGCCGGAAAGTTCGCCGTGTTCAAGGCGGCGGCGGAGGGCGGCGCGGGCGCGCTCGTCGTGGTCGGTGTGATCTCGTCGGCCGTCGCGGCGTTCTTCTACATCCGTGTGATCGTGCTCATGTTCTTCAGCGAGCCGAAGGCGGACGGCCCGACGGTCGCCGTGCCCTCGCCGCTCACCATGACCACGATCGCGGTGGGTGTGGCGGTCACGGTGGTGCTGGGCCTCGCGCCGCAGTACTTCCTGGACCTGGCGAACCAGGCGAGTGTGTTCGTGCGGTAACCGCGCCACGCACGGTCGCCACCGCCCGGTGTCCCCGCGAGGGGATGCCGGGCGGAGGCGTTCCTGGCCGCCGTGGGGGACGCCTCCCCGGACCCCGGCCGGGAGGCGGCTTCGCCCCCAGCCTGTGGATAACTTTTCGGGCTGTCGGCGCGGAGCCCTATCGTGGCAGCAGTGGTCGAACCACGAAGTACGGACGTACGGGGACAGGGCGATGAATGGGATCGGTGGCATGAGCGAGGTGACGGAGCCCGGCGTGGCGACGGCGATGCGCGGCGGCGCGCTGGAGACGCTGCACCGCGTCTTCGGATATGACGCGTTCCGCGGCGAGCAGGAAGCGGTCATCGACCATGTCGTGGACGGCGGGGACGCCGTCGTCCTGATGCCGACCGGCGGCGGAAAGTCCCTGTGCTATCAGATCCCGGCCCTGGTCAGGCCCGGCACGGGCGTCGTGATCTCGCCCCTCATCGCTCTCATGCAGGACCAGGTGGACGCGCTGCGCGCGCTCGGCGTCCGCGCCGGGTTCATGAACTCGACGCAGGACTTCGACGAGCGTCGCACCGTCGAGGCCGAGTTCCTCGCGGGTGAGCTGGATGTCATCTATCTGGCACCGGAGCGGCTCCGCCTCGACTCCACGCTCGATCTGCTCTCCCGCGGCAGGATCTCCGTCTTCGCGATCGACGAGGCGCACTGTGTGGCGCAGTGGGGGCACGACTTCCGCCCGGACTACCTGGCCCTGTCCGTCCTCGGCCGGCGCTGGCCGGACGTGCCGCGCATCGCGCTCACGGCGACGGCGACGCACGCCACGCACCAGGAGATCACCCAGCGCCTGGGCATGCCGGACGCGAAGCACTTCGTGGCGAGCTTCGACCGGCCCAACATCCAGTACCGGATCGTGCCGAAGGCCGACCCGAAGAAGCAGCTCCTCACCTTCCTCAAGCAGGAGCACGAGGGCGACGCGGGCATCGTGTACTGCCTCTCGCGCAAGTCGGTGGAGGCGACGGCCGAGTTCCTCAGCCGGAACGGCATCGAGGCTGTCCCGTACCACGCGGGTCTCGACGCGGGCACCCGCGCGGCGCACCAGTCCCGCTTCCTGCGCGAGGAGGGCCTGGTCGTCTGCGCGACCATCGCGTTCGGCATGGGCATCGACAAGCCCGACGTCCGGTTCGTCGCGCATCTCGATCTCCCGAAGTCCGTCGAGGGCTACTACCAGGAGACGGGCCGCGCCGGGCGTGACGGGCTCGCTTCCACGGCCTGGATGGCGTACGGGCTGCAGGACGTCGTCCAGCAGCGGAAGCTGATCAACATGGGGGAGGGCGACGAGGCGTTCCGGCGCCGGGCGGGGTCCCACCTCGACGCGATGCTGGCGCTGTGCGAGACGGCTCAGTGCCGCAGGTCTCAGCTGCTCATGTACTTCGGGCAGGAGCCGCAGACGGCCGGCTGCGGCAACTGCGACACGTGCCTCTCGCCGCCGGAGACCTGGGACGGCACGGTCGCCGCGCAGAAGGTCCTCTCCACGGTGGTGCGCCTCGACCGGGAGCGCCGGCAGAAGTTCGGCGCGGGCCAGATCATCGACATCCTGATGGGCCGGCGCACGGCCAAGGTCATCCAGTTCGACCACGACCAGCTCTCCGTCTTCGGCATCGGCGAGGACCTGAGCGAGGCCGAATGGCGCGGCGTGGTGCGGCAGTTGCTGGCGCAGGGGCTCATCGCCGTCGAGGGCGAGTACGGGACGCTGGTCCTCACCGAGGACAGCGGGACCGTCCTCGGGCGGCAGCGGGAGGTGCGGCTGCGCAAGGAGGCGCCCCGGCCCGCCACGTCCCGCTCGGCCTCGCGCGACCGCAAGGCGAAGTCGCCCGCGGCGGACCTGCCGGAGCAGTTGCTGCCCGTCTTCGAGGCGCTGCGCGCGTGGCGCGGCGCGCAGGCGAAGGAGAACGGGGTCCCGGCCTACGTCATCTTCCACGACGCGACGCTCAAGGAGATCGCCCTCCAGCACCCCACGTCCATCGGCCAGCTGGGCACGATCGGCGGCGTCGGCGAGAAGAAGCTGGCGACGTGGGGCGAGGGTGTCCTCGAGGTACTGGCGGGCCTGGACGGCGCCGGTTCTAGCGGCCCGGCCCCGACCGGCCCCGCCGCCGGGGAGGCGCCGGAGCCGGACCCGGGCTGGCCCGAGGACGAGCCGGAGCCCGAGGACATCGACTGGTGACAGCGGTGGCGGCGCCCTCAGGCCACTGACGGCGCCGCCCTCAGGGCTCTCACACCGTGGCGCCCGCCACGATCCGCCCCGTCACCTCGCCGAGGCCCACACGAGTGTTGTCCGGGCCGGGGGCCCATGCCGTCATCGTGACCACGTCGCCGTTCTCGAGGAACGTCCGCTTGCCGTCGGGGAGTTCGATCGGGTCGCGGCCGTTCCAGGTGATCTCGATGAGGGAGCCGCGCGCGTTCTCCGAGGCACCGCTGATCGTGCCGGAGCCGTACAGGTCGCCCGTGCGCAGGGAGGCGCCGGCCACCGTCATGTGGGCCAGCATCTGCGCCGCCGTCCAGTAGAGGGAGGCGGAGGAGGTCTCGGAGATGACGTGGCCGTTGAGGGTGACGGTGATGTTCAGGTCGTAGCCACCGGGCTCGTCCGCGATGCCGTCGGCGGAAGGCGCCGAGTCGTCCAGATACGGCAGCAGCGGGTACGTGCGCTCCGGGGGCGTCACGCGCGCCTCGTCCAGCGCGTCCAGCGGAGTGATCCAGGCCGAGACCGACGTGGCGAACGACTTGCCCAGGTGCGGGCCGAGCGGCACGGTCTCCCAGGACTGGATGTCGCGCGCCGACCAGTCGTTGAGGAGGCAGAGCCCGAACACGTGGTCGCGGTACGCGGACAGCGGCACCGGCGTGCCCTGCGCGGACGGCGTCCCGACGACGAAGCCCAGCTCCGTCTCGATGTCGAGCCGCACCGAGGGACCGAAGACGGGAGCCGGGTCGGCCGGGGGCTTCCGCTGGCCCGAGGGGCGGACCACGTCCGTGCCCGAGACCACGACCGTCCCGGCGCGACCGTGGTAACCCACCGGCAGATGCTTCCAGTTGGGCTTCAGCGGCTCCTCGTCCGGGCGGAACATCCGGCCCAGGTTCCGGGCGTGGTTCTCCGAGGCGTAGAAGTCGACGTAGTCCGCGACCTCGAAGGGGAGGTGCAGGGTGACATCGGCGAGCGGGTGCAGCAGAGGCCGTACGGTCTCGCGGTGGGCCGGGACCGTGACCCAGGCGGTGAGCGCGCGGCGCACGTCCGACCATGTGGTGCGGCCCGCCGCCATGAGCGGGTTCAGGGTGGGACGGGCGAGCAGGGAGACGTAGGGCGAGCCGAGCGCTGCCGCCGCGGCGCCCGCGTCCAGCACGTACGAGCCGAGGCGCACGCCGACCCGGCGCGCTTCCACGGCGTCCCCCGGCAGGGAGAACACCCCGTACGGGAGGTTGTGCGGTCCGAAGGGGTCGCCTTCGGGGAGGTCGAGGGGGGTGAGCGGGGTCTGCTCGGACATGCGTACCTGCCTCGCTTTCCATATGGGTGGGCCACACGTTACGTGGGAGCGCCGCGTTGGGGCAGTGTCTAAAGAGTTCGCAATGTCCGAATAAGCCTTGCTGGAGTGGTCAATTCCGGCTTAGCGTCCTATCGGGGGACGCGGGCGGGGTGGGTCCGGGTCCGAAGGGGGACAGGACACGTGGGGGGACCCGTGGCCGGGAGTGCCAGCAGCGTGCCGTTCGAAGCCGACCGGGACGTGCCGGGCCTGATCGTGAAGTTCGGCGACTATCCACTGCACCACGGAGGAGTGGGAGCGATCCGCAGCCTGGGGCGCCTCGGCGTGCCCATGTATGCGATCACGGAGGACCGTTACACGCCCGCGGCGTCCTCGCGCTATCTGCGCCGGGCCTTTCCCTGGCGGACCACCGGGGCCGAGGAACCGGAGCGGCTCGTCGAGGGCATGCTGCGCATCGCGCGCCGGATCGGCAGGCCCACGGTCCTGATCCCGACCGACGAAGAGGCGGCCGTCCTCATCGCGGAGCACCAGGAGGAGCTGGCCGACAGCGGGAAGTTCCTGTTCCCGCGCGTCGGGCGGGACCTGCCGCGCAGGCTCGCCAGCAAGCAGGGGCTGCACGAACTGTGTGTGGAGCACGGCGTCGCGTCGCCGGCGGCTGCGTTCCCCGAGTCGTACGCCGACATCGAGGAGTTCGCCGCGTCGGCCCGCTTCCCGGTGGTCGCCAAGAACCGTGAGGCGTTCACCCGCCGCAAACAGCCCGCTGTGAACGGGACGACGAAGATCGCCACCCCCGAGGGCCTGCTCGCACTCGCCCGCGGCTGGGGTGAGCAGCCCGGCGCGATCCTCCAGGAGTATCTGCCGAGGGAGCAGGCCGAGGACTGGATCGTGCACGCGTACTTCGACGCGGACTCCACGCCGCTGGTCCTCTTCACCGGCGTCAAGGTGCGCTCCTGGCCGCCGCACGCGGGCATGACGGCGAACGCGTACGTCGTCGACAACCCGGAACTCGCGGACCTCGCGGCACGTTTCATCAAACAGATCGGCTTCACCGGCGTCATCGACCTCGACCTGCGCTTCGACCGGCGCGACGGCCAGTACAAGCTCCTCGACTTCAATCCGCGCATGGGCGCCCAGTTCCGGCTCTTCGAGAGCGAGTCCGGGATCGACGTCGTCCGTGCCATGCATCTCGACCTGACCGGCCGCGCCGTCCCGGAGGGGGAACAGCGAGCGGGCCACCGGTACGTGGTGGAGAACATCGACCTGCCCGCTCTCATCGCCTACCGCCGCAGCGGATACACGACCCCGCATGCCCCGGCCCGCGCCACGGGCACGGAACTCGCGTGGCTCGCCACCGACGACCTGCGGCCCCTGTTCACGATGCTCGCCCGATTCGTGGGCCCGGGAGCCCGCCACCTCCATCAGCTGTGGCGGACCAACCGCCGCGGCAGCGGCACCGCGAAGACCGGGCCCGAGGCCGAGATCAAGACCAAGGCCAAGACCGAGGCCGAATAGCGCACCGGTAAGTCGAGTTACGGGCGCGCAGACACCACGTGCCACCGCGAAGCAGGAAGCACATGTCTTCCCTGGGGAGGGGACTTCGTGATTCATCCGGTAGCTGTCATCGGGGCGGGCCCGTACGGCCTGTCGACCGCCGCCCATCTGCGGGCACGCGGCATTCCGGTACGGGTCTTCGGCGACCCCATGGTGAGCTGGCGCTCGCACATGCCCGCGGGAATGCTCCTGAAGTCCGTGCCGTCCGCCTCGAACATCGACGCCCCGCAGCGCGGCCACGACCTCGTCGACTACTGCGACGCCGCCGGGATCCCGCGCCTGGTGACGGACGAGGACATCGTCCCCGTCGAGACGTTCGTCGCCTACGGTGACTGGTTCCAGCGGAAGCTCGTGCCCGACCTGGAGCGGGTCAGGGTCGTGTCGGTCGACCGGCGCGGACACGAGAACTTCGAGGTCAAGCTGGACTCCGGGGAGCAGTTCACGGCCCGCGCGGTCGTCGTGGCCACCGGCCTTTCGGGGCTCGACCACCTGCCGCACGAGCTCACCGCGGCGGCGCCCGACGGGCCCGCCCCCACCGGTCCCGTCTCCCACAGCTCGCAGCATCACGACCTGTCCCGGTTCTCCGGCAGGGAACTCATCGTGGTCGGCGCCGGACAGTCCGCCCTGGAGACCGCCGCGCTCGCCGCGGAGGCCGGGGCGAGCGTACGGATCGTGGCGCGCGGCAAGGGTTCCGTGCGGTTCGGCTCGCCGCCGTGGGACCAGCCGAAGCTGCGCCCCGAGACGCCGTTCGGCCGGGCCTGGTCGCTGTACGCGCTGACGTACTACCCCCACCCGTACCGCCGTCTCCCGCCGCAGGCACGGCACTTCCTCGTCCGGCGGGTGCTCGGGCCGCTCGGTGCGTGGTGGCTGCGCGAGCGGTTCGAGGACAAGGTGCGGGTGCGGGAGGTGGAGGGCATCGTGGGGTCCGCCGCGGCGGACGGGGGCGTGAGCCTCACCGTGCGGGCCCCCGGCGGGCGCCTCGAGGAGCTGACCGCGGATCACGTCATCGCCGCGACGGGCTACCGCGTCGACCTCGCCGCGATGGACTTCCTCGGCGACGGCCTGCGGACCCGGACGGCCGCCAGCCGGGGAACCCCGAGGCTGGGCGCCGGCTATGTGTCCTCGGTGCCGGGGCTCTACTTCACGGGCATGCTGGGCGGGTCGTCGTTCGGGCCGGTCATGCGGTTCGTGTGCGGCACCGAGTTCGCCTCGCCACGTCTGGCGAAACACCTCGCATCGGCCCACGCGTGAGGCACCCCGCGCAAGGGTGAACGAGCGGGGCGAGGGACGGGGAGACGGAGGGGGCGACCGGGCGGAGTGACCCGGGGGAGAGGTCCGTATTCTCTCGATCATGCCCGCTCCGTTTCGCTCCGCCCCGTTCGAACTCATCGCCACAGACCTGGACGGGACGCTGCTGCGCGGCGACGACACGGTCTCCGACCGCACGCGTGGTGCCCTCGCGGCCGCGGCCGCCGCGGGGGCCCGCCACCTCGTGGTGACGGGACGGCCCGCGCCGCGCGTGCGGCCGCTGCTCGACGAGCTCGGCGGCACCGGACTCGCGGTCTGCGCCCAGGGCGCCCAGCTGTACGACGCGGCGACGGACCGCATCGTGTGGTCCCTGACCCTCGACCGTGACCTCGCCGAACAGGCCCTCGGCAAGATCGAGGCCGAGGTCGGCCAGGTCGACGCGGCGGTCGATCAGGACGGCAGGGGCGGCCTGACGCTCATCGAGCCCGGCTATGTGATGCCGCACCCCACGCTCCCCGCCGTGCGCGTCGAGCGCCGCCAGGAGCTGTGGGCCGAGCCCATCAGCAAGGTGCTGCTCCGTCATCCCCGGCTGACCGACGACGAGTTGGCGACGGTGGCGCGGGCGGTCGTCGGCGACCTGGCGACGGTCACCATGTCGGGCCCCGGCACCGTGGAGCTCCAGCCGTGCGGCGTCACCAAGGCGACGGGGCTCGCGCTGGCCGCCGAGCGGCTCGGCCTGACAGCGGAGCGCACGATGGCCTTCGGTGACATGCCGAACGACCTGCCGATGTTCGCGTGGGCCGGCCACGGCGTCGCGATGGCCAACGCCCACGCCGAGCTCAGGGCGGCGGCCGACGAGGTGACCCTGTCGAACGAGGAGGACGGCGTCGCCGTGATCCTCGAACGCCACTTCGCGCGACGCTGACCACGCGCCCCGCCGGCCCGCCCCGCTGCCTCACCCCGCCGTACGCGGAATCCGCTGCTCCCACGTCCGGTGGAAGACCACCTCGCCGCCGTCCCGGCACACCACCTCGTTGCTGGTGATGAAGTCCGTCGCGTCGCAGGCGATTTCGGAGCGGGTCTCGATCGTGACGTCCCACGCCAGTTCGGGCCGGTGCAGGCGGATCGACCAGTCGGAGCGGGTCCGCGCGCTGAGCGGGTCCGACTCCTGGATGACGTACGTCTCCAGGGCGTCCTCGGTGAATTCGAGGCCGTCGGGGTAGACACGGGTGCCGCCGTAGCGCGGGTCGACCTCGAGGCGCCATTCACCCTTGGCGACGTCGCGGACGCAGAGCCGCTCGGGGCGTTGTTCGTCCAGGGTGGCCGGGTGGACGACACCCATCGGCTCGGACTGTTCGGGCCGCTCGAAGCCGATGTCGGCGCCGTTCTCGGCGTCGACCATCCTGACCGGCAGTTCGAGGGCGCTGCCCGCCGGTTCGAGGGTGAAGCCGGCCTCCGAACCGGGCTGCGGCCAGATCCACGGCCAGTACGCGGACGACACCGCGAGACGGATGCGGTGCCCGGCCGGGAAGGTGTGGCCGATGCCGTTCAGCTCGAAGGAGACCTCGTCCGCGGTGCCGGGGGGCCAGGCGACGGCCTTGTCGCGGCCCTCGCGCGAAGAGAGGTTGAGGACGCCGCGCGTGACGAGCGTCGAGGAGCCGTCCGGTGCCACGTCGCACACCCGGGCGACGACCTGCCCGCGCGGTACCTCGCTGGTGATCCGCAGTGTCACCAGCGGCCGGCCGAGTACCTGGATCTCCGAGGGCACCTCGAACTCGAAGCACGCCGACTTGGCGTCCTCGTCCCGCTGGTCCGGCGGCAGGTCCGCGTCGTTCCCGAAGGGGAAGAAGCGGCCCGCGTCCAGGCCCGTCTGCTGGGGCGACCTCACGATCACGGGCGGCCCCTGAAGGGCGTACGCGAGGGGCGCGACGTTCGGGGACGGCCAGGACGGGTCACCGACCCAGTGGCCCGGCAGCGTCGGGTAGACGGTGGCGGGCGGGTGCGGGCCGCTGATCCAGGAGCGGAGTTTGGGCTCCGCCATGACGCCGTTGTCCACGCCCTTGAGGTGGTGGTCCCACCAGCGGAGGGTCTCCTGGAGGAAGCCGATCGCGGGGCCCGGCGGCAGGCCGCGGTCCGGGTACTGGTGCGACCAGGGGCCGATGATCCCGCGTACCCGCTGGTCGGGCAGGTTCTCGACCAGGCGCAGGACGGTGTCGCGGTACGGGTCGTGCCAGCCGCCCACCGCGAGGACGGCCGCCTGCACGGCGGTGTAGTCCTCGCAGACGCTGCCGTGCCGCCAGTACGCGTCGCGGGTCTGGTGGCCGAGCCAGGTGTGGATGAACGGGTCGACCGCTTCGAGGCGCTTCAGCCACATCGCGCGCCAGCCGTCGCCGACGAACTGCGGGTCGGGCGGTCGCGACACGAAGGCGAGCATGGTCGCCGCCCATGCGTGCATGTCCACCGCGAGGACGGAACCTCCCATGTAGTGCACGTCGTTGTCATAGCGGTCGTCCGTCGAGCAGACCGTGACGACCGCCTTGAGCGGCTCGGGCGCGAGGGCCGCGATCTGGAGGGAGTTGAAGCCGCCCCAGGAGATGCCGAACATGCCGACCTTGCCGCTGCACCAGGGCTGTGCGGCCAGCCAGTTGACGACGGCGACACCGTCCGCGAGCTCTGTCGGGTCGTACTCGTCGCCGGGCAGGCCCTCCGAGTTTCCGTGCCCGCGCACGTCGACGCGCACGGAGGCGTAGCCGTGGCCCGCGTACCAGGGGTGGCGCTGCCAGTCGCGGGGCGCCGTCCAGTCGCTCAGGCGGTACGGGAGGTATTCGAGGAGGGCGGGCACCGGCTCGTCGGTCACCGGACGCCAGATGCGGGCGAACAGCGTGGTGCCGTCCGGCAGGGGTACGCGAATGTCCTCGCGGGTCGTCTCGTAGGGGAAGGAGGTGCGGATGGTGAGGGCCGGGGTTTCTGACATGGGAGTCACCTCAGTGAACGGGGTGCATGGTCCTGCGCAGCCACGGCGCGAGCGCGATGACGACCAGGCCGATGGCTACGGCGATGGCGCCGTTGACGCCGAAGTACACGGGATTGGAGACCTCGCCGTAGAGCTTCACGGTCTGTGCCTGGATGCCGTTGGCGAGGGCGAGCGACAGGAACCAGAGCGACATGGTCTGGCTGGAGAATGCCTTCGGGGCGAGCTTCGTCGTCGCCGACATGCCGGAGGTCTCCAGAAGGATGTCGCCGAGACCGAGCAGCAGATACGAGCCGACGATCCACCAGGCGGCCATCTTGTACGTGTCCCCGCTGTGGCCCGAGGTGGGGATGACCATGAGCAGGAACGACAGCCCGCCGAGGATCACACCGAACGCGATCTTGTTGGAGGCGTGCGGCTGGCGCGGCCCCATCCGGGCCCACAGACCGGCCACCACGGGGGCGAGCGCGACCTCGAAGGCGCCGAGCGCGGACGCGTACCAGCCGGCGGGGAAGTGGAAGCCGAGGATCTCGGTCCTGGCGTTCGTCGAGGCCAGCAGGATCATCGTCGAGTACGCCTGGAACAGGATGAAGTTGAAGACCACGGAGGCCAGGAAGAGCACGACGTACGGCTTGAGTCTGCCGCGCTCCTCGGCGGTCACCCGGGGGCTGCGGAACATCACCGCGAAGTACACGACCGGCGCGATCACCGAGATGACCGTGAGGACGTCCACGAAGCGGTCCATCGTCAGCCGGCCGGCCCACACGAGGACCACGGCGAGTACGGCGACGGTGATCGCGCTCACGATCATCAGCCGGACCGCGCGCCGCATCCCCTCGGGCGGCAGGGCGTACTCGGCGGCGTGCTTGCGTCCGGCCAGATGGCGCCGTCCGGCGACGTACTGGACGAGACCGAACGTCATGCCGATCGCGGCGGCCGAGAAGCCCCAGTGCCAGCCCTTGTGGTCGCCGAGCCAGCCGGTGATCAACGGGCCCGCGAAGGCACCGATGTTGATGCCCATGTAGTACAGCGCGAAGCCCGCGTCGCGGCGCTCGTCGTCGGTGCGGTAGAGCTTGCCGACCATCGTGGCTACATTGGGTTTGACCAGGCCGGTTCCCGCGCTGATCAGGCCGAGACCGACCCAGGTCATGGTGGCCGTCGGCACCGCCATGGCGTAGTGGCCGCAGGCGATCAGGACGCCGCCGTACAGGACCGCGCGGTACGAGCCGAGGATCCGGTCGGCGAGCCAGCCACCCCCCACCGAGACGAGATAGACGAGAGTTCCGTACGCTGCCGATACGGACGCCGCCGTTCCCGCGGACATGCCCAGGCCGCCGTGTGCCACCGTGTCCGCGAAGTAGAGGACGAGGATGGCCTGCATGCCGAGGAACGAGAAACGCTCCCAGACTTCGAGACCCGACAGCGTGAGCAGGCCGCGCGGCTGGCCGAAGAACGCGTGGTCGTCGCCCGGCGGCGGCTGGTCGCTCGCCGGTTCGTTCGGCTCGGTCTCGGCCGTGGTGCGGGACAAAGGAGAGACTCCCGGTCTACTCGGTCGTATGAGCTGATCAAGAACATACCGGGGGTGTTCGTGGGTCGCTCGGCCTGGTCTGTGCGGGCAGGCCCCCACTGTGATCGAAACGCGACCGGATACGCTGACTTGAGTGATGGCAGCGACACATCGACAAACCGTGTCATCGACCAAATGATCGACCGAGTTCGCCATGTGATCGTCAGCAGACAGGAGAACCTCTCGTGACCGTCGTCGGGACTTTCGGTCTTAGCGTGCGGGACCAGGCTCTCGAAGCCGATGTCCAGGCCGGGTTGACGGCTGTCGAGGAGGGTCTGCTCGAGGCAACGAAGAGCGAGGTCCCCTTCATCACGGAGGCCGCGCAGCATCTCGTGCGCGCGGGCGGCAAGCGCTTCAGGCCCCTCCTCGCGATGCTCGCCGCTCAGTTCGGCGACCCGTACGCGCCGGGTGTCGTGCCCGCCGCCGTCGTCGTCGAGCTGACGCATCTCGCGACGCTCTACCACGACGACGTGATGGACGAGGCCGACGTGCGCCGCGGCGTCGACAGCGCCAACGTCCGCTGGGGCAACTCCGTCGCGGTCCTGACCGGCGACTTCCTCTTCTCGCGCGCCTCCCACATGCTGGCCGACCTCGGGCCCGAGGCCGTCCGCATCCAGGCGGAGGCCTTCGAGCGCCTCGTCACCGGGCAGATCCTGGAGACGGCCGGACCGCGCGACGGCCGCGACCCGGTCGACCACTACCTCGACGTCCTCGGTGGCAAGACCGGCTCGCTGATCGCCGTGGCCGTGCGGTTCGGCGCGATGATGGCGGGCGCCGACGAGCGCATCGTGGACGTCCTCGCGCAGTACGGCGAGCGGCTCGGCGTCGCCTTCCAGCTCGCCGACGACGTCCTGGACATCGCCTCCGACTCGCACGAGTCCGGCAAGACCCCCGGCACCGATCTGCGCGAGGGCATCCCCACGCTGCCGGTGCTCCGTCTGCGCGAGCGCGCCGAGCAGCTCGGCCTGCCCGAGGACCGCGCCCTGTGCGAGCTCCTCGACTCCGACCTGACGGACGACGCGCGCCACGCCGAGGCGCTCGAACGGCTGCGTGTCCACCCGTCCCTGGAGCAGGCCCGCAGGGACACCGTGCGGTACGCGGAGGAGGCGCGGGCGACCCTCGCGCCGCTGCCCGAGTGCGACGCGAAGGCGGCCCTTCTGGAGCTGTGCGACGCGGTGGTGCACCGGGCGGGCTGACGCCCTCCCGCCTCACCGGCCCGCCGCGCGCGGGTCGGTGAGGTCAGTAGCCGTTGCTGCTCGACCCCGAGCCGTCCTGCGCCCTGGCGCCGGTGGGTGTCGCCGCGAACCATGTGCCGTCCACTCCCTGGCCGTGCGCCTCCTTCGGCTCGTCGTCCTTGGCGTAGCGGTAGAGCGGTCGGCCCGCGAGGGTGATCTGGGTGGTGCCGTCCGACCGTTCCACCGTCGAGACCAGCTTCTTGTCGACGCCCTTGACCGTGACGTTCTTGGCGTCGGTGGTCGTGGCGGCCGGCCAGAGCTTGGCGCAGTTGCCGTAGCAGGTCACCTTGGTGGGCTTGGCCGAGTCCTCGTCGAAGCGGTACAGGACGTAGCCCTTGCTGTCGGTGACGACGGTGCCGACCTGGTCGACCTCGGCGGCGGTCAGGGTCGCGGAACCGGTGGGGGCGCTGCCGCTCCCGGTGTCGCCGCTCTTGCTCCCGCCGCCGCTGCCGCCGCATCCGCCGAGCGCGAGCGTGAAGACGGCGACGCCCACGGCGACGTAACCGGTGATCCGCGTGTTTCTCCTGGTGGCGAGCATGGCGACCCCTTTGTCGGATGCGGATGACTGGCACCCAGAAATACGGATTTGGGCGGGGTTCTGCTCGACGGGGTGATGCTGCGATGCAGGACGACCTGTTGGCGGGCGGCACGGGCCGCTCCCCCCGGCACCGCCGGGATCCGGCGCCTGAACACCGCCGGCGAAGTCACCCGTGCCGGCGGCCCCTGCCCCGGCAGGGTCGTCGGCGTGCCCTACCGGGCCGGTCACGTGTTCGTACCGCGGAGACCGGTCCAGGGGATCGGCGGCGTCTCCCCTACGGGATGGGGGAGGCGTCGCCCTCCCGTGTCATACCGCGGGAGTACGCGGAGTTGATCCTGGGGTCTGACGCTTCCGTCCGGCCGATTTGGTCAGATTGATAGCACCACTCCCGACCAGTTCGGGTGAGAATGGCGGCTTGGGGTGGACAGACGAGCAAGGACGGTAGGCCGCCGCCCAACACGGAGGTAGGGCAACAACATGGCACCGTACGAATCCGAAAGCGCCGGTCGTCGCAAGGCGACCCGCTATGTGGTCCCGGTCGCGGTGGTGGGGGTGGCCGCGGCGACGATCGGGCTCGTCCCCGCTCTGGCCGACTCCGGCAATCCCGATCTGCCGAAGATCAGCGCTCAGCAGCTCATCGAGAAGATCGCCAAGTCGGACGTGCAGCAGATGTCCGGCACGGTGAAGATCTCCACGGATCTCGGACTCCCGTCCCTGGGCGGTATGGCGGGCGGCTTCGCCCCGGGCGCCGGCGGCTCCTCGGACGGCAAGGCGGGTTCCTCCGCCGACCCGCAGTCCAAGCTGATGGAACTGGCCTCCGGCACGCACACGGTGCGTATCGCGGCGGACGGCTCCGACCGGCACAAGCTGTCCGTCCTGGACGACGCCGCCGAGTACAGCGTGATCCACAACGGCGACGAGGTCTGGGCCTACGACAGCGCGTCGAACGAGGCCTACCACGCCAAGGACGCCGCCGCGGGTGACCGGGCCGCGAAGCACCGCGAGGGCGAGACGCCGAAGGGCGTCCCGGCCACGCCGAAGGAGCTCGCGGACGAGGTCCTGAAGGCGTCCGGCAAGACGACGTCGATCTCCGTGGAAGGCACCTCGCAGGTCGCGGGGCGTGACGCGTACAAGCTGCTCGTCAAGCCGAAGCAGGCCGGTTCGACGGTCGGCGGGATCACCATCTCGGTGGACGCGAAGACCGGTGTGCCGCTGAAGTTCACGCTGACGCCCGCGGGCGGCGGCAAGGCGGTCGTGGACGCGGGCTTCACCAAGGTGGACTTCTCCAAGCCGGCCGCTTCGACGTTCGACTTCACCCCGCCGAAGGGCACCAAGGTCACCGAGGGCGACGACCTCAAGGCGGGGGACAAGTCCCACGCGCCGAAGGACATGCCGAAGGACATGCCCAAGGACATGCCCAAGGAACTGAGGGACGCCCAGGGCGGCGGCATGAAGGACCTGAAGGTCATCGGTGAGGGCTGGACGTCCATCGCCGAGCTGAAGCTGCCCGGCGGGCAGGGCCTGCCGACGGGCGGCTCGGCCTCGGGCGACGTCCCGCCGGAGGCGCAGAAGTTCATGGACGCGCTCGGCGACCATGTGACGGGCAAGTTCGGTTCGGGCACGGTCTTCTCGACGCGCCTGGTCAACGCGCTCATCACGGACGACGGCAAGGTCTACGCGGGCGCGGTCACCAAGGACGCGCTCGTGAAGGCGGCGAACGCGGCGCAGTAGCCGTACGCGGCACGAGAGTTGGCAGGCAGGAGTGGAGGCGCCGGTCCCGGTGCCTCCACTCCCGCACTCCACCAGGACCGACGGGCACGACGGGAGCGAGATGGCGGCGAGCACTGCCGGGGAGTCCGTGATCGAGACGCGGGCCCTCACCAAGCGCTACGGCGGCGACCAGCCGGCGGTCGACGGCCTCGACCTCACCGTCCCCGCCGGCAGCGTCTTCGGCTTCCTCGGGCCGAACGGCTCGGGCAAGACCACCACCATCCGCATGCTGATGGGGCTGATCGAGCCGACGTCCGGAGCGGCCCGCGTCCTCGGCCTCCCCATGCCCCGCGCCACGCGGACGGTCCTCCCGCACGTCGGCGCGCTCATCGAGGGCCCCGCCCTGTACGGGTTCCTGTCCGGCCGGGACAACCTCATCCGGTACGACTCCGCGGATCCGGCCGCCGACCCCCGCACCCGCCGCGCCCGCGTCGCCACCGCGCTCGACCGGGTGGGCCTGACGGCCGCCGCGGGCAAGAAGGCGAAGGCGTACTCGCTGGGCATGAAGCAGCGCCTCGGGCTCGCGGCCGCGCTGCTCCAGCCCCGCAGACTCCTCGTGCTCGACGAGCCGACGAACGGCCTCGACCCGCAGGGCATGCGCGAAATCCGTTCCCTGGTACGGGAGCTGGCGTCGGACGGCACGACGGTCTTCCTCTCCTCGCACCTTCTCGACGAGATCGAGCAGGTCTGCACGCACGCGGCCGTGATGGCGCGGGGCCGGCTCATCACGCAGGGTCCGGTCGCCGAGCTGGCGGCGGGTGCCCGAGGCCGGCTCGTGGTCACGACCCCCGACGCGGGCGACGCGGCACGCGTCCTGAAGGACCGGGGCATCGCGGACCTGACCGTGGCGGACGACCAGGTGACGGGCGAGCCGCCCGGTCCGGGCACCGACCTCGCCGAGCTGAACGCCGCGCTGGTCACCGCGGGCGTTCGTGTCCGCGGCTTCGGACTCGAACGGGCTTCGCTGGAGGACGCGTTCGTGGCCCTGACGGGAGAGGGATTCGATGTCGCAGGCTGAGGCCACGGCCGCCGGCACCACCGCCACGGTCGTGTCGGAGGCGCCGCCCGTGCGGAAGAGGATCTGGACGCTCGGCCTGTTCCGCAGCGAGCTGGTCACCACGTTCCGCCGCTGGCGCACGATCGCCCTGCTCGCCGTCCTGGCAGGGGTGCCCATCCTCGTCGGGATCGCCGTGAAGATCGAGACGAGCGGCGGTTCCCCGGCCGCGGGCGGCGGCGGGGGAGGGCCCGCGTTCATAGCGCAGATCACCAACAACGGCCTGTTCCTGGTCTTCACGTCGCTCGCCGCGACGCTCCCGTTCTTCCTGCCGATGGCCGTCGGGGTGATCGCGGGCGACGCGATCGCCGGCGAGGCGAACGCGGGGACGCTGCGCTATCTGCTCGTCGCCCCCGCGGGCCGCACCCGTCTGCTGCTCACCAAGTACGCGACGACGATGACGTTCTGCCTGGTGGCGACCTTGGTCGTGGCGGTGACGGCGCTCGCCACGGGCGCCCTGCTCTTCCCGCTCGGCGACCTCGTCACGATCTCCGGCACCCGGATCGGCTTCGGCGAGGGACTCGTACGGGCCCTGCTGATCGCCCTCGTCGTAGCCGCGTCACTCGTCGGGATCGCCGCGCTCGGACTGTTCGTCTCGACCCTGACCAACAGCGGCATCGCGGCGATGGCGACGACGGTGGGCCTGCTCATCACCGTCCAGATCCTCGACCAGATCCCCCAGCTGCACGCGATCCAGCCGTACCTGTTCTCGCACCACTGGCTGTCCTTCGCCGACCTGATGCGCGAGCCGGTCTACTGGGACGACCTGCTCAAGAACCTGGGCCTCCAGGGTCTGTACGCGGCCGTGTTCGGCTCGGCGGCCTGGGCGCGCTTCACGGCGAAGGACATCACGGCGTAGCCGACTGCCGCGCTACTGCACCTCGTACGGGAAGCGGGCGATCTCCGGCTGCCGTTCGGGCGCGAAGAACGTCTTGGCGCGCAGCAGCGCCCCCTCGTCCTTGAGCACGTCGCCGGGCTTGCTGCCGTTGCCGAGCAGGACGCCGCCGAAGCGCATGCCCATGTACGCGGCCGAGTTGCGCAGCGTGCCGACCAGCGGGTCCGCGACGACCTGCTCCTCGTGGGCGAGCGCGGTCACGCCCCACAGGGTGCGCCCTTCGAGGGTCGCCTTGAAGTCGATGCCGGGGGTGCGCAGCCAGCCCGACCAGTAGTCGAGGTAGCGCTTGGCGGAGGCCGAGAGGGAGTACCAGTACAGCGGCGACGCGATGACGATGTCGGTGGCTTCGAGGGTCGCGTCCAGGAGCAGCGCCGTGCTGTCCCCGGTGGGCCGGGTGTGGTCGCTGTCGTGGCGCAGGTCCTCGAAGTCGGGGAGGGGGTGCGCGGCGAGGTCGATCCAGCGCTGCCCGACCTCGGGGGAGAGCTGCTCGGCGGCCTTGCGGGCCAGGATCTCGGTGTTGCCTTCGCCGCGGCTGCTGCCGAGCAGGAAGAGGAACGTGCGGGACATGGGGCACTCCGTGGTCGGTTGGTCGCGCCGATTACCTGCACGTGCAGTTTATGCATGCGCAAGTAATTTCGTCCAGAGGGTTCGCCGGGCCCGGGGTCAGGGAGCACCGGCGCCGACCGCCCCATGAGGGCCGCGCGGAAGGCGGGGAGCGTGTCCGCCGCGCGGGCCCCCTTCGAGGCGAGCCCGTACACCGTGGCCGGTGGTGATGGTGACGCCGGGCACGCTCGTTCCGGCGCGCGGGATCAGGCGGCCGGCTCGCGCCGCGGATCCGTCAGCGGATCCGCCTGCGGCTGGGGCTGCGCCTGGGTCTGCACCTGCGGATTCGTCGCCGACTCCGGCACCGTCTCAGGAGCCGTCACCCGCGCCTCCTGCTCGGCGAGCGCGATCCGTCCCCGCCGGGCCGTCCGCAGCGCGTCCCACGTCAGGAGCGTGAGCGCCACCCATACGAGAGCGAAGCCCGCCCAGCGTTCGGCGGGCATCGCCTCGTGGAAGTACAGGATGCCGAGCAGGAACTGGAAGACCGGCGCCAGGTACTGGAGCAGCCCCAGCGTCGACAGCGGTACGCGGATCGCGGCGGCGCCGAAGCAGACCAGGGGGATCGCGGTGACCAGGCCCGTCGCCGCGAGCAGCGTGGCGTGGCCCGCGCCGTTGCCGAAGGTGGACTCGCCCTGCGCGCCGATCCACAGCAGATAGGCGAGCGCGGGCACGAACTGGATCGCGGTCTCGGCGGCGAGCGACTCCAGGCCGCCGAGGTTGACCTTCTTCTTCACCAGGCCGTACGTGGCGAAGGAGAAGGCGAGGCAGAGGGAGATCCAGGGCGGCTGCCCGTATCCGAAGGCGAGGACGAGGACCGCGGCGAGGCCGACGCCGACCGCCGCCCACTGTGCGGGCCGCAGCCGCTCGCCCAGGAGCAGGACGCCCATGGCGATGGTGACCAGCGGATTGATGAAGTAGCCGAGCGAGGCCTCGACGACGTGGCCCGCGTTCACGGCCCAGATGTAGACGCCCCAGTTGACCGTGATGACGGCCGCGGCGACGGTGACGAGCGCCAGCCTCCGCGGGTTGCGCAGCAGCTCACCGGCCCAGGCCCAGCGGCGTACGAAGAGCAGCGCGACGCCGACCACGGCCAGCGACCACACCATGCGGTGGGCGAGGATCTCACCGGCGCCGGCGGGCTTGAGCAGGGGCCAGAACAGGGGCACCAGGCCCCACATTCCGTAGGCCGCGATGCCGTTCAACAGTCCTGTGCGCTGTTCGCTTCTCGACTGCCCAGCCTCCACGGCCCCTCCTCCACACGCGCGGACGCCCCGTGGCGGCCACCCATGAAGGTAGCGCCGCGGGGCACCAGCTGTCATGTCCGTATCTCTATACGGTCATGACAGGACATCGACGCAGGTGGGAGACCGCCCGTTCCTAGGCGAGCGCGGCCTTGATCGCGTCCGCGAGCGGGGTGGTGGGGCGGCCGGTCAGCCGGGACAGGTCGCCGCCGGTGGCGGCGAGCAGGCCCTGCTCGATCGCGGTGTCGACGCCGACGAAGATGTCGGCGACGGGCGCGGGCAGTCCGGCGCCGAGCAGGATCTCCCGGTTCTGCTCGGGCGTGACGGAGTTGTACGTGATCGTCCGGCCGGTCTGCCTCGACAGCTCGGCGGCGTACTCGGCGAAGGACCAGGCGACGTCGCCGCTCAGCTCGTACGCCTGGTTCTCGTGGCCCTCGCCGGTGAGGACGGCCACCGCGGCGGCGGCGTAGTCGGCGCGGGAGGCGGAGGCGACGCGGCCCTCGCCCGCGGAGGCGGTGACGGCGCCGTGCTCCAGGACCGGTGCCAGGTTCCCGGTGTAGTTCTCGTGGTACCAGCCGTTGCGCAGGAACGTGTACGGCAGGCCGGAGTCGAGGATCGCCTGCTCGGTCACCTTGTGCTCGGCGGCCAGATCGAAGTCGGCGCGGGGCCCGCCGAGGACGCCCGTGTACGCCAGCAGCGCGACGCCCGCGCCCTTCGCGGCATCGATCACGGCCTGGTGCTGCGCCACGCGCTGCCCGACCTCGCTGCCGGAGATCAGCAGGACCCGGTCCCCGGCGGCGAAGGCTCCGGTCAGTGTCGCGGACGCGCTGTAGTCGGCGATCCGCAGCTCGACGCCGCGGGCGGCGAGATCGGCGGCCTTCTCCTTGTCGCGGACGACGGCGGCGATGCGCTCCGCCGGGACACCGGCGACGAGGAGGCCGTCGATGACGAGACGGCCGAGGTGTCCGGTGGCGCCGGTGACGACGATGCTCATGTCTGGAATCTCCTCTTGGGGGGTTATCTGGCCTTAGGGGCTTATCTGGCACTGAGCCTACGGGTAGCGCTAACTATTGGAAAGTACCCACTTTGAAGTAAGGTACTGACATGGCAGTAAGCAAGGGGAGTTCCGGCGGCGAGGACATGTGTCCGTACCGCCTCGTGCTCGAACACGTCACCAGCCGCTGGGGCGTCCTCGTCCTGATCGCCCTCGAGGAGCGCTCGTACCGCTTCAGTGAGCTGCGCCGGGAGATCGGCCGCGTCAGCGAGAAGATGCTCACGCAGACACTCCAGACCCTGGAGCGCGACGGCATGGTGCACCGCGACGCGAAGCCGGTCATCCCGCCGCGCGTGGACTACTCGCTCACCGGCCTCGGCCGCGAGGCGGCGGAACAGGTCCGCACGCTGGCGACCTGGACGGAGCGCCGCATGGAAGCGGTGGCGCAGGCCCGCAGCGCATACGACGAGACCCGCGCCCCGTAGGGGGCGCGGGTCCGTTCGGGTACAGGGGCGGCTAGCCGACGACGGTCCAGGTGTCGCCGCCGGCGAGCAGTGCGGCCAGGTCGCCTTTTCCGTTCTGTTCGATGGCTTCGTCGAGCTGTTCGGACATCTGGACGTCGTAGACGGGCCGCTCGGTGGAGCGGAAGACGCCGATGGGTGTGTGGTGCAGGGTGTGCGGGTCGGCCAGGCGGGACAGGGCGAACGCGGTCGTGGGGGAGGCGGCGTGTGCGTCGTGGACGAGGATCTGTGACTGGTTGTCCTCGTTCACGTCGACGACCTCCAGGTCACCGCTCTGCGGGTTGCGCACGACGCCCTTGGCGAGGTCGGTGCCGAAGCGGATGGGCTGTCCGTGTTCGAGGCGGATGACCGCCTCCTGGGCCTGCTGCTTGTCCTTGAGGACTTCGAAGGCGCCGTCGTTGAAGATGTTGCAGTTCTGGTAGATCTCCACCAGTGCCGTGCCGGGGTGGGCGGCCGCCTGCCGCAGGACGTCGGTGAGGTGTTTACGGTCGGAGTCGACGGTGCGGGCCACGAACGAGGCTTCCGCGCCCAGGGCGAGGGACACCGGGTTGAAGGGCGCGTCCAGGGAGCCCATCGGCGTCGACTTGGTGATCTTGCCGACCTCGGAGGTGGGCGAGTACTGGCCCTTGGTCAGCCCGTAGATCCGGTTGTTGAAGAGCAGGATCTTCAGGTTCACGTTGCGGCGCAGAGCGTGGATGAGGTGGTTGCCGCCGATGGACAGCGCGTCGCCGTCACCGGTGACCACCCACACCGACAGGTCCCGCCGGCTGGAGGCCAGACCGGTCGCGATGGCCGGGGCGCGGCCGTGGATGGAGTGCATCCCGTAGGTGTTCATGTAGTACGGGAAGCGGGACGAGCAGCCGATGCCCGAGACGAAGACGATGTTCTCCTTCGCCAGCCCGAGTTCGGGCATGAAACCCTGCACGGCGGCCAGGATCGCGTAGTCACCGCACCCCGGGCACCAGCGCACCTCCTGGTCCGACTTGAAGTCCTTCATGGACTGCTCGGCCTCGGCCTTGGGGACCAGCGAGAGCGCCTCGATCGTGCCCGTGCCCTGCGTGCGGCCGGTGTCAGCCATGGATGGCCTCCTTGAGAGCGGTGGCGAGCTGCTCAGCCTTGAACGGCATGCCGTTGACCTGGTTGTAGGAGCGGGCGTCCACCAGATACCGGGCCCGGACGAGGGTGGCGAGCTGGCCGAGGTTCATCTCGGGGATCACCACCTTGTCGTAACGCTCCAGGACCTCGCCCAGATTGCGCGGGAACGGGTTCAGGTGCCGCAGATGAGCCTGCGCGATGCGCTCACCCGCCGCCCGCAGCCGCCGCACCGCCGCGGTGATCGGCCCATACGTCGAACCCCACCCCAGCACCAGGGTGTTGGCATCACCCGACAGGTCATCGACCTCCAGGTCAGGGACCTCGATACCGTCGATCTTGGCCTGCCGGGTGCGGACCATGAACTCGTGGTTGGCCGGATCGTAGGAAATGTTGCCCGTGCCGTCCTGCTTCTCGATCCCGCCGATCCGGTGCTCGAGCCCCGGCGTGCCCGGAACCGCCCACGGGCGGGCCAGTGTCTTCGCGTCCCGCTTGTACGGCCAGAACACCTCCGTACCGTCCGCCTCCGTATGATTGGGCCCCGACGCGAACTGGGTACGCAGGTCCGGGAGTTGATCGATCTCCGGGATACGCCACGGCTCCGACCCGTTCGCCAGATAACCGTCCGACAGAAGGAACACCGGGGTGCGGTAGGTGATGGCGATGCGGGCCGCCTCGATCGCCGCGTCGAAACAGTCCGCCGGCGTGCGCGGCGCCACCACCGGGACCGGCGCCTCACCATTACGCCCGTACATCGCCTGCAGCAGGTCCGCCTGCTCCGTCTTCGTCGGCAGACCCGTCGAGGGGCCACCCCGCTGGATGTCCACCACCAGCAACGGCAGTTCGAGAGAGACCGCCAGGCCGATCGTCTCCGACTTCAGCGCCACACCGGGACCCGACGTCGTCGTGACCGCCAGGGAGCCGCCGAACGCCGCACCCAGCGCCGCGCCGATCCCCGCGATCTCGTCCTCCGCCTGGAACGTGCGCACACCGAAATTCTTGTGCTTCGACAACTCGTGCAGAATGTCCGAAGCCGGCGTGATCGGATACGAACCCAGATACAACGGCAGATCCGCCTGCCTCGACGCCGCGATCAACCCGTAGGACAAAGCCAGATTCCCCGAGATATTGCGGTACGTGCCGGTCGGGAACGCCGACGCGGCCGGCGCGACCTCGTAGGAGACCGCGAAGTCCTCCGTCGTCTCACCGAAATTCCAGCCCGCACGAAAAGCCGCGATGTTCGCCTCCGCGATCTGCGGCCTCTTCGCGAACTTCGACCTCAAAAACCTCTCCGTGCCCTCGGTCGGACGGTGATACATCCACGACAGCAGACCCAGCGCGAACATGTTCTTCGAACGCCCCGCGTCCTTGCGCGACAGCTCGAACTCCTTGAGCGCCTGAACCGTCAACGTCGTCAACGGCACCGGATGCACCTGATAGCCGTCCAGCGAACCGTCCTCCAGCGGAGACGCCCCGTAACCGACCTTCTGCATCGCCCGCTTGGTGAACTCGTCCGTGTTGACGATGATCTCCGCACCACGCGGCACATCCGCGATATTCGCCTTCAACGCCGCCGGATTCATCGCCACCAGCACATTCGGCGCGTCCCCCGGCGTGAGGATGTCATGGTCCGCGAAATGCAACTGGAACGAAGAAACGCCCGGCAGTGTCCCCGCGGGCGCCCTGATCTCAGCCGGAAAGTTCGGCAGCGTCGACAGATCATTCCCGAACGACGCCGTCTCCGAAGTGAACCGGTCACCCGTCAGCTGCATACCATCACCCGAATCACCCGCAAACCGGATGATCACCCGATCCAGACGCCGAACGTCCTTGTCGTTCGCGTATGCGCGCTGCTCTCCGACCGCTGCGCCATCGGCCTGCTCGGCCGGGCTACTGACCTGGCTGGTCACTGAACTGGACCTCCCTCGAGGCGGCTCTGCGGGAGCGGCCGGCCGACCGGCCTCTCCATGGCCCACCCTACGTCGGTAAGGGTCGCCTTCCCTGGATGGTTCGCATGGTGGACGCGACAATGAGACACCCTGATGACCTTGTTTGTCACGATTTACCCACCCCCATGGCCCCTTGTTCGAAGACGCGCCCACTCATCCTTTGGTTCTAGGACCGGTTCGGGGCCGACCCGGGGCCGACCCGGGGTCGGCCCCGGGATCGACCCTGGAGCCGGCCCTGAAGTCGGCCGGAGTGTCCTTGTGTCCGCCGACCGATTCCCGCCATATCTGACAGGGTGTCAGGTCGTTACGAGTTCAGGTAGGTGAGCACCGCCAGAACACGCCGGTGATCCCCGTCACTCGGGGACAGGCCCAGCTTCAGGAAGATATTGCTGACGTGCTTCTCCACCGCGCCGTCGCTCACGACCAGTTGACGCGCGATCGCCGAGTTCGTCCGCCCCTCGGCCATCAGGCCGAGCACCTCGCGCTCACGCGGGGTCAGCCCCGCCAGCACGTCCTGCTTGCGGCTGCGCCCCAGGAGCTGGGCCACCACCTCGGGGTCGAGCGCCGTACCGCCCTGGGCCACCCGCACGACCGCGTCCACGAACTCGCGCACCTCGGCCACCCGGTCCTTGAGCAGATAGCCCACACCGCGGCTGGAACCGGCGAGCAGTTCGGTCGCGTACCGCTCCTCCACGTACTGCGAAAGGACCAGCACCCCGAGCCCCGGGTGCTGCTTGCGCAGCAGGACCGCGGCGCGCACGCCCTCGTCCGTGTGGGTCGGGGGCATCCGCACGTCGGCGACCACGACGTCCGGCAGCGCGTCCTGCGCCGCCAGGTCGGTGATGGTCTTGACCAGGGCGTCCCCGTCGCCCACGCCCGCCACCACATCGTGCCCGCGGTCGGTCAGCAACCGGGTCAGGCCCTCCCTGAGCAGCACTGAATCCTCGGCGATGACCACTCGCACTCTGTCCTCCACGTTTCTCGGCCCCCCACAGCCCGTCCCACCCGTTCAACAGCCACCAGCATCCCAGCATCCGGACGGTCCCGGGCCGTGGCGCCGGGATTGGCCGCGAAGAGGGAGGACGCACGTGTGCGGTGCGCCCCTTCCGGGGGCGCACCGCACACGCGGGAGCCGCTCGTCAGGCGCGCCGCCACGGCAGTTCCGCCGTGATCCGGGTCGGGCCCGCCGTCGGCGAGTCCACCAGGAGGATCCCGTCGACGGCGTCGAGCCGCTCGGCGAGCCCGGCGAGGCCGGAACCGGTGGACGCGTCCGCGCCGCCCACGCCGTTGTCCGTCACCTGGAGCATCAGCCGGTCCTCGACCCGCCACACGTCGACCGTCGCGCGGGTCGCCCGGCTGTGCTTGCTGATGTTCTGCAGGAGCTCGCTGACCGTGAAGTACGCGATGCCTTCGATGGCCGGCGCGGGCCGCGCGGGCAGGTCGACCTCGACCTGCACCGGGACGGTGCAGCGGGAGGCGACGGAGGACAGGGCCGCGTCCAGGCCGCGGTCGGTCAGGATGGCCGGGTGGATGCCGCGGGCCAGGTCGCGCAGCTCCTGGAGCGCCGTCTTCACCTCGCCGTGCGCCTCGTCCACCATGCGCGCCGCCTCCCGAGGGTCCTCCGTCAGCTTCTCCTTGGCGAGCCCCAGATCCATCGCGAGGTTGACCAGGCGAGCCTGTGCGCCGTCGTGCAGGTCGCGCTCGATGCGCCGCAGGTCGGCGGCGGCCGTGTCGACGACGACGCCGCGGTCCGACTCCAGTTCCACGACACGCGTGGCGAGCCGCGACGGGCCCAGCAGCCCGCTCACCAGCGCCCGGTCCACGGAGGCCAGCGCCCTGATGATCCACGGCGTCGCGAGCGTGATCAGCAGGCCGACCGCCGCGGTGACGGTGATCTCGAAGGGGTTGTCCAGGTAGATGTTGTGCGCGCCGTCCCCGTAGAGCTGGATCCCGCCCTGGCCGGCGTACATGGGGAAGACCCACTGCCACAGCGGATACGTGAGCAGGGACCAGCCCACCGTCCAGAAGACCAGCGCGACGTTGAACGCGAAGACCGCCCACGGGAAGTGCACGACCGTGTACAGCAGGTTGCGCCACGACTCGCCGCTCTTGAGGAGGGCGCCCATCCACGCCATCGGGCCGTTGGCGCGGGGCCGCAGCGGGCCCGGCGTGCCGACGTCGATGCCGAGCAGCGCGCGCGCCCTGGCCCGCTCCATCGAGGCGAACCCGCGCGCCCCGGCGAGGGCGCCGGCCAGCACCGGGATGCCGAGGAACGTGATCAGCAGGCCGGCTCCGAGCGACACCATCGTCACCGCGTACACGAACGTGATGACGCTGAGCGGGAGGCTCAGGAGCAGATAGCCGAGCTCTCGGAACGTACGGGCCTCGAACGGCGCGCGCAGCCCGGCCGGGAGACGGTGGCGCCGTTCCCCGGCCACCGCGTCGTCGCGGTAGCCGTATCCGTGTCCGTGCTGCGTGGGCGTGATCATCGGTGGGGTCCGTCCGTTCTGCTCGTCCGCCTGGTACTTCCAGACTCCTCGCGGCGGCGCCTCGCGGCCATGGAGCCGGTCGGCGTCTTGGACCGGGGGTTTTCCCTACCCCGCCGGCCACGGCCGTGCGCTTACGCGGATGTGCGGTCGCGCCAGGGCAGCTCCGCGGTCACCGTCGTCGGACCGCCCTCCGGCGAGTCCACGACGAACAGGCCGTCCACCGCGCCGAGCCGGTCCGCGAGGCCCGACATGCCCGTGCCCTTGTCGAGGCTCGCGCCGCCGCGCCCGTCGTCCCGCACCTGGATCAGCAGGCGGTCCGCGGAGCGCCACACGTCGACCGACGCCGACCGCGCCCCGCTGTGCTTGCTGACGTTCTGCAGCAGCTCCGACACCGTGAAGTACGCGATGCCCTCGATCGCCGCGGCGGGCCGCTGAGGCAGGTCGGCCGTGACCTTCACCGGAACCGTGCAGCGCGAGGCCACCGAGGAGAGCGCCGCGTCCAGGCCGCGGTCGGTCAGGACCGCCGGGTGGATGCCGCGGGCCAGGTCGCGCAGCTCCTGAAGCGCCAGCTTCACCTCGCCGTGGGCCTCGTCGACCATGGCGGCAGCGGCGTCCGGGTCCTCGAGGAGCTTCTCCTTCGCGAGACCGAGGCCCATCGCGAGGTTGACCAGGCGGGCCTGTGCGCCGTCGTGCAGGTCGCGCTCGATGCGCCGCAGGTCGGCGGCGGCCGTGTCGACGACGACGCCACGGTCCGACTCCAGCTCGGCGATCCGCCGCTCCAGCTCGTCCGACGGCGACAGGAGCGCCCGCGCCATCGCCCGGTCCGCGTTGGTCAGACCCCGCACGATGTACGGGAGCACCGGCCACAGCACGAAGAGCCCGGTCAGCGTGATGGCGAACGTGAGCACACCCCACGGCAGCCGTATGAACTCGTAGAGCACCGCCCGCCAGCCCACCGGGTCCTTCAGGCCGGACCACAGCCGGCCGAAGAAGCCCTCGTCGCGTCTGCGCGGCAGCGGGCTCGGCTCCTCGATGCGCAGCCCGAGCAGCGCGCGGGCCCGCCCCCGTTCCGCCTTCCCGAGCTGACGCGCGCCGAGCAGACCGGCCGCGAGCACGGGCAGACCGATCACCGTCACGGCCAGGCCGACGCCGGTGGCCAGCATCGTCACGACATAGACGAAGCCGAGCACGGCGATCGGCAGATTGCTGAGGAGATACGCGATCTCCTTCCAGGTGTGCCGGTCGAAGGCGAAGCGCGGGGCCGGCGGACGGTCCGCGTCCGGCTCTGTGGTGACGATGCGAGCGGTCATATGCGACAGCGTGCCCGGCCGGGCGCCGGGGCGCCATGAGGCGGGCTGCCGGACCCGACGGGGGATAACCCCACCTCAACCCTGGACGCCTGCTTACCGTCTCTTTAACAGGCCCTAGACTCCCGTGCGTACAGATCGTCGAACACCACGGAGCGAGGGGCGGACGTGCCGGAACCGACCATGGTCGCCGCGGACTACTTCCAGACGTACTCCGTCGTCGGCGTGCTCGCCGTCGTGGGCGTCCTGTTCGTGGCCGTCGCCTTCGGCGCGGGACGGCTGCTGCGGCCGGTCGTGCCGACCCCCGAGAAACTCCTGACGTACGAGTGCGGCGTCGACCCCGTCGGCGAGGGCTGGGCCCACACCCAGGTCCGCTACTACGTCTACGCGTTCCTCTACGTCATCTTCGCCGTCGACTCGATCTTCCTCTTCCCCTGGGCGACCGTCTTCGCCGATCCGCAGTTCGGCGCGGCGACGCTCGTGGAGATGTTCATCTTCCTCGGCTTCCTCGCCGTGGGCCTGCTGTACGCATACAAGAAGGGCGTCCTCACATGGACGTGACCCCCTCGGAGCCCGTGCTCCTGCCGGAGCCCGTCAGCCCGAAGAAGCTGGGTGTGCTGTCCCGCCTGGCCCCCGAGCCGATGAAGGTGGTCCTCAACTGGGGCCGCCGCTACTCGCTCTGGGTCTTCAACTTCGGCCTGGCCTGCTGCGCCATCGAGTTCATCGCGGCGTCCATGGCGCGGCACGACTTCATCCGCCTCGGCGTCATCCCCTTCGCGCCGGGCCCGCGCCAGGCCGACCTGATGGTCGTCTCCGGCACGGTCACGGACAAGATGGCCCCGGCCGTGAAGCGCCTGTACGAGCAGATGCCCGAGCCCAAGTACGTCATCTCGTTCGGCGCCTGCTCCAACTGCGGCGGCCCGTACTGGGACTCGTACTCGGTCACCAAGGGCGTCGACCAGATCATCCCGGTCGATGTGTACGTGCCCGGGTGTCCGCCCCGGCCGGAGGCGCTGCTCCAGGGCATCCTCAAGCTCCAGGAGAAGATCGCGCGTGAGTCGCTCGGTGAGCGTTACGGCGCCGACGCGGCGGCGGGACGGCCGTCGGCGGCCGCCCTCAGCAGCGGCCTCGTGAAGCCGCCGGTCCCGACGCGCGACGACTCCGGGGAGGGTGAGCGGTGACCGGCTGGCTGCCCCGACCCGTCGAGGAGCTCTTCGGCCCGGACGCCACGGCCGAGGAGTCGTACGAGGTCCTCACCGTCGACGTTCCCGCGGCCACGTGGATCGCCGCCCTCGAAACGGCCCGCACCACGCTGGGCTGCACCTACTTCGACTGGCTGAGCGCGGTCGACGAGCCCGGCACCGGTTTCCGCGTCTGCGCGCACGTCGTCGCCCTGTCTCCCGTGCGCCGGCTGCTCCTGCGCACGACCGTGCCGCACGACGCCCCCGTCCTGGCCACCGCGGTCGACGTGTACGCGGGCGCGGGCTGGCACGAGCGCGAGACGCACGAGATGTTCGGCGTCCACTTCGAGGGCCACCCGCACCTGGTGCCGCTCCTGCTCCCCGACAGCTTCGAGGGCCACCCCCTGCGCAAGGACTTCGTGCTCGCGGCGCGGGTCGTGAAGGCGTGGCCCGGCGCCAAGGAGCCGGGGGAGTCCGCGGCGGGTGCGGGGCACGGCGCGCCGAAGCGGCGTCAGATGCTGCCGCCGGGTGTTCCGGACCCGAACGAGTGGGGCCCGCTGAAGGGCCAGCTTCCGCCCGCCCCGGCCCGCCCGGCCCGTGGCGCGGGCCGCGCGGCGGGCGACCGCCCGGTGCGGCGGACGCGCACGGCGGGGGAGGGGTCGGCCGGCCAGGCCGCCCCGGCGGGAACGGATGCGGCGGCTGCCGCACCGCCGAGGCGCTCGCGGAGCGCGTCGCAGGGGTCGGCTTCACAGACGCCGACCCCTCCTGAGGCCCCGGCAACTCCTGGGTCCCCGGCAACTCCTGAGGCTCCTGCGGCACCTGAGAGTCCTGCGGCGCCTCAGAGTCCCGCGGCGCCGAAGCCGGACGCCGCGGGCAAGTCCGGTGCCACCGGTGACGCGCCCTGGCACCACGCCCGCCCGGCCTTCGACGAGCCGAAACCGGCCGCGCCGCAGGAGCCCACGCCTGCGCCTGAAACTCCGGATACCCCGGCTGCTTCAGAAGCCCCGGACGCCCCGGCTACCTCCGGTGCCCCGGCTACTTCCGATGCCTCGGCTACCTCCGGAACTCCGGACGCGCCGGACGCCGCGGCTACGGCCGATGCCTCGGACGCGCCGGACGCGCCGGCTACTTCCGATGCGCCGGGCGCGCCGGATGTCCCGGCTACCCCTGATGCCTCGGACGCGCCGGATGTCCCGGCTACCCCTGATGCCTCGGACGCGCCGGATGTCCCGGCTACCTCCGAAGCTCCGGACGCCCCGGACGCCCCGGACGCCTCCGAAGCCCCAGACGCCCCCAAGGCCCCGGACACCACCCCCGAAGCCCCCGAAACCCCCTCAGGAGGAACGGAGTGAACGACGTTCTCGACGTCGCTCTGCGGCTCATCGTCGTCTTCGTCGCCTTCCTGGTCCTGCCCCTTGTCGTCGGCCAGACCGAGCACAAGGTGATGGCGCACATGCAGGGCCGGCTCGGCCCCATGTACGCGGGCGGCTTCCACGGGTGGGCCCAGCTCGTCGCCGACGGCGTGAAGTTCGCGCAGAAGGAAGACGTCGTCCCCGCCGACGCGGACCGCCGCGTCTTCCAGCTCGCGCCCGCCGTCGCGCTCCTGCCGTACCTCCTCGTGCTGCTGGCCATCCCCATCGGCCCGAGCGAGGGTGCGGTCGGCCAGGTCGTCGACGCCGGCATCTTCTTCGTCCTCGCCGTCATGGGTGTCGGAGTGCTCGGCTCGCTCATGGCGGGCTGGGCCTCGGCCAACAAGTTCTCCCTCCTGGGCGGCCTGCGCACCGCCGCGCAGCTCCTCGCCTACGAACTGCCGATGCTGCTCGCCGCCGCCTCTGTCGCGATGGCCGCCGGTACCGTCTCGCTGCCCGGCATCGTCGACGCGTTCGAGTGGTGGTGGGTGCCGTGGCAGATCGTCGGCGCCCTCGTCTTCTTCGTGGCGGGCCTCGCCGAACTCCAGCGCCCGCCCTTCGACATGCCGGTCGCCGACTCCGAGATCATCTTCGGCGCGTACACCGAGTACACGGGCCTGCGCTTCGCCCTGTTCCTGCTCGCCGAATACGCCGGGATCGTCGTCCTGTGCGGCCTCACCACCGTCCTGTTCCTGGGTGGCTGGCACGGGCCGTGGGGCGCCGACGGCCTCGGCTGGGTCTGGACGCTGCTGAAGGCGGCCGTGCTCGCGTTCGTCGTGATCTGGCTGCGCGTCACCTACCCCCGTCTTCGCGAGGACCAGCTCCAGAAGCTCTCCTGGACCCTCCTCGTCCCGCTCGCACTCGCGCAGATCGCGCTCACCGGAATCGTGAAGGTGGCGATCAACTAGTGGCTCCGATCCCCGGCGCAGGTCTCGCCAAGGGCCTTGCCGTCACCCTCCGCACGATGACGCGTAAGACCGTCACCGAGCAGTACCCGGACGTCCAGCCCGAACTGCCGCCGCGCACCCGTGGCGTCATCGGCCTGTTCGAGGAGAACTGCACGGTCTGCATGCTCTGCGCCCGCGAGTGCCCCGACTGGTGCATCTACATCGACTCCCACAAGGAGACGGTGCCGGCCGCCGTCGAGGGCGGCCGTGAGCGCAGCCGCAACGTCCTCGACCGCTTCGCCATCGACTTCGCCCTGTGCATGTACTGCGGTATCTGCATCGAGGTGTGTCCTTTCGACGCGCTGTTCTGGTCCCCGGAGTTCGAGTACGCGGAGACGGACATCCACGAACTCACCCACGAGCGCGACCGGCTCCGCGAGTGGATGTGGACGGTCCCGGCACCGCCCGCGCTCGACCCGGCCGCCGAGGAACCCAAGGAACTCGCCGCCGCCCGCAAGGCCGCCGACAAGCTGGCCGCCGCGCAGGCCGCCGCCGCGGAAGAACCCACCCCCGGCGAACCCGCACCAGGAGAGGAGGGACCCGCGTGACCCCCGTCGCAGCGGCCGCCACCGCGGCCACACAGACCCACGGATTCCTCTCGCCGACCGGCGTCGAGATCGCGTTCCTCCTCGTCGGCCTGGTCACCTTCGGCGCCGCGGTCGTCACCGTCACCACCAAGCAGCTGGTGCACGCGGCCCTGTGGCTGGTCGTCGCCCTCGGCGGCCTCGCCGTCGAGTACCTGCTGCTCACCGCCGAGTTCATCGCCTGGGTGCAGGTCCTCATCTACGTCGGCTCCGTCGTCGTCCTCCTCCTGTTCGGACTGATGCTCACGAGGGCGCCCATCGGCCGCTCCCCGGACGCCGACTCGGGCAACCGGTGGGCCGCGCTGACGGTCGCCGTCGCCGCGGCCGCCGCCCTCGTCTGGGTCGTCGTGGACGCCTTCCGCACCACCTGGGTCGACCTCGACGGCGTGCCCCAGGGCACCACCGCGGTGACCGGGTCGATCCTCTTCCAGCACTGGGTGCTGCCCTTCGAGGCCCTCTCGGTCCTGCTGCTCGCGGCCCTCGTCGGCGCGATCGTCCTGTCCCGCAGGACCGCCGGGGCACAGGACACGAACACCAAGGCCCGTGAGGGGAACCGCTGATGCATCTCGCCTACCCCGCCGTCCTCTCCTCGCTGCTCTTCTGCACGGGCCTGTACGGAGTGCTGGCCCGCCGCAACGCGATCCTGGTCCTGATGTCCGTCGAGCTGATGCTCAACGCCGTCAACCTCAACCTCGTCGCCTTCGACGTCTGGCTCAGCAAGGCGGCCCGCGACACCCTCCACTCCGGCCAGGCGCTGACCCTGTTCACCATCGCCATCGCCGCGGCCGAGATCGGCATCGGCCTCGCGATCGTGCTGGCCGTGTACCGCGGCCGCGGCACCTCCGACATCGACAAGCTCCGTGACACCGCCGAGTCCCCGGACGACGGCGGACCCGACGGCCTCGCCCCCGACGGCTCCGCACCGGACGCCGGCGCCGAGGCCGTCACGGACGAGAAGGCCGAGGCCACCGCGTGACCACCACGACCCTCGCCGTGCTCGTCCCCGTCCTCCCGTTCCTCGCCGCCGCGGCGGGGCTGCTCCTGGGCCGCACCGCGCCCGGCTTCGTACGGCCTCTCGCCGTGCTGCCGACCCTCGCGGCGCTCGCCCTCACCGTCCTCGTCGCCGTGCGCCAGGGCGGCGGCGCGAGCATCGACGCGGCCACCGAACTCACCCCGACGGGCTCGGTCCCCATCGAGCTCGCCCTGCACATCGACGGCTTCGCCGCGCTCGTCGCCGTCCTGGTCTGCGTCGTCGCGTCGTGCGTGCAGATCTACTCGACGGCCTACCTGCGCGACGACCCGCGTTACCCGTCCTACGCCGCGCTCGTCTCCCTCTTCACCTCCGCGATGCTGCTCGTCGTCTACTCGGGCGACCTGATGGTGCTGCTCGTCGGCTGGGAAGTCATGGGCATCTGCTCGTACTTCCTCGTCGGCCACTACTGGGAGACGCCGGAGGCGCGCGCCGCGTCCCTCAAGGCGTTCCTGGTCACGAAGCTCGGCGACGTCCCCTTCCTCATCGGCCTGTTCGCGCTCGCCGTGGACGCCGGGTCCTTCCGCATCACGACGGTCCTCGGCGCCGTCGCGAGCGGCGGCCTCGACCACCCCACGCTGATCGCGCTGCTGCTCCTCGCGGGAGTGGCGGGCAAGTCCGCGCAGTTCCCGCTGCACACCTGGCTGCCCGACGCCATGGCCGGCCCCACGCCGGTCTCCGCGCTGATCCACGCCGCGACGATGGTCGCCGCCGGTGTCTACTTCGTCGCCCGGCTCCTTCCCGTCTTCGCCGCCTCCGGCGCCGCCCTCGTCGTCCTCGCCGTCATGGCCGCCGTCACGATGACCGGCTCGGCGCTCGCCGCCCTCGCGCAGGACGACATCAAGCGTGTCCTCGCGTACTCGACGATCGGCCAGCTCGGCTACATGACCGGCGCCCTCGCCGTCGGCGACCGCGGCGCCGCCGTCTTCCACCTCATGTCGCACGGCGCCTTCAAGGCGCTGCTGTTCCTCGGGGCGGGCGTGGTCATCCACGCCGCCGGCACCAACTCGCTCGCCGCCATGTCCCGTATGAAGGGCCTGCGCGACCGTGTCCCCGACGCCTACTGGACGATGACCGTGGCGCTCCTCGCGCTCGCCGCGATCCCGCCGTTCAGCGGCTTCTTCTCCAAGGAGGCCGTCCTCGGCTCCGCCGAGCACGCGGCCACCGGCCACGCCGAGGCGATCCCGTCCTCGGCGGGCTGGATCGTCCTCGTTTCCGGCCTGCTCACGGCCCTGCTCACCGCCGCGTACGCCACGCGCCTTTGGCTCCTGGTCTTCCGGGGCCACGGCGCCGAGGCCCCCGACCACGGCAAGCAGCCCGTCGCGATGAACGCCGTCCTGTGGGTCCTGGCGATCCCCTCGCTCGCCTTCGGTCTCACCGTCGGCGTCGTACCCGACTGGTTCGACGGCCGTTCGCTGGCCCCGACCCTCACCACCTCCGTCCTCGGCACGGGCGTCGCCCTCGTCGGCGGGCTCGTCACCTACGCGGCCTGGCGCCACACCACGGCCCTCGCCGCGGGCGCCCCGCTCGGCGCCGTGGCCGCCCACCCCGACGCGGACGGCAGCATCGTCGAGGCCGAGGCCATCGCGACCCACGCGGCCGCGTACGGGGACGTCGCCTACGCCCCCGATCCGGCGGACCCGGGCCGTCTCCTGCTCGGCCCGCTGCACCGCCACGCGGCCACCGGCTTCCACCTGGACGCCGTCTACGCGGCCCTGTTCGTCCGGCCGGTCACGGCCGCGGCCTCACTGGTCCGCTTCCTCGACCGCGAGGTCGTCGAGACCTATGTGCGCGGCGCCGCCGCCGTACCCGACTGGCTGGGCCGGGCCGTCCGCCGCGCCCAGACCGGCAACGTGCAGACCTATCTCAGCGCCCTGCTCGCAGGGACCGTCGTCCTGGCGATCGCCGTCGTCCTCGTCGCCACCGCCGGAGCGTGAGCAGCCGTGATCGATATCAGCGAATCCGTGATGCAGTTCCTTCTCGCACTGATCGTCGTCGGCCCGCTCCTCGGTGCCGCCGCCGCTCTTCTCCCGGCGCCGCCCGGGCTGAAGGGGAAGTCCCCGGACCAGGCCGTGCTCCGCCACGGCGTGACCGTGACCGGCGTGATCCTCATCGCCGCGATCGTCCTCGCGCTCGGCTTCGACCATGACCACCCGTCAAAGATGCAGGCCACGACCGACATCAGCTGGATCCCCGCACTCGACGTGCGCATCCACCTCGGCATCGACGGCATCTCGCTCCCCCTCCTGGTCCTGGCCGCGCTGCTGACCTTCCTCTGCGCGCTGTACTCCTACTTCAAGATGCCGAAGGGCCCGTCCCCCAAGGCATTCGTCGCGCTGATCCTCGTCCTCGAGTCCGGCACCCTCGCGACCTTCGCCGTCCTGGATCTGATCCTGTTCTTTCTCGCCTTCGAGATGGTCCTCATCCCGATGTACTTCCTCATCGCCCGCTGGGGCGGTGAGCAACGAGCCGGGGCCGCCTGGAAGTTCATCCTCTTCACGCTCCTCGGCTCCGTCGTGATGCTGCTGGGCCTTCTCCTCATCGGACTCAAGTCCGGCACATTCGACATGGTGGCACTCGCCTCTGACAACGGCCGCGGCCTGAGCACGTCCGTGCAGGTCATCGCCGTTCTGACGATCGGGATCGGGCTCGCGGTCAAGACGCCGATGTGGCCGCTGCACAGCTGGCTGCCCGACGCCCACACCGCCGCGCCCACCGTCGGCTCGGTCCTCCTCGCCGGTGTGCTGCTCAAGATGGGCACGTACGGGTTCGTCCGGATCCTGCTGCCGGTCACGCCCGACGGCATGCGCACCTTCGCGCCGTACCTCGCCGCGTTCGCCGTCGTCGGGATCATCTACGGGTCCCTGGCCTGCCTCGCCCTCGCGCGGCCCGGCGCCAAGGGCGACCTCAAGCGCCTCATCGCGTACTCGTCCGTCGGGCACATGGGCTTCGTCCTGCTCGGGATCTCGACGATGTCGCCGACCGGCGTCAACGGCGCGCTCTTCGCGAACATCGCCCACGGCCTCATCACCGGCCTGCTGTTCTTCCTCGTCGGCGCCCTCAAGGACCGCACGGGCAGCACGGACCTCGACACGCTGTCCGGCCCGGCACCCGACCTCCATCCCCAGAAGAGCGGCTCCGCCGCGCCCCTCGACGGCGGCATGGCGCTCTACGGCAAGGCGCCCCGCCTCGGCGGGCTCCTCGCCTTCGCCGCCGTCGCCTCCCTCGGGCTGCCGGGCCTCGCCGGGTTCTGGGGCGAGATGCTCGCCCTGTTCGGCGCGTTCAAGCCGGCCGCCGGCCTGAGCCGCCCCGCGTTCCTCACGTTCATGGCGATCGCCGCGTTCGGCACGCTGCTCACCGCCGCGTACATGCTCGCCGTCGTCCGCCGGGTCTGCATGGGCCCGCACGAGGCCGAGACGCCGAAGCTCGCCGACGTCCAGGGCTACGAGTTCGCCGCCTGGACCCCGCTCGTCGCCCTCACCGTCGTCGGCGGGCTCTGGCCCGCGGCCCTGATCGGCCTCACCGACCCGGCCGTGCAGAAGCTCCTCGCAGGAGGCACCCAGTGACCGCCGCCGCCGCGCCGTCCGTGGCGTCCCTCGTCCAGTCCGTCGACTGGCTCGCGATCGCGCCGCCCACCATCGCGGCGGTTGTCGCCCTCGTGGTGCTCGTCGCGGACCTGTTCCTCGGCGAGCGCAGGAAGGCGCTGCTGGGCTGGGTCTCCGTCGCGGGTCTGGCCGCCGCCGCGCTCGCGCTGCTGCCCCTTCTGGACGGCGACCGCTCGACCTTCTGCCTCAAGACGCTCAAGGGCGAGCAGGCCGCGTGCAGCTACACGGCCGACCACTTCACGCTCGTCATCCAGTTCCTCGTCCTGGCCGGCGCCCTGCTGACCGCGCTGCTGTCCATCACCGGCATCAAGGACGCGAAGAACACGCCCAGGGCGCTCCCCGAGGGAGAGTTCTGGTTCCTGCTCCTGTCCTCCGCCGCGGGCGCCGCACTGCTGCCCGCGTCACGCGACCTGGCCACCCTTGTCGTCGCCCTGGAAGTGGCGTCCCTGCCGGCGTTCGCCCTCGTCGGCATCAAGCGCGACGACCGGCGCTCCTCGGAAGCGGCCCTGAAGTTCTTCCTGTCCTCGGTCACGGCGACCGCGGTCACCCTCCTGGGCGTGAGCTTCGTCTACGCGACGACGGGCACCCTGCACCTCACGAGGATCGCCACCGCCCTGACGCACGTGGACGGCCAGTTCCACACCCTGGCCCAGGCGGGCGTCGTCCTCACCCTGGTCGGTTTCGCCTTCAAGACCGCCGCCGCCCCCTTCCACTTCTGGGTGCCCGACACCTACGTGGGAGCCCCGCTGCCGGTCGCCGCCTACCTGTCGGTGATCGGCAAGGCGGTCGGCTTCTCCGGGATCATCCTCGTCACCGTCGTCGCCTTCCCGTCCTACGCCGACGTGTGGGGCCCGGCCCTGGCCGTGCTCGCCGCGCTCACCATGACCGTGGGCAACGTGGCGGCCCTGCGCCAGCAGGCCACGCGCGCGTACAGCGCGGTACGCCTGCTCGCCTGGTCCTCGGTGGGCCAGGCCGGCTACCTCCTCGTCCCGATCGCCGCGGCCGCCTACTCCAAGGACGCCGACAAGGCCATCGGCTCCACCGTCGCGTACGCCCTCATGTACGCCGCCGTGAACCTCGGTGCCTTCGCCGTGGCCGCCCTCGTGGCCCGTACGAAGCCCCTGAACCGCATCAGCGACTACCGCGGCCTGTACCGGTCCCGGCCGCTGGCCGCCCTGGTCCTCGGCTTCTTCCTGCTCTGCCTCGCGGGCCTGCCGCCCGGCATCATCGGCCTCTTCGCGAAGGTCACCGTCTTCTCGGCGGCCGTCGACGCGGGCCTCGGCTGGCTCGCCGTCGTCATGGCCGTCAACGTCGTGATCGCTCTCTACTACTACCTTCAGTGGACGGCGACCCTGTTCCGCTCCGCCGAGGGCGAGCAGGCGGTACAGCGGATTCCGGCGCCGCTCACCGCGGCGATCGGACTCACCGCCGTCATCGGGGTCGCCTTGTCGGGTGCACCTCAGATGGTTCTCCGTTTTGCATCGACGGGCCTCTTCTAGGCACCCTCGTAGCGACCTCAACGTCGGAGACCAGGGAGACACTGCCGTGCTGAGCGGGTTCAAGGACTTCATCCTTCGCGGGAACATCGTGACCATGGCGATCGGCCTCGCCGTGGGTTCCGCCTTCACCGCGGTCGTCACGGGCTTCAGCACGGCGTTCATCGCCCCGCTCATCGGCCTCGCCACGCGCTCGACCGGCGACTTCAGCGAGGCGCACTTCCGGGTCGAGGGCACGGACTTCCCGTACGGCAAGTTCGTCGCCGCGGCGATCGCCTTCGTGATCACGGCGGCGGTGCTCTACTTCCTCGTCGTCGTCCCGATGGTGAGGCTCCAGACCCGCCTCGACCGCGGCAAGCCGGTCGACATCAAGGCCGCCCTGCGCGACTGTCCGCGCTGTTTCAGCCAGATCCCCGCGATCGCCACCCGCTGCTCCCACTGCACCAGCGAGCTCAAGGCCGACCCCGAGGCCCTCGCGCTCGCCGGACTCCCCGAACAGCGCTGACCCCCAGCCGGCGGGCACTCTCCACCCGTACGGGCTACATGCGCCCTGCGCGCACAAGGGAACTCGTCCTCCTCGTCTGGCGTTGACCAGTACAGGAGGGTCCACTGGACCGTGGAAGCACCCAGCACCAGTAAGCAGAGGGTTCCCCTGCCGCACCACATGGAGGGCGTACCGTGCACCGCCGGCACAACGGGCTGAAGACCGCCGTACTCCTCGGGGGGCTGTCGGCCCTCATCATCGTCATCGGTAGTTTCTTCGGTCGTACGGGGCTGATCGTGGGCCTCGGCATCGCCCTCGCGACGAACGCGTACGCGTACTGGAACAGCGACAAGCTGGCCCTGCGCGCGATGCGCGCGCGCCCCGTGAGCGAGTTCGAGGCCCCCGCGCTCTACCGCATGGTCCGCGAGCTGTCGACGCAGGCCCGCCAGCCGATGCCCCGCCTGTACATCTCGCCGACGGAAGCGCCCAACGCCTTCGCGACGGGCCGCAATCCGCGCAACGCCGCGGTGTGCTGCACCGAGGGCATCCTCCGGATCCTCGACGAGCGCGAGCTGCGCGGCGTCATCGGGCACGAGCTGAGCCATGTCTACAACCGCGACATCCTGATCTCGTCGGTCGCCGGCGCCCTCGCCTCGGTGATCATGTTCCTGGTCAACTTCGCCTGGCTGATCCCCGTCGGCCGTTCGAACGACGACGACGGCCCCGGACTGCTCGGCATGCTGATGATCATGATCCTGGGCCCCATCGCGGCCACGGTCATCCGGCTCGCCATCAGCCGGTCCCGGGAGTACGAGGCGGACGCGTCGGGCGCCCAGCTCACCGGCGACCCGCTGGCCCTGGCGAGCGCCCTGCGCAAACTCGACGCGGGGACCAAGCAGTTGCCGCTCCCCCCGGAGCCGCGGATCGAGACCGCAAGTCACATGATGATTGCGAACCCTTTCCGTCCCGGGCAGGGCATGTCCAAGATGTTCTCCACGCATCCGCCGATGGCGGAGCGCATCGCCCGGCTAGAGCAGATGGCAGGTCGTCACCCGTGAAGACAATCCTCAACATCATTTGGCTAGTGCTGAGCGGCTTCTGGCTGTTCCTCGGCTACCTGCTCGCGGGCCTGATCCTGTGCATCACGATCATCGGAATCCCGTTCGGCATCGCGGCGTTCAGGATCGGCGTGTACGCGCTGTGGCCGTTCGGCTATACGACGGTCGAGCGCCGCGACGCGGGCGCCCCGTCCTGCGTCGGGAACGTGCTGTGGCTGGTTCTGGCCGGCTGGTGGCTCGCTCTCGCCCACATCGTGACGGGCATCGCGCAGTGCATCACGATCATCGGTATCCCCCTGGGCGTCGCCAACTTCAAGCTGATCCCGGTCTCCCTGATGCCGCTCGGCCGCGAAATCGTCCGCACGGACCAGCCGTTCGTATAGCGGGGGCGCCGGTCTGACGGCGTAGCAGGAGGGGATCAACTCGGCCTTACGGCCAAAGAGTTGTCCCCTCTTTTGCGTAGCAAAGGGACCCCGCGTACTCCGTGTGGAAGCATGGCCGGTGCACGGGGGAGGTGGGCAGGCAGGCCCGAAACGTCGTGAAGCCGTGGCCTGCGCGCGAAGATGCAGCACGATTCCGCAAAGAGTCCGGACAGTCCTGAGGACGGCCCGGAAGACGGTCCCGGAAACGATCCCGACGGCGGCTCCGAAGGCCGTCCCGAACGCCGTTCCGTGCGCCTCTTCACGGACGGCTTCCTCGATCCGGACGCCCTCGGGGACGAGCGCACCGCCACCGTCCTGCTGTCCGCCGCGGAGCGCGCCACCGAGCGCTTACGCCCCGGCGACATCCTGTACGCGGCGCTCGGCACCCGCGACCCCGCGGTGCTCCCCGCGTTCGAGGGCGCGCTCGCCGAGGGCGCGGCCCCGCATCACCTCCTGGAGACAGTCGCCGTCTACGCCCCGCCGGGGAACGGCTACGCGTTCGACGGCGCGCGCGACCATGTGAGCCCCGAACTGGCCGCGGCCTTCGAGGAGTTCGAGTCCCGGTGCGCGCGGGACGCGGTGGGCGCCGGGGTCCGCCTGGAGCTGCTGCTGGCCTGTCTGCTCGACGCCCCCTCCGCGGACGAGCGGGACTTCCTGACCCCGCTCCTCGATCTGCCCCTGGCCGCCGAGGCGCTGCGCAGACAGGTCGGGGTCCACGCCGACGAGCCGCCCGAGCTGTACGACGACGCGTCGGGCAGGCTGCGCTCCGAGGAGTTCACGAACGACGCCTGGGCCGTCCTGGAGCTGGCCGCCCAGCGGGCCGCCGAGCTCGGTTACGACCGGCTGCTCCCGCCGCACTGTCTGATGGCTCTCCTGTCGGAGACCGAAGGGCCCGCCGAGCGCCTCTTCCGGCTCCAACTGCCGCTCCAGGTCGGCCTGGTGAAGGCCGTGGAGATCATCACCCAGGCCTTCCGGATCACCGAGCGGGGAAACCGGACGGCCCCGCGCCTCGACCGCGACGGGATCGGCGAGTCCCTGCGGGACCTGCTGCACGCGGCGCGCACGACGGCCGCCCGCTGGGACGCGGAGCAGATCGACACCCCGCACCTGCTCGCGGCCCTCCTGGACAGCCCGCCGCAGCGCCTCGCCTCCGTCCTGGCCGCCGAGCCGCTGCGCCTCGACATCAAGCGGCTGCGCGAGAGCGTGCGCGACGTACTCGGCGAGACCCGTTCGACGGCGCCCCGCGAGGTGCCGTTCCGGCTGCCCGCGTTCCTGCCGCCCTCCGAGGACCTCACCTGGCTCGCGCGGACCGGGGCCATCGGCCCGGCCGCCCATCTGGACGGATACTTCGAGCCGCTGTGCCGGGCCCTGCACCGTACGGAGAACAACCACGTACTGATCACCGGTCTGCCCGGTATCGGCACCACCACTCTGCTGCGCGAGCTCGCCCGGCGGGCCGCCACGGGCGAGATCCCGTTCCTGCGCCGCAAGCGGTTCCTGCGGGTCGACTGCAAGGACGTCGCCGCGGAGAGCAGCGGCGAACAGCTGACGGCCCTGATCGGCCAGGTCGCGGGCCGCACCGACCTGGTCGTCTGCGTCGACGGGCTGGGACCCCTGCTGCGTGGCCGGCACGGCGCCGACCACCTGCTGGAGCTGCGCCGCGCACTCAAGGAGCGCAGCATCCATCTCATCGGGGTGCTCGCCGAGCACGACTACGAGGATCTGGTCGCCGCCGACCACGTCCTCCAGGAGCTGACCTGCCGTATCGACATGGCCGAGCCGGAGCGGGAGGCGGCGCGGGCCATGGTGCGCCTCGCGGCGGACGCGCTGGAGACGGAGTTCACCGGCATCAGGATCGAGCGCCACGCGGTGGCGAGGGCCGTGGTCCTCGCGGGTGACTTCGTCCGGCACCAGCGGCTGCCGCTGTCCGCCGTCAAGGTCCTGCGCCGCGCCTGCGAGGACCTCGACTACGCGCGCAGGCAGCACGGCGACGTGCGCAGCGCCGTGACGCTCGACGAAGTGGCCGATGTCGTGTCCGAGCTGTCGGGCATGCCGCGCGAGCAGATCGCCGGCACGGGCGGGGAGCGGGTCGACTACGCGACGGCGCTCGGCGCGGAGGTCGTCGGGCAGGACCAGGCGGTCCGGGTGGTCGCGGACGAGCTGCGGCGCATCAAGGCGGGCCTGGCCGCAGTCAGTTCGGGGCCGGCGTCGGTACTGCTCTTCGCGGGTCTGACCGGCGTCGGCAAGACCGAGCTGGCCAAGCGGGTCGCCGGCCTCTACTCGGCGTCCAAGCGGCTGCAGACGTATCCGATGGAGAACTTCACGGAGCCGCACAGCGTGTCCGGCATCCTCGGCTCACCGCCGGGCTACGTGGGGCACGAGCGCGGCGGGCGGCTCATCAACGAGCTCAACAGCGACCCGTACTGCGTGTTCCTCCTCGACGAGGCGGAGAAGGCGCACCCCGAGGTGCTGCGGCCGTTCCTCAACCTCTTCGACGAGGGCTGGATCACCGACCAGCGGGGCGTCAAGGCGCACGGCGACCGCGCCATCTTCATCCTCACCACGAACGCCGGGCACGAGATCATCTCGCGCCTCGGCGAAGGCAGTTCGGACGAGGAGATCTCCGCCGCCGTACGCGCCAAGCTCGCGTCCGAGCGCAGCCGGGACGGCACGCCCGTCTTCACCCCCGAGTTCCTGGCCCGCGTCCGCCGCGTCATCGTCTTCCGCCCGCTCGGCGGCGACGCGATGACCGCCATCGGCCGCAAGGTGCTCGACCGGCAGGCGGCCTTCTGGCGCGAGAAGCGGGAGAAGGAGCTGACCGTCCCCGAGGAGCTGGTGCGATACGCGGGCGCGCTCGGCCACCGCCTCAACTCCGAGGCGGGCGGGCGCGAGGGCGGTCGCATCATGGCCAAGGTGCTCTCCGACCTGGTCGAGAACCCCGTCCTCGCGGCGGCCGAGGAGCGGGCGGAGGAGTTCCAGGCCTGCGACCGGATCGTCGTCGACTTCGTGCCTCCATCGCCGCCGGGCGTGCGTGACGCCCTGTTCTCCGGCCGGGACGGGGCGGAAAGCGGTTCCCTCACACGGGTGCGCTTCCTGTCGCCGGAACCGGCGGACGGGATGGAACTGTCCTCTGTGGAAGGCGGGTTGACCAAGTCCGGCGGGAGCGGAGAGGGGGACGCACACGATGAACCAGGCCGCACCGGATGAGTCCGGCCTGCGCGGACTCGAAGGCCGGGTGGTCGACGGCCGCTACGCACTGAGCGGCTGGATCGGAGGCGGCGGTTTCGGGGCGGTCTTCCGCGCCGACCAGTACATCCTCGGCCATCCGGTGCGCAGCGTGGCTCTCAAGCTCTCCCGGCGCGCGGGCCTGACCGAGGAGAACGCCGCGGAGCTGTTCCAGGACGTCCTGCTGCTCGCCGAGGCGATGGACACCATGGCGGACGCCGAGGCCCGCCGCCATCTCGTGCACGTGTACGACGGCGGTCTCGCCAAGGGTCTCGGCGGCCGCGCCTTCCTCGCCATGGAGTACGTCCCCGGGGCCACCCTCGCCGGCCAGTTCGCCGAGATGGGGCGCGTCCCGGCGCCGCTGCTGGTCAAGTGGGCGCGGCAGATCTGCGTGGCCCTGCGCGGACTGCACCGCCTGGACCCGCCGCTGCTGCACCGCGACCTCAAGCCCGACAACGTCCTCCTGGGCAGCGACAACTGGGTCCGGCTCATCGACTTCGGCCTGGCCGCCCGGATGCTGGAGCTCGGCCACGTCCCGGGCACGGTCGGCACCCTCCAGTACATGGCGCCGGAGACCGCGGCCGGCTCCAGCGTCCCCGAGTCCGACCTGTACTCGCTGGGGCTCCTGATGTACGAGGGCCTGACAGGCCGCCACGCGTACGCGCATCTGACACCGCCGCCCGCGCTGCCCGAGTCGGCGCACGGCGACTGGCTCCAGGAACAGAAGCGGGGAGCGCCGCCCGTACGCCCCTCGGTCCACAACAACCTCGTCCCGCCCGCCCTGGACGCCCTCGTGATGCGCCTGCTCGAACTGCGGCCCGCGCAGCGGTTCCGCAGCGCGGAGGAGGTGATCGCCGCCCTGGACGTGGTCCTGGAGAAGCCGGTCGTGCGGCAGCCGGGCGAGGCCGAGCTGGCGGAAGGACGGCGGCTGAGGACGTCCGGGCAGGGCCCGGCCGCCGCGACCGTGCTCCGCAGGGGGCTCGAACGTAACCACGTCCCCGACCCGTTACGCCTGGGCCTGCTCACCGAACTGGGGCAGGTCCACGAATCCGCGGGCGATCACCTGGCGGCCGCCCACTCCTGGGCCGACGCCTGTGAACTCGTCCGCGGGCGCGCCCTGATGCCGTCCGGCACCGACCGCGCGAGGCTCGCCCGCCGCGCGGAGGAGGCGTTCCGCAAGGCCGGCAACCGTTTCCAGGCGGAGCGGTTCGGGCGTCTCGCCCGCGCCGAGCGGGACCGGGGGTGACGGGTGGAGCCCCAGCGGTCCCTGAGGAAAGGTCTGTCCCGGCGCGGCCGGCTGGAGAACGCCTGGGCGAGCGCGCTCGCCGACGCCGATCCGCGCGCCGGCCTCGTGAGCCTGCGCGCGGTTCTCGCGGGCATCGAGGAGTACCAGGACCGCACCGCTGACCTGTGGCCCTCCTTCCAGCAGTCCTTCCTCGGCCCCCGCTTCCTGCCCCTCGTCGAGGCCGCCGACCTGGACCGGCTCGCCCAGGTCGGCGAGCGCATGGCGGCCGAGGGGCGCATCGGGCTCCACCAGAGCTGGGTCCCGCTCGCCGACGCCGCCGTGGCCCGGTCCGGCGCAGGTGACCGGGACTTCGCGGTGTCCCTGTACACGCGGCTCTACCGCAGCGCGTTCGTCCACGAGGAGTCCCGCTCCATCGCCGCCACCGCCCTGGCCAGGCTCGGCGCCGACCAGGACGACCAACTGGCGATCTACGTGGACATCTTCAGGCGGTACGCGACCGTGCCGCCAGAAGTGCACCAGATGACGGGGCGCCTCCTCGGAGCCGGATTCGACGACGAGACGGGCCGCGTGGAGCGGGCCTTCGCGCTCGCCACGCACCTGTCCGCGGCGGGCCTGCGCCTCGCCGGCCTCGACCGCACGCTCGGCCTCGGCGCCCTGCTGCTGCACCGGGAAACGGCCGACGCGGCCGACCACTTCACCCGCGCCTGCGGTGCCGACCCCACCGACGGCGAGGCCCTGCGCGGTCTCATCGCCGCCCGCCTGCACAGCGGCGCGTACGCCGAGGCCCTCACCGCCGTACGAGGACGGGAAGCCGTCCTCACACCGCGCGGCGCCGAACTGACCGACCTGTGCCGGATGCTGGAGTGGCTCGAACTGGACCCCGGCCGCGACGGCCCCCCGGGCCCCGCCACCGCGGCCCCGCTGACGGCCGTACGGCTCGCCACGATCGGCGACGGCGGCGACAGCCGTCCCTGGGGCCGCTACGCCCAGGGCCGTGCCCAGCTCCTCGAAGGCAACGCCGACCTGGCCGCCAAGAACCTCGTCGTGGTCGCCGACGCGTTCCCGGACCGGTCCGACCTCGGCTATCACGCGGCCTGGGCCCAGCTGTTGTGCGGCGAGCACGAGGCGGCGGGACGCCGCTGCCGCGCGCTGCTCGCCGACGGCGACGCGCACGCCTGGCCGCTCGGCTGCCTGCTGGCCGACGCCGATCCCGGCCGCCGCGCCACCGACGAGGAACGTACGGTCATGAAGGGCGCGGCACACGCCTTCACCGCGGTCGTCACGGCCCGGCTGAGGCTCGCCGAGGGACAGGAACCCGGCGTCGAGCTGGCCTGGGACCCGCTCGGCGCCGAGGGCGCCACCGTCCCGGAACTCCTGGAGGCCCTGCGCACCCTCCTCGGCGTCGAGGTCGCCGGCGGCCGCCGGAACGCGGTCGGCCACCTCACCGCCCTCTCGCTCTTCGGCCGCCTGCCCCTGCCCGAACAGCTGTTGTGGCGCGCCCTGTCGGCCCTCCCGGAAGACGGCGACCGGGCCCGCTCCCTGCTCGAACAGGCGGGCGGCCAGGGCCTCGACCGCGCCACCCTTGTCCTCGCCGTGACCGAACTGACGGCCGGGAACCCCGACCGTGCGGCGGACCTGCTCGACGGCGTACGTGGCCCCAAGGCCGAACTCGTCCGCGCCCGCGCCGAACTGGCCCTCGGCCGCACGGTCGACGCCGTGCGGCGCCTCGACCGCCTGCCGACGCCCCGGGCCCGCTACGAAAGCGGCGCGCTCGCGCTGCGCGAGGCCGCGGCGCTGTGGGCCGGCGGAGAGGCCGACCGGGCCGTGCAGCGCGCCGGGTGGGCGGCGGCGCGGCTCATCGACGCGCAGGTCACCGGGCCAGGCGCCCTCCCGCCCGTCCCCGCCGACGCCGGACGTCTCGCCCGCGCGGCCCGCCTCCTGGCCGAACGCGCGGCACGGCCCGCCGACGGTACGGGCGCCGCACCGTGGCGCATCGTCCGCCATCACTCCCGTACGGCCTGGCTGCTCGGCCTTGGCCAGCTGCTGGCGGAGCCGCGCGAGGCGGAGCCCGTACTGGTGGAGGCGCTGGTGGCGTGGGTGGGGGAGGCCGATGGCCCGACCGCCGCTGATGTGGGCGACGCCCGTGCCGTGGAGGTGCTCGCCCTGGCTCTGGGGCGCGCCTGCCTGCTGGGCGAAGACCCCGCTGTGCAGGACGAGTTGGCCGGAGCGCTCGAAGTTCTCGCGGCGGCCTGGCCGCTGCCGGTGGTGGCGCGCGAGGCTCGTCGTGCCGCCTCGCTGGCCGGGCGGCACGACGAGAGGGCCAAGGACGCGGGCGCGGATGAGGATGCGGGTGCGGATGCTCCGGCCGACGTCAGGGACGACCCGCTGCTGGCCCTGCCTCTCGCGGCGGCCGCGCTCAAGGCCGGTGACAGGGCGGATGCGGTACGGCTGCTACGGGCTGTGGGCGACGGGCCGGATGAGGGCGCGGAGGTCGTCGGGCAGGGTGGAGGCGCGGAGGGCCCGAAGGGCGGCGTACAGGGTGGAGGCGCCGAAGGCCCGGAGGACGACGTGCAGGATGAGGGCGCGGAGGGCGCCGACGGCGCAGGCGGCACCGGAGAGGCCCGTCGCGCCGCCGCGCAGGTCGTCGCCTTCGTCGCCCAGGCCCTCGAAGGCGAGCCGCCCGCCGAGCTGCCGTCCGTCGGCGGCAACCCCGCCCTGCCCGCCCCGCTCCTCGTCGTCCAGGCGGCCGGTCACCTGCCGGCCCAGCGCGCGAAGGCCGCCGAGGCGCTCACCCTCGCCCTGCGCGATCACGACCTGACCGGCCTGGTCGACGTGGCCGCGACCCTGCCCGCGCTCTGCGCCAGGGTGGCCCGCGCCAGGCGCCGGGACGGCCGCGCCCAGGCCCTGGCGGAGGTCGTACGCCGTCTGGCGGACCGCCTCACCGAAGACTCACCGGAAGCGGACGGTCTCGTACCTTTCGATGCCGTCACCCTCGCCCGGTGCGCCGCCGCCGTCGGGGACCACGAAGTCGCCGACAGGCTGTGGCGGCACGCCCTGAACGCCGATACCGATGCCGGCGCGGACAGGGCCGCCGCCGAGTACGGGAAGTACCTGTGCCACCGGGCGGTGGCCGCCAAGGCGGACGGTGACCCCGCACGGGCCCTGGAACTCCTGGGGCGGGCCGCCGGTCATCTCCCCGAGGAGCACCCGGCCCACCGGCACCGCGCCGACCTGGAGCGCAACGACCGCTCCGACGCCCTCCTCAGTCATCTCTTCCCGGACGCGGCCCAGACCTGGGAACGCCCCGGCAGGCTCCCGGCCGTGGAAGCCGCGATGGCCGATCACCCGGTGTGGCAGGCGCTCGCGGCGGACCAGGCGGCCGCCATAGAGAGGGAGCTGACGAGGTTCTTCGCGCGCCGGGCCACCCGTAACGACATCCCCGTACTGCACTCGATGGCCGTGGTCTACCGCGAAGAGGCTCTGGCGAAGCTGACCCGCACGGGAGCCGCCGACGAGGACCTGGTCACCGCGACCGTCCTGTGGGTCCTGCTGCTGTGCCACCCGGGATTCTGGGAGGCGTTCGCCGACCGCCCGGGGTCCGACGACGCGGGAACCATCGTCGCCGACGCGGCGACCGGCCCCGACGCCGAGTATCTGCGCACCTCCCTGACCGATGAACTCCTGACCCTGCACCGCAGCCACGGCGCGCGGGCCCTCGCCGAGCACCGCGAGGACCAGGCCCGCCTCCATCTGAACTGCCTGACCGCCCTGCGCCAGGGCACCCATGTCACCCGCACCCTGCTGGCCGAGGGGCCCCTGGCCGGCGTGCTGCCGGGCGTCGACGAGGACCTCTTCGCCGCCGTCTCGGACCGCGCGGGCGCCCTGCTCGACGACTGGTCCACCGACCTGGTGCGCGCGGCCGAGAAGCGCGTCGACGACCCCGAGCGGGTCCGCGCCCTGCCGGACGGCATCGACAAGGACTACGAAGAGGGCATCAGCAGCCTGGCGAACGCCGTCGACCACGGCTTCGCCCCCGGGAACGTCCTGTGCACCGTCGTCGCCTGGCACAACGAGTGGCAGAACTGCCTCTACCAGATGGGCGACCGGGACCACATGCGCACGGTCGTGACCAAGGCCGTGCGGTACGCGGAACTGCTCGCCCAGGGCGCCGTGAAGGGACGCCCGCACCTGCGCGAGAACCAGCTGCTCGCCGCCCACTACGTGGACCGCGGCCTCCTCGACCGGGACACCGGCAAGGCCATCGCGTACTTCGAACTGGCCAAGGAGTGGAACCCGGCCAACACCAACGCGCCGCAACTCCTGGAGCAGTACCGCCAGGACGCCCTGTTCAGCGCCGCCCTCGAACACATCAAGGCGCGCCGCTACCCGAAGGCCCTCGCCGAACTCGACCGCGTCCCGAGGACCGACGCGACCAGGAAGACCCTCGACCGGCTCCGCACCAGCACCCTGATCAACCACGGCTACGTCCTGCTGGACGCCGAGCGGCTCGACGAGGCGGAGCGCGCGGTGCGCGACGCGGAGCGCGTCGCGGCGGCCGGCGACGACCCCAAGATGCGCGAGGAGGCCGCCAAGGCGCTGCGCGCGGTGGCCACCGGGATGAACAACCGTGCGGTGGCCATGAGTAACGCCGCGCTCAGCAATCTCGAACGTTCCGTCCGTATCGGCCCGAACGCCGTGGAGGGTGAACTGCAGGCGGCCATCAGCCTGTTGCGGCGGGCGGAGCGGATCGCCCCGGAAGCCGCCACCCGGGACAACATCACCCGTATCGAAGACCTCCTGCGAAGGCTGCGCCCATGACGACACTGCCGTCGGCGAACCGTCGGCCCAACCCCTTCCATGTACTCGGACTCCCCGTCGACGCCACCGAGGCGCACATCGTGGAACGCGCCGAGGAAGGCATCCAGACCGCGTCCACCGCCCAGGACCGCGACCTCTACGACTGGGCGATGCGGGAACTGATCCGCAACCCGCGGGCCCGGCTGCGGTACGAGGTGACCGAGCCGCCGGGCACGGACTACCGCGACCGCCGGTGGGACGCGTTCGCCCGCACCCACCGCACCTACCCGGCGGACCTCGGGGGCCAGAACCTGCGGGCCGAGGACTTCGACCTGCCTCAGGCGCTGCGGCGCACCGTCCGCGCCCTCGCGACGGCGCCCGTCGCGGGGGCGGACGACGCCCTGCGTACGGCGCCCGCGGCGGCCCGTGCCCAGGACGAGGAACAGGAACTGGAGGTGCGCGATGTCCTCTTCGGATGAGCCCGACGCCGTGCGGCCCGGCTGGGAGAACTTCGCCGAGCGCCCCGTCCCCGAGGTCCACGGTGCGACCACCGCACCGGAGGCCGAGCTGGCCGGCGTACTGCAGCGCCGCCACGAGGAGCTGGCCGCCGCCCGCGGCGCCTCCGCCTCGGCCGCGACGCGCGTGCACGCCACGCTCTTCGAACTGGCCATGCTCATCGGCACGTTGGAGCAGCAGGTCAACAGGACGGGGGAGCCGCGCGAGGCCGTGGACGCAGAGCTCCGGCACCGTGAGCTGAAGAACGTGAAGGACCGGATGCTCGACGTGCTGCGCGGCGCCGGCGTGGAGGTGCGCGACCCGAAGGGCCTGACCGCCGACGAGGTCCTGGACTGGGCGGACCCGGTGCACTGGCTGCAGAGCCCGGAGTTCGACGCCGAGGTCGTGGCCGAGACGAACGAGTACGCGGTGTTCCACGACGGCGCCGTGGTGCGCTTCGCCCAGGTCGTCATGGGCGCGCCCGCCCCCGCCCCCGCCCCCGCACCCAAACCCGAACCCGAGCCCGAGGCACCCCCGAGCCGGATCCCCAGGTGAAGCGCGAGCCCGACGCCGAGACGCCGCCGGGACCGACACCTGCACCCACGGACACCTGAACGAGCAGGCCAAGAAGGAGCGGTCACCCCACATGAGCCAGCAGATCGTCAGCAAGGCCGTAGGCATCGACCTCGGCACGACCAACAGCGCCGTAGCCGTGATGAACCCCTCCGACAGCGACATCGTGATCCACCGCGATCCGGTCTCGAAGTCGTACACGACGCCCAGCTGCGTCTGGCGCAGCCCGGTCGGCGGTGAACTGGTCGTGGGCCGCAAGGCGTTCGCCCGCAAGGGCAGCACCCCGGAGCCGGTCACGTCGGTGAAACGCCTGATGGGCAGCCGTACGACCGTCGACCTGGCCGGCGAGGAGTACACCCCTGCGCAGGTCTCGGCGGCGATCCTGGCCGAGATGAAGCGCCGGATCGAGACGGACGTGGCGGCGTTCGACAGCCCGGACGTCCGCTGGATCGTCGACCGGGCCGTGGTGACCGTGCCGGCCTACTTCGACCAGCCGCAGATCGACGCGACCCGCAAGGCCGCCGAGCAGGCCGGGCTCGAAGTCCTCGGCCTGCTCCACGAGCCGACCGCCGCCGCCAGTCACTACTGCTGGCGCACCACCACCCGTAACGGCACCTTCCTCGTGTACGACCTCGGCGGCGGCACCTTCGACGTCAGCGTCCTGCGCTGCACGGAGGGCACCTTCGAGGTGCTCGGCATCAGCGGCAACAACCGCCTGGGCGGCGACGACATCGACGAGGCCTTCGCCCGCCATCTCCAGAAGATGCTCCAGGCGGACGGCTACGCCCTCGACCTCGACCCCGAGAACGACCCCGAGGACCGGCTCCGCTTCAGCCAGCTGAAGATCCTCGCGGAGGGCGCGAAGAAGGCGCTCACGGACCAGCCCGACTACATGCTCCGCGACACCGGGCGCCTCACCGACCAGGAGAAGCGGCCGGTCGTCATCGACGCGCTCCTGGAGCGGCCCGAACTGGACGACATCGCCCGCCCGTTGATCGAGCGGACCTTCGCCTACTGCGACGAGGCCCTGCGGCGCGCCGGGGAGCGGGCCGGCATCACACTCGCCGACGTCGACCACATCATCCTGGCGGGCGGCTCGACCCATATGCCGCTGGTCAGGGAGATGGTGACGCAGGAACTCTGCGCGAACCCCGCGCCCGGCTCCGACCGCCAGGTCCGCGCTGCCTGCGAGGCGCCGGTCGTCGAGCACGCCGACACGGCCGTCGCGCTGGGCGCCGCGGTGCGCGCGGCGGCCGTCGGCGGCCTCGCCGTCTATGACGAGGCCCGTACCGTACGCGTCTCGTTCCACGGCTTCGCCGCCACGGGCTCCGAGGCCACCCACGTCGGCGGCACTGTCCAGGCACTCGCCGACGGCCTCGACCTCTCCGGCGGCCGTGTCCACCTCACCACCACCGGCTTCGAGGACGAGGCGGACCTCTCCGAGGAGGGCGCCTTCGCCTTCACCCAGGTCCCGGTGCAGCCGGACGCGGAGAGCCTGCTCACCTTCGAGGTGTACGACGCCGAGGGCGACGTGGTCGCCACGGCGGGCCGCGCGCTCGCCCACAGCGCGCGGCCTGGCGGCGGCGGGGGAGGAGCGGCCATCACGGCCAAGTCGGTCCTCCTGGAGGTGGACCTGGGCGACGGGCGCACCGGCCGCCGCGAACTGATCCCGGCCATGCAGCAGCTGCCCTTCGAGGCCGACTTCGACTTCGGGCACCCCGGCCGGGAGCAGGTCGAGCTGCGGCTGTTCCAGCAGGCCGTACCGATCCAGGTGATCAAGGTCGTGGTCCCCTCGTCGACGCCGCGGGGGACGGCGATCCGAATGAACGTGGCCATGCAGGAGGACGCGTCCATCACCGTCCGCGGCTCGATCGGCGAGGACACCACCTTCGACGCCCTGCTCGAAGTGCCGGTCGACCCGCCGATGCCCGACGCGTCCGTGGTCGAGGAGCTCTACCACCGCTTCGAGGAGAACGTCGGCTATCTCGCGACGGGCCCGCAGACCGTGGTCCGCGCCAAGTGGACCAAGGCCCGCCGCGCTTTCGAGGAGGCCCGCGGCCGGGGCGACGTGGCGGCGGCGGTGCACGAGTTCCGCGAGCTGGAGGAGATCGTGGCCGTCCTGGGCGAGGCCGACCAGGAACTCCAGCCGCCCAAGAGGGAGTTCGACTCCCTGGTCGACGACTGCCTGCGGCTGCACGCCCATCTCTCCGAGTCGGGACCGGCGGGCGACAAGCCGTTCGACGGCCCCGAGGTGATCCGCGCGATCGAGGCCCAGCGCGCCGAGGGCGAACGCGCCCACGCCGCCGGTGACCAGCGCAGGTACGGCGAGGCGATCGCCCAGCTGCAGGGCCACTTCACCTACCTGAGGGGGCTGCTGCGCTCCACCTCGGGCGGGGAGCTCTCGCCGCAGGAGCGCGCCGAGGGCCTGCTGCGCTTCGGCTTCCAGCGGGCGGAGGAACTGAGCCGGGTCGCCGTGGCCACCGGCAGGACCGCGGAGGAACGCGACCTGACCGACGTCAGGAACCGGCTGGAGCAGCTCGTGCCCCTCCTCGCCACGAACCCGGAGCAGGTGGGCCAGGACGCGGGCAAGCTGGTCGCACGGCTGCGCCAGCTCGGCCAGATCCTGCTCACCGAACGGGCCGAGGCCGTCGGCATCCCGGTCGACAACCCCGGGAACCGGTCCGCAGGGGGGAACTGGTGACGTCGGACCCGGGCCGGCTGGCCTGCCCGCTGCCGCGCTGCCGGGCCGTCAACAGCGCGACGGCGGAGACCTGCCGGTCCTGCGCCACCCCGCTGCGCGCGTGGGCGCGCATGAGGGCCCACCCGGCGAGGCTCTTCAACGCGGGTCTCGAGGCGGCCAGGTCGGGCCGCACGGCCACCGCGCGCGACCACTTCGCCGCCGTCGTCCACTGGTGCCCCGGCGACGCCGAGGCCCGCAGCGCCCTCGCGCTGGCCTGCCTCCTCCTGGATGACCCGGAGGAGGCCCGCGACCACTGGCGCCAGGTCCTCACCCGCCGCCCGAACGACGCGACGGCGCTGAAGGGCCTGGCCCACCTGGACTCCCGGCTTACGGAGAGTCCGGAGTCCGCGGAGTCTTCGACGCCCCCGCAGAATCCGCAGCATCCGCAGAATCCGAAGCCGCCGAAGCCTCCGGAGAAGGAGCCTGCAACGACTGAATGACCAGATCCGGCGCCACCCCCAGGCGCCGCAGCATCGTCCGCGCCGTGGAGTCCTCGTCGGTGAGCATCGCTATCAGCAGCGTCTGCTCGTCGACGGGCTCCTGCGCCTCCCGGCAGGCCTCCTGCACCTTGGACAACGTCCGCGAGGAGAACTCCCTCGGCTTGGGATTCCCGAGCCCGGCCAGCTTGCGGAACGCGGCCGCGCCGTCCTCGCCCTGCGCGGCGAGCGCCCCGCGCAGCGCCTCGCTCCCGACGACCCCGAACGCGCGCAGCATCATGTACGTGCTGATCTTCTTGCGCTGCACCGAGGCGAGCAGCCGCGCGCACTGCACGGCCGCCGCCGCACGCGGATCGAGCGCCCCGATGTCCACGCGCTCGTCGTCGCCCTGCGCGGGCGCCTCCGAGTGCGGCAGCAGCAGCCGCTCGGGTGCGACCCCGACGAGCTGCAACAGCTCGGCGCAGCTCCCGCCGCCCGTCGCGAGGAACGCCAGGGAGATGTCGTCGACGCCGATGTCCCGCCCGGCCTCCTGGGCCCGCGCCTCGGCCCCGTCGAGGACCCGGCTCACGGTGCCGGACAGCCCGATCCGCGGCCGGTGCCCGTTCACCGCGGTGAGCGACGCGCTGCTCGACCCGGCCTGGGTACCGCTCCCGCGCGGTGTCTGCCCCTGGATCTCGCGCAGCACCTTGGCCAGCAGATCCATGCGCTGGGCCCCGATCCGCGCGGCGGCCCGTTCCCGTACCTCCTCGTCCTCGAGCAGGGCCATCAGCAGATCGACGGAGGTGACCAGGCCGCGTACGGCGGCGAACTCCCGTGTCTTGCGCAGGAGTTCGGCGGCCTCGGGGGTGAACTCGGGCCGCTCCGGCGCGGCGGGCGGCGGTGGGGCGGGCTCGGCCGCGGTGGAGATCCGCACCTCGGGATCCCCGTAGAGCACGAACGACGCCCAGGCCCAGTCCGCCCGCTGCTCCAGATCGGCCCGCGCCTGCCGCATCGCGGCCCCGGCCGTGATCTGTTCCTGGAGCTGGCCGTAGAAGGCCTCGGCGAAGCGCAGCGCGCTCGCGTCCCCGACCGGCGTCCGGGTACCGACGACGGTCTTGGCCCCCATGACCATGAAGGACATGCAGGCGCTCATGGTGAGCGAGGCCTCGGCGAGCGCGCGCGAGGCCGGTTCGAGCGCGGGGTCGGCGGACGCGCAGCCGTTGATGAAGACGACGGGGGGCGCCCCGAGCCCGGCCAGGGGCTGGAGTGCGTCCATGTCGATCAGCTTCCGGTTGTGCACCATGAGCCCGGCGGCCCCGGATACCCCGGACACATGCCCCGAGTAGTGGAAGAGGTCGTACGGCTCCTCGTCCTCGGCCAGTTCCTGGATCACCCGGACCAGGGTCGCGTCCCGCCCGATGAGGACGGTGCACGCGACGCCGTGCCCCTCCAGCCAGGCGCTGATCCGCTCGGTCTCCTCACGGGCCGACGGCAGATCCCCCAGGGTGTCCCCGACGATCAGGGCCCGCCGCACCTGTGTGCACTCGCGCCCGCCCACCACCGGTCTGCTGACGACGGACCGCCGGCCGAGCTCGTGCACGAGACCGAGGAAGCTCTCTCCGTCGTGCAGCAGTTCCCACGGCACCAGGGACTCGTTCGTGCTGACCAGGAGCGATCCCGTCGACTCCTTCAGCTGGCGCACCATCTCGCCCGAACCGGAGCGCGGAAAGAGCGAGTTGAAGAGGAGCCTCCCCTTCTGTCTGAGCACTCTGCCCAGCGTCGGATCGTCGTCACGGGTGTCCTTGAGCGCCTCGTCGATGTCCTTGCACAGGTCCTTGACCAGGTCCTGGCTGACATCGACGGCATGCTCCTGCTCCAGCGGCCCCACCACGGACCCGCCACCGGACTTCAGCCCGTACGCGTACTGGGTGCGCCCCGGACCGTGCGCCGAGGTGCGCACGTCGAGGGTGGTCATCGCCCGTCCTGCCGGTGCAGGTCCAGAAAGCGCGCGATGGCATCGCTCTGCGCGCGGTCCGACGGATACGTGATCTCGAGGCGCTGGTCACCGATGGTGATGACGACGGACGGGACCACGTCGTCCGCGCCGGCCGGGGCGGGCCGCCGCGCCGCCGCCTCCCGGCGCCCGGCGAGCCAGCCGCGTACGGCCTCGACGATCGACACCACGTCCACCGCCCCGCCGACGAGCAGCGTGCAGACCTGAACCAGCTCGGCGACCCGCTGGTCGGAGGAGGGCGCGGTGAGTCGTACCTGGTCGACACTGGCGGCCCCCGCGGCCGTCAGCGCCTCGTGGAGGGTGGCCAGTTCGGGCCCCGGATCCGGCCCGTGCAACGCCAGTTCGAGGGTGGAACCTGCGCCGACCGTGGGTTCTGCCGCCACAACAACCTCCAGTGCCCTGTGGGCAGCGGGAATCTAGTCCCACCAGCCTCGCACCGGGAGCGGCGGCAGACCATCACGTCAGGGCAATTGCCCCTGCATCAGCGACAGTTGCGGTCACCCGCTGTCCCTACCGGTAGTTCACGAACTGCAGCGCGAAGTCGAAGTCCTGGCCCTTCAGCAGTGCCTGCACGGCCTGGAGGTCGTCGCGGCTCTTCGAGCTGACCCGCAGCTCCTCGCCCTGGACCTGCGCCTTGACGCCCTTGGGGCCCTCGTCACGGATGATCTTGGCGACCTTCTTGGCGTTGTCCTGCGAGATGCCCTCCTCGATGGAGGCGAAGATCTTGTACTCCTTGCCGGAGAGCTGCGGCTCCCCGGCGTCCAGCGCCTTCAGTGAGATCCCGCGCTTGACCAGCTTGGTCTGGAAGACGTCGAGGATCGCGTTGACGCGGTCCTCGGAGTTCGCCTCCATCAGGATCTTCTCGCCGGACCACGAGATCGAGGCGCCGACGTTCTTGAAGTCGTAGCGCTGCGAGATCTCCTTGGCGGCCTGGTTGAGGGCGTTGTCGACCTCCTGCCGCTCGACCTTCGAGACGATGTCGAAACTGGAGTCGGCCATGTCCTGTGGCTCCTTGTATCGGGTGGTGAAACGGCTTGCGTCTGAATGCGTCATCCACGGCCCTCGGTCCCCGGGGCCGCATCCGCAAAGCCTAGCCACCACGCCGCCTCCGGGTGCCGATCAATCGGGTGGCGAAGCACCCCCGTCCATCAGGTATCGTTTACGTCGTTGCCACGGAGCACCGCCCCAAAGCGGAGATCCAAAGCAGTAAACCCATGGCGGTGTGCCCGAGCGGCCAAAGGGAGCAGACTGTAAATCTGCCGGCTCAGCCTTCCCAGGTTCGAATCCTGGCGCCGCCACTGGAAGGTAAAAGGTCCCCGACCTGCTGTTTCAGCAGGTCGGGGACCTTTTCTTTTGCCCTCACGCGGGGGCGGGACTGTCTCGCTCTCTCTCGCCCTCGAACGCTCCGTCTCAGAGCGCGTGGACGGTGCGTGGACTGGATCTCCAGGGCCTGTCCGGCGGATCAGGTGACCAGCAGCGGAGGGATCCCTGTTTTTCTGGTGAGGCGGGGTGATCTAGCAGGGCATCGGTCCACTTGATAACGGATCACAGGACCGAGTTCGGGGTCGGCAGCGTCTGGTCGGTGGATCGCGGGCGGTATGACGGTGTGTCTGTACGGCCGCACAGGGTGCGTGTGGCTTGATCGTCGGGCGGTCCCGGCAGGGGCCTGAACCCCCAACCGACGTCCGTGGCACGTGCTGAGTGCCGCGCTCTTTGTCGAGGAGTCCCCATCGTGAGACCGACCCTGCAACATGCCATGTTCCTTCGACGTGGCGCGGGAGCCGCGGGTGAGCGGCAGCGCCCGGTCCGGCGTGCTGCCGTCCTGCTCGCCACGGTGGCGCTGCCGGCGGCACTGGTGGTGCCCACGGCCACGCCCGCTGCTGCGGCGGTGCCCGTGACGGTCACCTTCAACGCGGGCGCCGACCAGCCCTTCACCGTCCCGTCCGGCGTCACCCAACTGTCCGTCACCGCCACCGGCGCCGCGGGCCAGAACGGGTCCAGCGGCGGCGCAGGCGGCAACGGCGCCACCGTCACCGGCAACGTCACCGTGCCGCCGAGCACCACCACCCTCTATGTCAACGTCGGCACCGGCGGCGGCGCCGGCGGCGGAGTGGTGGGTTTCCCGGGCGGTGCGGGCGGCGGTTCCAGCGATGTCCGCACCTGCAACTCGGCCAACGTCAGCTGTGTCCTGACCGGCGTCCCCGGCACCGACCCCCGCCTCATCGTCGCGGGCGGCGGAGGCGGCGGCGGAACCGGCGTCCCCGGAGGCCAGGTCCCGGAGGCCACCGGCGGAAACGCCGGAAACACCGGGGGTGCCGGCGGCGAGAGAACGAACAGCGGCCGCGGCGGCGGCGGCGGAACCCAGACAGCCGGCGGCGCGGCCGGAGCCGCATGCCCCTCCATCGGTACATCCGGCACTCCGGGCACCGGCGGTGCGGGCGGCACCGGCGGAGGCGGCTTCGGGGCCGGCGGAGGCGGGGGCGGCTGGTTCGGTGGAGGCGGCGGCGGCGGCTGCAACATCATCACGAGTGGCGCCTCTCCCAGCGGCGGTCCCGGTGGCGGCGGTGGTGCGTCGAACCGCGTCCCCACGGGTGGTACCTCCGCTCCTGCCGCGGGGCCGGCCCAGGTGACCATCACCTACGAGCCGGCGCCCCCCACCTGCGCGACCGCCACGGCCACCATCACCGGTACCAACGGCAACAACCTCCTGGTCGGCACTCCCGGCAATGACGTGATCTTCGCTCTCGGCGGCAACGACGTGGTCGACGGCCGCGGTGGCAACGACCTCATCTGCGGCGGCGACGGCAACGACGTGCTGTCCGGCGGCGACGGCAACGACCGCATCGAAGGCGGCAACGGCACCGACAACCTGAACGGCAACAACGGCAACGACGCCCTCTTCGGCGGTCCCGGCAACGACGCCCTCTTCGGCGGCACCGGCACCAACACCAACGACGGCGGCCCCGGCTCCAACGCCTGCTTCAACCCCTCCACCGGACCCGGCTGCTTCTAACCCCGCACGCCTCCGACCTGATCGACGAACATCAGAAACGGGCCCCGGCACGTCCCTCGCCGCAGCGGCGACCAACGCACGGGGCCCGTTTCAACGTCCTCAGTCCTGCCGGTTCAACCGAGCGGAGATCTTGGCGTTCGCGGCGTCGTCCCCATCGGTGAGGAACTTGGCGTACACCCGGAAGAGCACGGCGACGCTGTGGCCGGTTGGCCACGAGCCGAGGCTCTACGCCGGAGCTGAGCCAAGTGACACCGCGGTGTGGCGAAGGCCGCACGGGCGCTTCGCGAGGGTGGAACCGTGCTGCGCGGGCGTGAGCGCCCGTCTGCGAGCCTCTGCCCGGACCTCCCCCTGTCCGATGTCCTGGATGATCCCGCCGCCCAGTGGTGGAGCGCCGTCAACTGATGTCGCGTTCCTTGACGGCCAGGGATGCGTACGGTGCAGATCCACTCCACTGCGCGACCTCCATGGCGTCGAGTGATGCGTCCAAGTTGCCTCGGCAGAAACGAAGTTGACCGTTGGGGAAGCGGTGGCTACGGGGCCCGGGCGGCGGGTGCGCCGGCGATACGAGGCAGCGCGGCTGATCCCTATTTCGTCCAAGATCGTGTTGACGGGGAGCAGTTCGTCGACGGGCGTGCGGGTGAGCGTGTCTTGGCGAGACAGTCCGTGGCGGGGGAAGCGTCGGGAGCGGCGGGGGAAAACTGACTGATCCTTGCTTGGTTCTTGTGTCTCTTCGAGGTGGCCCGGGCCAGGTGACGGAGTCGGCGAGGGCGGCGTCCCTGACGGGTTCGGGGAGGCGGTGGGAAGTGCGGAGGCTCGAAGGGTTGCCCCTGATTTCCGGTGGAGTTGGCGCTGCTTGACCACCGCCGCCGACAGACGGGTCGTACTACTGCGGCGGAGGGGGTTCCGGGGACCGTGGCGCAGCGGTGGGGCGTGTCTGCGTATCCCTGACCTGCACGGGTGTAAGGGTTCGGCGAACGATCGGCCATGACGACGGGGTGACTCCGACCGATGAACGCGATGCCGACTGCTGTCTCTGCCGAGCCCGCACAACACGACAGCACGCTCCCGGCCGCGCCGGTCGACCTGCGCGAGCAGCCGAGCAGGCTGGTACGGCGCTATGGGCCGGCGGTCGGGTGCTACGCGGTACTGAAGCTGGCCGGCTTCGGGGTCTTCATGTGGCTGGTCGACTACTCCGGCTACCACCTCACGAAGCAACCGCGCTTGGGCGGCGGCGCCCACCCGTGGGACGTGCTCGGTTCCTTTGACGGCTGGTGGTACCAACAGGTCGCGGAGTTCGGGTACAACCCCCAACTGGTGCCGGTCACCGGTTCCCCCTGGTACACGTTCGAGGCGAACTCGGCCGCGTTCTTCCCGCTCTACCCGGGCCTGATGCGCATGGTCTCGGAGTTCACCGGTCTCGGCCTGTACGGCGCCGGGATGCTGGTGTCGGTGGTCGCTTCGCTGTTCGCCGCGGCCGGTATCTTCGCCGTCGCGGAGAGGCTCGGCGGGGCCCGGGCCGGGGTGATCGCGGCGGGCCTCTGGGCGGTCGTCCCGGGATCCGGCGCGGAGTGGGCGGTCTACTCGGACTCCACCTTCACCGCGCTCGCCGCGTGGTCCTGCTACGCCGTGATGACCCGACGGTGGATCGCCGCCGGACTGCTCGCCCTGGTGGCCGGGCTCAACCGGCCGACCTCGGCGACCCTGATCGCAGCGGTGTGCCTGGCGGCGCTCGTCGCACTTCTGCGGCGCGCTGACGGAACCGGGCGCCCTCTGGCCGCGATGGTGCTGGCTCCGCTCGGGCTGTTCGGGTATGTGGGCTGGGTGAGCTGGCGTATGGGCGACTGGGGCGGCTACTTCAAGCTCCAGAGGGGAGCCTGGCTGCACTTCTTCGACTGGGGCCAGCACAATGCCACCGTGATGCGGGGCATCCTACTTGGCCGCAACGATGATCTTTTCGCCGCGCTCGTCCCCGATCTGCTGGCGGCACTGATCGTCATGGCGTTGCCGATCCTGATCGTCCTGTGGGTGCGGCTGCGCCCGCCCGCCGTCCTGATGGTGCACACGCTGCTCACCATCGCTACCGTGCTCGGCAGCCAGCAGATGTTCTGCAACGTCGCGCGCTTCCTGTTGCCCGCCTTCCCGTTGTTCATCCCGCTGGCGATGGCCCTGAGCAGGCTTCGCCGACCTGCCCTGGTGACTGTTCTCGGCACCTGCGCTCTCGCCTCCGGCTGGTTCGCCGGATTCGCGATGTTCGAACTCGGTGGTGCCCCGTAGCGGCGGTCGGCCGCACGGTGAACTGCGTGTTCGTCGGGCTGGTTGTGCCTCAGCTGACGGAGTTCGCGTCAGCGGCCTTGTCGCCCTGTCTCCGTCAGGCGGCCGTAAATCTGCCGGCTCAGCCTTCCCAGGTTCGGATCGTGGCGCCGCCACATGGTGGAGAACCCCCTCCGAACTGCGGAAACGCAGTGCGGCGGGGGTTCTTTGTATTCCGGGGTCCGTGCGCGGGGGTACGAGACCGCGTCGGACAGGCGGTCTCGTGACTTCGGACCTCAACTCGTACCTGCAGCCCCCGAGCAGTGCCCTCTAGGGGGCGATGGGGAGTTGGCGCTTGTGGTCGGTGAGGCGGTAGCGGTGGACGATCGTCTCGAAGGCCCGCCCGTCCACCGGCTTGCCCTCCAGGAAGTCGTCGATGTCGTCGTAGGTGACCCCGAGCGCGTCCTCGTCGGCCTTGCCCGGGTCGAGGGTCTCCAGGTCGGCCGTCGGGACCTTCCACACCAGCTCGGCGGGCGCACCCAGCGCGTCCGCGACGGCGCGCACCCGGCGCTTGGTCAGGCCGGTCAGCGGGACGAGGTCGGCGGCACCGTCGCCGAACTTGGTGAAGAAGCCGGAGACCGCCTCGGCGGCGTGGTCCGTGCCGACGACCAGGCCGTTGTGCGCGCCGGCCACCGCGTATTGGGCGATCATGCGCTGCCGGGCCTTGATGTTGCCGTGCACGAAGTCCTGGTGACCCTCGTCGCGGAAGCTCACGTCCGCGGCCAGCGAGGCCTCGAGCGCGGCGTCGCTGGCGGGCCTGATGTCCACGGTCAGCACCTGGTCGGCCCGGATGAAGGAGAGCGCGAGCTGGGCGTCGTGCTCGTCGGCCTGGACCCCGTAGGGCAGCCGCATCGCGTAGAACCGCGCCTCGTGTCCGGCGGCCCGGGCCCGCTCGACGGCGAGCTGGCACAGCCGGCCGGCGGTGGTGGAGTCGACACCGCCGCTGATGCCGAGCACGAGGGAGCGCAGCCCGGTGGAGGTCAGCCGTTCGGTGAGGAAGGCCACCCGGCGTTCGATCTCACGCTCGGCCTCGAAGGTCTCGGCGACCTGGAGCTCCCTGGCGATCTCCTGCTGCAGGCCGTTGGACGCCGACTCGCTCACGTCTGCTCCTTGGTGCGGTTCATGAGGTGCTGTCGCGCCCACCCTACTGGGGGTGTCCGGCGGCTCAGGGGGCGCGGGAGGTGTCCGGACGGGGCGTGGACGAGGCCCGTGGCGCAGACTGATCGCATGTCCGTACCGTCGGCGTCTCGCCGCAGAAACTGCCCCGAGTGCCGCCGCGACATCGCCGTCGTGGCCGGCCGCTTCGCCCGCCACGACCCGCCCGGGGCCCGCAGCGCGGGCGAGCTCGTGTCCTGTCCCGGCTCCCGCAGGCCCGCGCAGCTCGGCGCCGCGCAGCCGTCCCTCGACGGCTACGTGGTCCCGGCCGTGCCCGGCCAGCTCCCGCTCTTCTGAACCGCGCTCAGTTTCCCGCGACCGACTTGACCGCCACCGTCACCGGCGCCGACCCGGAGATCAGCTCCAGCGTCAGCCCCGCGGTGGCGGGCGTCTCCACCAGCTCCGCGAGCACCGCCGCCACGTCGTCCCGCGGCACCGGACCCCGCCCGGTGGACGCCTCCAGGCGTACGAGTCCGGTGCCCGCATCGTTCGTGAGCATCCCGGGACGCAGGATCGTCCAGTCGAGTCCGGTCCGGGCCCGTACGGACGCGTCCGCCTCGCCCTTCGCCCGCAGATACGCGTCGAAGACCTCGTCCCCCTGATGGGCCGGGTCCGCGCCCATCGACGACACCACGACGTACCGCCGCACCCCGGCCCGCTCCGCGGCGTCCGCGAACAGCACGGCCGCGGCGCGGTCCACCGTGTCCTTGCGCCCGGCCGTGCTGCCGGGCCCCGCGCCGGCCGCGAACACCGCCGCGTCCGCGCCCTCCAGAAGCCCGGCGACCTCCTCCACTGACGCTGATTCCAGGTCGCACACAAGGGGCTCGGCCCCGGCCTCCCGCAGGTCGTCAGCCTGCTCGGCACGGCGGATGACACCCGCGACCTCGTCTCCGCGTGCGGCGAGCAGACGCTCGAGCCGCAGCGCGATCTGACCATGACCCCCAGCGATGACAATGCGCATGCTTCCGACCGTACGCCGGGCCGCCCCCGTTCGCCGCGCAACCTTGTACGTGCCTCGCGGGTCTCCTCAGCGACCCGTGCAGCAGACGGCCGCCGGGTCTCTCATCGGACCTCTGCGGGAGTCAGACATCAGCGCCATACGCACCACCACCCTCACCGCGGCCGGCTGCGCCGCACTGCTGCTCGCGACCGCCTCGGCCTGCGGCACCGTCGAGAACCTGACGGCAGGTCAGAAGATCGACAGGGCCGCCGACCGGCTCGGCGAACAGAAGTCGCTCTCCTTCGAGTTGGGCCTCGACGCGAAGCCGGACGCGCTCATGGGGCTGGCCGGCGGACAGGGTGACGAGGCCATGCCGCCGGCGATCGCCAAGACCGTCGCCGGTGCCCACGTCACCGTCTCCGTACGGTCGAAGAAGCCGCTGTCCGAGTCGGGCGAGAAGGACTTCGTCGGGATGGGCGTGAAGGTGTCGGTCCCGGGCGGCACGCTGGCCGAGTACCGGCTCGCCGGAGACTTCGTCTACTTCCGCCTCGACATGCAGAAGACGTCGGAGCTCATGGGCTTCCCCCTCCCCTCGCCGAAGGACCTGCCGAAGGGCGAGGAGGGGCTCGCGAAGGCCCTCGAAGGCGAGTGGGTCAAGGTGGACCTGTCGGACGCCAGGAGGAACACCCCGGGCTCGGGCTCCCACGACTCCAAGGGCTCCGGCCGGCTCGACGAGAAGACTCAGCGGAAGGTCCTCAAGGCTCTGCGCGGTGTCATCGCCGACGACGTCACCCTGCGCAGCGCCGGCACCGAGGACGGCACGGAGCGCATCGTCGCCAAGGCGTCCTTCCGCGAGCTCCTGACGGACCTCTTCGACAAGCTCGGCCCGCTGAAGGACGAGCTGCCGCCCGGCGCCGGATTCCCCACCGCCAAGGACCTCAAGGACGCCCCGGCCAAGAAGGTGGCCGTCGACTTCTCGATCACCAACGGCACGCTGTCGAAGATCTCCTTCGACCTCGCGGCCCTCGCCGACGGCAAGAAGGGCGCGAAGGTCCCGCTCGTGCTCAAGTTCGGCAAGGCGGGCGACATCAGCGCACCGTCCGGCGCGACCGAGGTCCCGCTCGGCGAGCTCGCAGGCGGCAACCCGTTCCTGTCGGGCGCCCCTATGGGCGGCTTCTGACAGTTCGACAGTTCGCCGACACCGCGCGTGGGGGCGGCAGATGGGCCGCCGGGAGCTGAGGAGGAAGAGGGGCCGGCAGGAGACTGAAGGGGTCCCGCGTGCGGGCGGGTCTCTTCAGCTCGGCCCGCCGCCCCCGCCCTCCGGCAACTTCCCCGCCCGCCCCTGCCGCGGCAGATCGAGCGACGCCGAGTCGCAGTACTCGCGCACCGCACTGGTGCGCGCCACCACCCGCCCCCAATGCACCACGACCCTGCTGTACGCCAGCGAGAGGGCACCCGCGAGCTCATCACCGCGTACGGCGATGAGCTCCGCTGGGAAGCCCGCCTCCACCCGCACCTCGGGCAGCCCGAGCGCGGCCCGCGCCGCCCCGCTGACGCAGTCGTACGCCTCCTCGGGTCGCAGCCCGTAGCGCGAGGCCAGCAGGTACGCGGCCTCCAGGGGATCGCCGCGGCCCACCGGGTTCGCCACGTCGCGCAGCGCCCCGCTGCCCGCGGCGACCCGCACCCCGGCCGCCCGCAGGAGCCGTACGGGAGCCGTGCCGCGCCGGTCGACGCCCGCGCAGCCGCCCTGCGGCAGGCAGACCACCGTGACGCCCGCGGCGGCGAGCTGGTCGGCGGCGCGCGCGGCGACCTCGCGCGGCAGCCGCCCGAGCCCGCCGCACGGCCCGATCGTGACGCCGGGACGCAGCCCTCCGGCCATCGTCGCGATCCGCCCGAGCCGGGCCGGATCGCCGCCGTCCGTATGCAGGTCCACCGCGCAGCCGTGCTCCGCCGCGACCTCCAGGACCGCCTCCACGTAGCCGGTCGGGTCGGGATCGAGATCCGGGCAACCGCCCACCACGGACGCGCCCATCTTCACCGCGTCCCGCAGCATCGACAGGCCGTCGGCCCCCGCGAGACCGGTCAGGAGCCGGGGCATCGCCACGGTCCGCAGATCGGTCAGGCCGCGCAGCGACCGCCGTGCCTGGAGCACGGCCTCCATCGGGCCGAGGCCCTCCAGATCCCCGATCCGCACATGCGCGCGCTGCGCGGTGGCCCCGTGCCCGAGCTGGAGCAGCGCGGCCTCGGTGGCCCGCCGCTGCACGTCGGGTCCGTCGTACGACACCGGCCCTTCCGTCTCCGCGGACAGTGCCGTGTCGCCATGGGTGTGGGGTTCGGCGGGGGCGGGGAGCAGGACGTAGCCGCTCAGGTCCACGCGCTTGGAGCGGGCGATGAGGCTGCCGACCGTGCCGACGGCCTCGATGCGCCCGTTGTCCAGCCGCACGTCCACGGTCCGGCCGTCGGTGAGCCTGGCGCCGCACAGGAGGAGGGCGGTGCTCTCGGCGGTGGAGTCGTTGCCGGGGGAGTGGGGTTGCTGCGGCTGGCTGTCGGGCATCGCGCTCCTGGGGTTCGGGGGCGGCGGCCGCGTGGGCGGGGGCCGCCCAGGACCGGGGGCGGGCCGGAAGGGCGTACAAGATCACGCAGCGCGGGTCGAGCCTAGAGCTGCGGCAGGCCCGCTTCGCGGAGGAGCGCAATAGTCGTACTGCTGTGGTGCGCGGTGCCGATGAGGTGGCCGTGAGCGGCTGTTGCGGCTCCGGAAGGGTCGCGGTCCTGCCCCTGGGCGGCGGCCACGAAACGGATTTGGGCGATCGGCGGGCGAGCGTGTAATGTCTTCATCGCTCGCCCCAATAGCTCAGTCGGTAGAGCGTCTCCATGGTAAGGAGAAGGTCTACGGTTCGATTCCGTATTGGGGCTCTGGTGTGAAGTTCCCTCACCTTCGGGTGAGGGGCATCGCATCAAAGCGGTGTAGCTCAGTCGGTAGAGCAAGCGGCTCATAATCGCTGTGTCACCGGTTCAAGTCCGGTCACCGCTACACACAGTAGCCGATTGTGGGGTCGGTCCTCCGGTCGGCTACTATTCATGCGTTCATCCGTCAACCGTCCGTCCAAGGAGCACTCACGTGGCTGCCACCGACGTCCGCCCGAAGATCACGCTGGCCTGCGTGGAGTGCAAGGAGCGGAACTACATCACCAAGAAGAACCGGCGTAACGACCCGGACCGTCTTGAGATGAAGAAGCACTGCCCGCGCTGCAACCAGCACACGGCGCACCGCGAAACGCGCTAACTCAGGCTCGTACATGAGGCCGTCCCCTTACCGAGGGGGCGGCCTCATGTCGTTATCGCGTGTGTGCGGCCGGCCGTAAGATCCGGCAACATCCGGCAACAGCGCAAATCCAGGAGGTGCCGAGTCCATGGCGCTCGACCAGTCCTTCGTGGGACGGTCCTACCCGCCCACCGACCCCTATGAGGTCGGCCGGGAGAAGATCCGTGAATTCGCGGAGGCGGTGCGGGACGCCAATCCCGCCTACGTCGATCCGGAGGCGGCCAAGGCGCTCGGCCACCCCGATGTGATCGCTCCGCCGACCTTCGTGTTCGCCATCACGTTCAAGGCCGCGGGCCAGGTGATCGAGGACCCGCAGCTGGGCCTCGACTACAGCCGCGTCGTGCACGGCGACCAGAAGTTCGCGTACACGCGCCCGGTGCGCGCCGGCGACCGGCTCACCGTGACCTCGACGATCGAGGCGATCAAGTCCCTCGCGGGCAACGACATCCTGGACATCCGCGGCGAGGTCCACGACGAGGCCGGCGAGCACGTCGTGACCGCCTACACCAAGCTCGTGTCGCGCGCGGCCGAGGGGGCGTGACCATGACGACGACGATTCAGTACGCGGACGTGGAGATCGGCACGGAGCTGCCGGCCCAGACGTTCTCCGTGACCCGCGCCACGCTCGTGCAGTACGCGGGCGCCTCCGGGGACTTCAATCCGATCCACTGGAACGAGAAGTTCGCGGTCGAGGTCGGGCTCCCGGATGTCATCGCCCACGGCATGTTCACCATGGCCGAGGCGATCCGCGTCGTGACCGACTGGGTCGGCGACCCGGCCGCTGTCGTGGAGTACGGCGTGCGCTTCACCAAGCCCGTCATCGTCCCGAACGACGACAAGGGCGCGACGATCGAGGTCAGCGGCAAGGTCGCCGCCAAGCTCGACGACGGCCGTGTTCGCGTCGACCTCGTCGCGACGAGCGCGGGCCAGAAGGTGCTCGGCATGTCGCGGGCGGTTGTGCAGCTGGCGTGACGGCTGCTCCGTAGGAACCTGAGTAAGGGGCACCCTCCATTGCGGGGTGCCCCTTACTCGTGGGCAGCTGCCTCGCAGGCAGGACTCGTAGGCCTTTGCGGCCGCCGGGGCATGACGCTTGACATAGGTAGTGATTGACCACTAACTTAGCCGCATGGTCAGGATGAGCGCAGAAGAGCGACGTGAGAGCGTCATCCGCGCGGCGATGAGTGAGTTCGCCAGAGGTGGTTACTACGGCACCTCTACTGAGGCGATCGCCAAGCGGGTGGGTGTCTCGCAGCCGTATCTGTTCCGGCTCTTCCCGGGGAAGAAGGCCATCTTCCTCGCGGCGGCGACCCGTTGCGTGCAGGATGCGACGCGGCTGTTCGCCGAGGCCGCCGAAGGGCTGGAGGGTGAGGAGGCCCTGGGTGCCATGGCGAACGCGTACACCGACGTCATCGCCAAGGATCCCGAGCGGCTCATGATGCAGATGCAGGTGTACGTCGCGGTCGCCGCCGCCGAAGCGGCCGGTGACCACGAGTTCGGCGAGGCGGTCCGCGCCGAGTGGATGAAGCTCTGGGAGGCGGCGCATCTGCCTCTGGGGGCGGACGTGGACACGACGACGACCTTCATGGCCTACGGAATGCTGATCAATGTGCTGGTCTCCATGGGGTTCCCCCCGGAGCACCGGATCTGGGAAGGGCTGTACCCCTCGGCTCGCACCAAGGGGAGCCTGGAGCACTAGCGGCGGTCAAGAACTGAGCGCGGGGAATCAGGGGCGGGTGTCCGAGGAGGTTCTCGGCCTCTCCATGCCCATGAAAGTTAGTAATCGATAACTAACCAACGTTCTGGGGGAACGATGTCACAGCAGACAGCACGCCGCGGGGGAGCCGTCTGGGCCCTCGTCATCACCAGCGTCGCCGGATTCATGGCGGCCCTCGACAACCTCGTCGTCACCACCGCCCTGCCCTCCATCCGCAACGACCTCGGCGGGGCGCTCGACGACCTGGAGTGGACGGTCAGCGCCTACACGCTCACCTTCGCCGTGCTGCTGATGTTCGGCGCGGCACTCGGTGACCGGTTCGGCCGCCGCCGGCTCTTCCTCGTCGGCCTCACCGTCTTCACCGGCGCGTCCGCCGCCGCGGCCATGGCACCCGGCATCGACTCGCTGATCGCCGCCCGCGCGGTCCAGGGCGCCGGCGCCGCGATCATGATGCCGCTGACGCTCACCCTGCTGACCGCGGCCGTCCCGGCGGCGAAGCGCGGGATGGCGTACGGGATCTGGGGCGCCGTCAACGGGCTCGCGGTCGCGAGCGGGCCGCTGATCGGCGGCAGCCTCACCGAGCACGTCTCCTGGCACTGGATCTTCTGGCTGAACGTCCCGCTCGGCCTCGCCCTGCTCCCGCTCGCCCGGCTGCGCCTGAACGAGTCGTACGGCACCGGCGCCCGGCTCGACCTGGTCGGCACCCTGCTCGCCAGCAGCGGCCTCTTCGGCATCGTGTACGCCCTGGTCCGCGCGCCCCGCGACGGCTGGACCAGCGGGCTCGTCCTGCTGGGCCTGTTCGCCGGCGCCGCCCTGCTCGTCGCCTTCGCCCTGCACGGCACCCGCGCCAGGAACGCGATGCTGCCGATGCGCCTCTTCCGCTCCCGCGCCTTCGCCGGGATCAACGCGGCCAGTCTGCTGATGTTCCTCGGGATGTTCGGCTCGATCTTCCTGCTCAGCCAGTACATGCAGGGCGTCCTCGGCTACTCGCCCACCGAGGCGGGCCTGCGGATGCTGCCCTGGACGGGCATGCCGATGCTCGTCTCGCCGATCGCGGGGTACCTCTCCGACCGGATCGGCGGCCGCCTGGTCGTCGCCGCGGGCCTCTTCCTCCAGGCCGCGGGCCTCGCCTACTACGCCTCCGTGATCGCCGTCGACGCCTCGTACACCGCTCAGCTGCCCGCCCTGATCATCAACGGCATCGGGATGTCGCTCTACTTCGCCCCCGCCTCCAACCTGGTCATGTCCAGCGTCCGTCCGCAGGAGCAGGGCATCGCGTCCGGCACGAACAACGCGCTGCGCGAGGTGGGCGGAGCGCTCGGTATCGCGATCATGTCGTCGATCTTCGCGGCTCAGGGCGGCTACGAGTCCGCGCAGAACTTCGTGGACGGCATCCAGCCCGCGCTGTGGGTGGGCGCGGCCACGGTGGCCGTCGCGGGAGCCGCGGCCCTGTTCATCCCCTCCCGCCGGCGCGCGGCCGAGGGACTCGGGAGCGAGCCCGAGCCCGCGTCCGCCCCGGTCCTGGAGACCGCCTCGCACTGAGAACGCCCGCATCGAACCGGCACTCCCCGAAGGAGCCCGTCATGCCCACACTGCCCTGGACCGTCCCCAACACCCCGCCGACCGGCGCCGAGGCCCACGTCATGGCCTCCCGCTTCGAGACCCGCACCCTGTGGGGAGCCCTCCGCTTCTTCGCGAAGACCCCCTCCGTCTGGCGTCAGGTGAGCAAGGCTCCCGGCGCTTACGGGGCCTCCGTGAAGGCTGCGCCCCTGCGGCGGACCTTCTGGACCCTGTCCGCCTGGGAGTCGCCCGACGCGCTGAAGCGCTTCGCGAGTTCGGCGCCCCACGGCCCCACGGCCGGTGGTCTGCGCTCACAGATGAAGGACGCGAAGTTCGTGCGCTGGCAGACCACCACGGACGAGCTGCCGCTCGACTGGGCGGAGGCGCTGCGGCGCCTGACGTGATCCACGCGCCGCGCGGGACCGCGGACGAGCGGGACCCCGAGTGCGTACGAGAACGGCCCCGCCACGACCGGTGGGGCCGTTCTCGTACTCTTGAGCGCGTGCAGGAACTCCACGACGCCCCCCTCGCCCCCCTGACCACCTTCCGTCTCGGCGGCCCCGCGGCCCGGCTGCTGACGGCGACGACCGACGACGAGGTGATCGCCGCCGTCCGTGAGGCCGACGCGGCGGGCACACCGCTGCTGATCGTCGGCGGTGGCAGCAACCTGGTCATCGGCGACAAGGGCTTCGCGGGCACGGCCCTGCGGATCGCCACCGAGGGCTTCTCGCTCGACGGTACGAGCCTTGAGCTCGCGGCCGGCGAGGTGTGGACCGACGCCGTCGCCCGCACCGTCGAGGCCGGCCTCGCGGGCATCGAGTGCCTTGCCGGAATCCCCGGATCGGCCGGCGCCACGCCGATCCAGAACGTGGGCGCGTACGGCCAGGAGGTCTCGTCGACGATCACCGAAGTGATCGCGTACGACCGGAAGGCCGGCGAGACGGTCACGATTCCGAACGAGGAGTGCGCGTTCTCGTACCGGCACAGCCGTTTCAAGGCCGATCCCGACCGCTTCGTGGTGCTGCGCGTGCGGTTCGGGCTCGAGGACGCGGGCGGCATGAGCGCCCCCATCAAGTACCCCGAGACGGCCCGCACCCTCGGCGTCGAGGCGGGCGACCGGGTCCCCGCGGACCTCGCCCGCGAGACCGTCCTGAAGCTGCGCGCGGGCAAGGGCATGGTGCTCGACCCCGAGGACCACGACACCTGGTCGGCCGGGTCGTTCTTCACCAACCCGATCCTCACCGAGGAGGAGTTCGCCGCCTTCCACGCGCGCGTGGCGGACCGTCTCGGCCCCGACACCGCCCCGCCCGCCTTCCCGGCCGGCGAGGCCCGCGTGAAGACCTCGGCGGCCTGGCTCATCGACAAGGCGGGCTTCACCAAGGGCTACGGCAGTGGGCCCGCCCGGATCTCCACCAAGCACACGCTCGCCCTCACCAACCGCGGCGAGGCCACCACCGACGACCTCCTCGCGCTCGCCCGCGAGGTCGTGGCCGGTGTCCACGACGCCTTCGGGGTGACGCTGGTCAACGAGCCGGTCACGGTGGGCGTGTCCCTCTGACCCGCCCTCCGAGCCGTCCTGTGACCCGCTAGTAGGCGACCCCCACGCCCTGCTTCACCGTCGCGGGGTCGTCGATCATCGCCAGCATCGCGTGGGCCACGTCGGCCCGCGAGATGCTCCGGCCGCTGCGCGGATTCCCGCCGACCACGGTCCGGTAGGTGCCCGTGAGCGGCTTGTCCGTGAGCTTCGGCGGGCGTACGGAGGTCCAGTCCGTGGCGCTGGCCGCGAGCTCGGCCTCCATGGCCCGCAGATCGTCGTAGACGGGCTTGAGCAGCGAGTTGATGACGCCGAGCATGGCGCGGTCGAGGAGCGGTGAGCGCTCGGGTTCGGGGCCGACCGGCGCCGCGCTGACGACGAGCAGACGCCGTACGTCCTCGGCCTCCACCGCGCCCAGCACCGACCGGGTCAGCTCGGCCGCGATGCCCGCGTCCGCGCGCCTGCGGGCGCCGAGCCCGGACAGGACCGCGTCGCGCCCGGCGACGGCGGGGCGCAGCGCCTCGGGGTCCCGCACATCCGCCCGGAACACCTCCAGGCCCGCGCCCGTCACCGTGAACCGCGCGGGGTCACGGACCACCGCGGTGACCTGATGGCCCGATGCCAGTGCCTGCCGGACGATCTCCTGGCCGATGCCGCCGGTCGCTCCGAAGACAGTGATCCTCATGGCACACCCTCCTAGGGTGGGTAAGTGTTCACTCACCCTCTAGAGTGAGTGGCTACTCACCCGCTCGTCAAGCTCAGTTGGAGCCCGCATGCATCAGAAGCCGGCCCGGGTCCGCATCGTCGACGCCGCCCATGAACTCATGCTGAGCATCGGTCTCGCCCGCGCCACCACCAAGGAGATCGCCAAGGCGGCGGACTGTTCGGAAGCGGCGCTCTACAAGTACTTCGCGAACAAGGAAGAGCTGTTCGTGACCGTTCTGAGCGAGCGGCTGCCCAAGCTCGGACCGCTCCTGGCCGAGCTGTCCAAGGAGCCGGGCGCGAAGAGCGTCGAGGAGAACCTCACGGAGATCGCCCGCGAGGCCGCCCTCTTCTACGAGCAGACCTTCCCGATGGCCGCCTCCCTGTACGCGGAACCCCAGCTCAAGCGCCGTCACGAGGAGGCGCTGCGGGAGATGGGCACGGGCCCCCACCGCCCGATCCAGGGCCTGGACGCCTACCTCAGATCCGAGCAGGACGCGGGCCGTGTCAGCCGCGACGCCGACACCTACGCCGCCGCGTCCCTCCTCCTCGGAGCCTGCGCCCAGCGGGCGTTCGCGTACGACATGGCCCCCGACCGCAAGCCCCCGCAGCCGCTGGACGAGTTCGCCGCATCCCTCGCCCGCACCCTGCTCACAGGGATCGCATAGAGTCCCCATTCTTTCTGGGGAGGGCAAGATCATGCTGCGTGGAAGAGGGCGCCGGGCCGCCATGTCGGTGCTGGTCGCGGCGCTGACGGGCGCGGTCGCCGTGGGATGCGGCCGGGGATCGTCCGGCGGGGACGCGACCGTCGACGGGAAGCCCGAGCGGTACGCGAGCTCCGGGCACCTGCCCGAACACCTCGCCGCCGACGGCACGACGGTCGTCGTCGGATCATCCCGCGCGGACACCGTCGTACGGGTCTACGAGGACCTGCGCTGCCCCGTCTGCGGCGAGTTCGAGGAGGACGGCGGCGCGGGCGCGCTGCGGAAGATGACCCTCCACGGCGAGGTCAGGACCGAGTACACCCTGGCGTCCTTCCTCGACGACCGGCTGGGCGGCAAGGGCTCGAAGAAGGCGGCCAACGCGCTGCGGGCCGCCCTGGAGCAGGGGAAGTTCGTCGAGTACCACGACCTCCTCTTCCAGGAGCAGCCGCAGGAGGCCGTCGACGGCTACACCGACGCGTTCCTGCTCCGCATGGCCTCACGCGTGAAGGGCCTGCGCGGCGCCGAGTTCGACGCGGCGGTGAAGGGCATGAAGTACCGCTCCTTCGTCACCGCCTCACAGAAGGCCTTCGAGGCCGACGAGGCGCCCGGCACCCCGGCCTTCGCGGTGAACGGCACCCTCCTCAAGGAGGACCGGTGGAACCTGATGTTCGACCCCGAGTACGTTCCGCTGGCCGTCGGGACGTCGACCCTGCCCCAGTGACAGACGCACCGGACCTGATCAGGGGGCGGCGGTCAGCCAGTCGTCGACCCCCGACAGCAGCTTCGCCTTGATGTCCTGCGGTGCCGCCGAGCCGCGCACCGACTGCCGCGCCAGCTCGGCCAGTTCGGCGTCGTCGAAGTCGTGGTGCCGGCGCGCGATCTCGTACTGGGCCGCCAGGCGCGAGCCGAACAGGAGCGGGTCGTCGGCGCCGAGCGCCATCGGCACCCCGGCCTCGAACAAAGTGCGCAGGGGTACATCCTCGGGCTTCTCGTAGACGCCGAGGGCGACATTGGAGGCGGGGCAGACCTCGCAGGTCACTCCCCGGTCCGCGAGCCGCTTCAGGAGCCGCGGGTCCTCGGCGGCCCGCACCCCGTGCCCGATCCGCGCCGCCTCCAGGTCGTCCAGGCAGTCGCGTACGGAGGCGGGCCCGGTCAGCTCGCCGCCGTGCGGCGCGGCAAGGAGGCCGCCCTCCCTGGCGATGGCGAACGCGCGGTCGAAGTCCCGCGCCATGCCCCGCCGTTCGTCGTTGGAGAGCCCGAAGCCGACGATGCCGCGGTCCGCGTACCGCACGGCGAGGCGGGCCAGCGTGCGCGCGTCCAGCGGATGCTTCATACGGTTGGCGGCCACCAGGACCCGCATGCCGAGACCCGTGTCGCGCGAGGCGGTCTCGACGGCGTCCAGGATGACTTCCAGGGCCGGGATCAGGCCCCCGAGCCGCGGCGCGTACGACGTCGGGTCGACCTGGATCTCCAGCCACCCCGACCCGTCCGCGAGATCCTCCAGCGCGGCCTCGCGCACCAGCCGCTGAATGTCCTCGGGCTCGCGCAGGCAGGACCGCGCGGCGTCGTACAGCCGCTGGAAACGGAACCAGCCGCGCTCGTCGGTGGCCCGCAGTTTCGGCGGCTCGGCCCCGGTCAGGGCGTCGGGCAGTCTGACGCCGTACTTGTCGGCGAGTTCGAGCAGGGTCGTGGGCCGCATCGACCCGGTGAAGTGCAGATGAAGATGGGCCTTGGGCAGCTGCCTTACATCACGTGGTACACGCTCCATTCCAGGATCTTGCCGCATGCACCCATCGCCCGGGAAGCGGCTTTCCCCCTTCGTGGCCTTGTCCGAAAGAAAATCCGAACCGAGGATCCGGACGAAAAACGGGCCGCCCCCGGGAATCCCGGAGGCGGCCCGCATCACGCGGAAGACGCGTCAGTCGCGCGCCTCGGCGAGCAGCTTCTGGATCCGCGAGACACCCTCGACCAGGTCCTCGTCGCCCAGGGCGTACGACAGACGCAGGTAGCCCGGCGTGCCGAAGGCCTCACCCGGGACCACCGCGACCTCGGCCTCCTCCAGGATCAGTGCGGCCAGCTCGACGGAGTCCTGCGGACGCTTGCCGCGGATCTCCTTGCCGAGCAGCTCCTTCACCGACGGGTACGCGTAGAAGGCACCCTCGGGCTCGGGGCAGAACACGCCGTCGATCTCGTTCAGCATGCGCACGATGGTCTTGCGGCGGCGGTCGAAGGCCTCGCGCATCTTCGCGACGGCCGTCAGGTCGCCGGACACGGCGGCGAGCGCGGCGATCTGCGCGACGTTGGACACGTTCGACGTGGCGTGCGACTGCAGGTTGGTCGCGGCCTTCACGACGTCCTTCGGGCCGATGATCCACCCGACACGCCAGCCGGTCATCGCGTACGTCTTGGCCACGCCGTTCACGACGATGCACTTGTCGCGCAGCTCGGGCAGGAGCGCCGGCAGGGACGTGAACTGGGCGTCGCCGTAGACCAGGTGCTCGTAGATCTCGTCCGTGAGAACCCACAGGCCGTGCTCGACGGCCCAGCGGCCGATCGCCTCGGCGTCGGCCTTGCTGTAGACCGCGCCCGTCGGGTTCGACGGCGACACGAACAGGACGACCTTGGTGCGCTCGGTGCGCGCCGCCTCCAGCTGCTCCACGGAGACGCGGTACCCGGTCGTCTCGTCGGCCACGACCTCGACCGGGACGCCACCGGCGAGACGGATCGATTCGGGGTACGTCGTCCAGTACGGCGCCGGGACGATGACCTCGTCGCCCGGGTCGAGGATCGCGGCGAAGGCCTCGTAGATGGCCTGCTTGCCGCCGTTGGTCACCAGGACCTGCGAGGCGTCGACCTCGTAGCCGGAGTCGCGCAGCGTCTTCGCGGCGATCGCGGCCTTCAGCTCGGGCAGACCGCCGGCGGGCGTGTACCGGTGGTACTTCGGGTTCTTGCAGGCCTCGATGGCCGCTTCGACGATGTAGTCCGGGGTCGGGAAGTCGGGCTCGCCCGCGCCGAAACCGATGACCGGACGCCCGGCGGCCTTGAGGGCCTTGGCCTTGGCGTCGACGGCGAGGGTCGCGGACTCGGAGATCGCGCCGATACGGGCGGAGACCCGGCGCTCGGTGGGCGAAGTGGAAGGAGTAGCAGCAGCGCTCATAACCCCATCGTTCCAGACCGGAAACCCGGCCGGCACACGGGTTTCACGGACGATCAACGACTGGCCCGCTTCTTTCTGTTCGACGGAGGGCCGCGGAACACGTACACTCACTGCTCGTTGGCCTTCACCGGCCGCTCTCTTTCGGCACACGACGTGCAGTCGGAAGGATGCGGTACGTTGGGGCAGACAAAGGGTCGTAGCTCAATTGGTAGAGCACTGGTCTCCAAAACCAGCGGTTGGGGGTTCAAGTCCCTCCGGCCCTGCTACACACTCCTTCGCCAGGACGTGTGCGCATGTACGTACTGCAAATGCACCGCCGTGCGGCTCAACCGGGCGCGGCACGGCCACGACCCGGAATTCAGGTGAGGACGCGTGACGGACGCCGTGGGCTCCATCGACATGCCTGATGCCCAGGATGAGGCGCCGGAGTCCCAGAAGAAGCCCCGTAAGGGTGGCAAGCGCGGAAAGAAGGGCCCTTTCGGCCGTCTCGCGCTCTTCTACCGCCAGATCGTCGCGGAGCTCCGCAAGGTTGTCTGGCCGACTCGCAACCAGCTCACCACGTACACCAGTGTGGTGATCGTGTTCGTCGTCATCATGATCGGTCTGGTAACCGTGATTGACTATGGCTTCAACCACGCCGTCAAGTACATCTTCGGCTGAGCCGATAGCGAAGGGCGCCGTACCCGGCGCCCCATTTCGCGTGTTCCACCCCTATGTATCCAGGAAGAAGCAGCCACAGTGTCTGACCCGAACCTGAACGAGGCGATCGAGCCCGTCGAGTCCGTTGAGGACGAGCTCGACATTGTCGAGGCGGCGGACGCCGAGAACGCCGAGGACACGGTCCAGGCCGAGGCTGCCGACGAGGCAGCCACTGAGGCTGACGAGCACGCCGAGGACGAGGTCGAAGCCGCCGAGGAGTCCCTCGAGGACGACGCCGAGGACGACGCCGCCGAGCTGTCCGACGAGGACGCCCCCGAGGCCGAGGCCGACGAGGAGTCCGCCGAGGAGTCCGAGCCGGTCGACCCGATCGTCGCCCTGCGCGAGGAACTGCGCACGCTGCCCGGCGAGTGGTACGTCATCCACACGTACGCCGGTTACGAGAACCGCGTGAAGACCAACCTCGAGCAGCGCGCCGTCTCGCTGAACGTCGAGGACTTCATCTTCCAGGCCGAGGTGCCGCAGGAAGAGGTCGCGCAGATCAAGAACGGCGAGCGCAAGACCATCCGTCAGAACAAGCTCCCCGGCTACGTGCTGGTGCGCATGGACCTGACGAACGAGTCCTGGGGCGTCGTCCGCAACACTCCCGGCGTCACCGGCTTCGTGGGCAACGCCTACGACCCGTACCCGCTGACCCTGGACGAGATCGTCAAGATGCTCGCCCCGGAGGCCGAGGAGAAGGCCGCCCGTGAGGCCGCCGAGGCCGAGGGCAAGCCGGCTCCGTCCCGCAAGGTCGAGGTCCAGGTCCTGGACTTCGAGGTCGGCGACTCGGTCACCGTCACCGACGGCCCGTTCGCGACGCTGCAGGCGACGATCAACGAGATCAACGCCGACTCGAAGAAGGTCAAGGGCCTCGTCGAGATCTTCGGCCGCGAGACTCCGGTCGAGCTCAGCTTCGACCAGATCCAGAAGAACTAGCCCCTACCGGCACCTTCTGGAACAAGCACTTCCGAACAGGTCAGACGGGCTCTCAAAGCCGGTCTGACCTGCTCGGTTTTTAGCTGCACACCGATACCCGTTATCGTTGTGCGGTATGCCTCCATCCGGATGACCGGGTGGTCGGCTGAAAACTCTCACTAGGACCCGGAGAGAGCAATGCCTCCCAAGAAGAAGAAGGTCACGGGGCTTATCAAGCTCCAGATCCAGGCCGGTGCCGCCAACCCGGCCCCGCCGGTTGGTCCCGCGCTGGGCCAGCACGGCGTCAACATCATGGAGTTCTGCAAGGCCTACAACGCCGCGACCGAGTCGCAGCGTGGCTGGGTCATCCCGGTGGAGATCACGGTCTACGAAGACCGCTCCTTCACCTTCATCACCAAGACGCCCCCGGCCGCCAAGATGATCCTCAAGGCCGCGGGTATCGAGAAGGGCTCCGGCGAGCCTCACAAGACCAAGGTCGCGAAGATCACCGACGCGCAGGTCCGCGAGATCGCCACCACCAAGATGGCCGACCTGAACGCCAACGACCTGGACGCCGCCGCGAAGATCATCGCCGGTACCGCGCGTTCCATGGGCGTCACGGTCGAGGGCTGATCCTCACCCCGTTTGACCTTTCAGTGGTAGGGCCAGCGCTGGTCCGCACCACGAACTCCATACCTGAACTCCAGGAGTAGAAGTGAAGCGCAGCAAGACTCTCCGCGCTGCGGACGCGAAGATCGACCGGGACAAGCTCTACGCCCCGCTCGAGGCCGTCCGTATCGCCAAGGAGACCTCCGCGACGAAGTTCGACGGCACCGTCGAGGTCGCCTTCCGTCTGGGTGTCGACCCGCGCAAGGCCGACCAGATGGTCCGTGGCACCGTGAACCTCCCGCACGGCACCGGCAAGACCGCCCGGGTCCTGGTCTTCGCGACCGGTGACCGTGCTGCGGCCGCGGAAGCCGCGGGCGCCGACATCGTCGGCTCCGACGAGCTCATCGACGAGATCTCCAAGGGCAACCGCCTCAACGAGTTCGACGCCGTTGTCGCCACCCCGGACCTCATGGGCAAGGTCGGCCGCCTCGGCCGCGTGCTCGGTCCCCGTGGCCTCATGCCGAACCCGAAGACCGGCACCGTGACCCCGGACGTGGTCAAGGCCGTGAACGAGATCAAGGGTGGCAAGATCGAGTTCCGCGTCGACAAGCACTCGAACCTCCACTTCATCATCGGCAAGGTGTCCTTCGACGACACCCAGCTGGTGGAGAACTACGGCGCGGCCCTGGACGAGATCCTTCGTCTGAAGCCGTCCGCCGCCAAGGGTCGCTACATCAAGAAGGCCGCCATCGCCACCACGATGGGCCCCGGCGTTCCGGTCGACCCGAACCGCACCCGCAACCTCCTCACCGAGGAGGACCCGGCTGCGGTCTGAGCCTGACAGCTCAGCCAAGTCGGCTCGGGCCCCGCACCTTTCGAGGTGCGGGGCCCGTTCCCGTTTTCCCGCTAACCCCTCCGGCCGCGGGTGCGCTCCGCTAGCGTGCGGGGTCGACCTGGGTCTCGGCGGGGGAGTGTATGAACGGCAGGACATGGGTGCGGCACGCGACGGTCTGCCTGACGATGGCCGGCCTGGTGTCCTGCGGCACGCACGAGGCGCCCGAGCGCGACGAGAGTGTCACCGGGGCGATCGAGGCCGCACGCTCGGAGGTCGCCGCCGCCGGGTCCGCGAGGATCGAGGCGACGAGCAGCACGGGCACCAGCCTGTCCTCGCGGAGCGTGGGCGTCCTGCGCTGGTCGGGCGGGCTGCGCGGCACTCTGCGGGTGACCACGACCGGCGGCTCGATGGCCTCGACGACGCGGCTCATGGGCGGCTCCCCGTCCCAGTCCCGCTTCCTGCCGGACGCGTACTACACGCGTATGACCGACAAGTTCGCCGCGCTGTCGGGCGGCAAGCACTGGATCAGGTACCCGTACGATTCCGGGGCCGACCTCTCGCCGGCGGCTTCTCTGAAGCTGCTGCTGTCCTCGGGGAACGCCCGCGAGGTGGGCCCGGAGACCGTGCGTGGCGTCCGCGCGACGCACTACACGGGCTCGGCCCACGGGCAGCGCGTCGACGTGTGGATCGACCGCGGCGACCGCCTGGTGAAGCGCGTCCAGCGGGCCGATACGGCCTCCGGCGCCTTCTGCGGGACGGTGCACTACGCCGACTACGGCGCCCGCGCCTCGGCGGAGCGCCCGCCGTCACGGGACACGGTCGACTTCAAGGACGTCGTTGATCGAAAGCCCGCCGCCTGAGCCTTCGGTATCGTGCGCCCACCTACGTGTATCGATCATCTGTTCTTGGGGTGGGGTGTCATGACAGTGAACAGAGCGGCGGGGACCGTACTGGCCGCCGCCGCGGTGCTGGGTGGCGGGGCCACCGCCTGTACGTCGTCGGGGGGCGACGGGAAGGCGGGTTCTTCGCCGCGGACGGCGGCGGCCGCCGCCGTCCTCAAGGCCACGGAGAACGGGGAGCGGCTGACGTCGTTCGGCTATCGGATGACCGGCGAGGTCCCCGGCTCGGGCCGGATCGACGGCGAGGCCGCGATCAGCGTGAAGCCGATGGCGATGCGGATGAGGATGACCTCGCCCGACCAGGGCTCCGACAGCACCCTGGAGATGCGCGTCACCGGCGGCGCGCTGTACATGGGGGGCGGCAGGAGTGCGGCCAAGGAGACGGACGGCAGGAGCTGGCTCAAGTTCGACATCTCCGGGCCCGCGGCGCAGGAGGCCGCGGCGACGAACCCGCTGGCCGGCCAGGTGAACCAGAACCCGGCCGAGCAGGTCACGTTCCTCAACGGCTCCAAGGACCTCGAACGCGTCGGCGAGGAGAGCGTGGAGGGCGAGCAGACCGCGCACTACAAGGGCACCGTCACGCTGGACCAGATGCGCGAGAGCTACAAGGACGAGGACGCGGCCACCAGGAAGCGCCGCGACCAGAACCTCTCGGTGTACGAGGTCCTGGGCGTCGACAAGCTCGTGGTGGACCTGTGGGTCGACCAGGACGACCGCACCAAGCGCTTCCGTACCCGCGGCGCGGCGGACAAGGGCCGCTTCGACATGACGATGACCTTCTTCGCCTACGACAAGCCGGTCACCGTGCGGGCTCCGGCCGCCGCGGACGTGGTGGATCTGGCGCAGATGATGAAGGGCGCGACCAGCAGTTGAGCGTCCGGGCGGGGGTCGGCAAGGGCGGATTTGCCTGAGACGGACCCCGTCACGTAATCTCCTCGAGAAGCCAAAGACCGCTGGTCGTTGCCGTGCCCTCGCAAGAGGAAGCGGTGACCGAAGGATCTGCTGAAAGCGGACGACCTGCGCAGGTGACTGTGGAAAGTTCCCGGACTCGTTCCGGTCGAGCTGAGCCCCGTGCGCCTGCGCCGGGGCGTTTTGTTTTGTACAGCCCCTTCTGAGCGGTCCTCATCACCCGGAAGGAGGCCGACGCTTTATGCCGACGCCCGACAAGGCTGCCGCGGTAGCCGAGCTCACGGACAAGTTCCGCAGCTCGAACGCCGCCGTGCTGACCGAGTACCGGGGTCTCACCGTGGCCCAGCTCAAGCAGCTGCGCCGTTCCCTCGGTGAGAACTCCGAGTACGCCGTGGTGAAGAACACGCTGACCAAGATCGCGGCCAACGAGGCCGGGATCAACACGCTGGACGACCTGTTCACGGGTCCGACAGCGGTTGCCTTCGTCACCGGTGACCCGGTGGAGTCGGCGAAGGGTCTTCGTGACTTCGCCAAGGACAACCCCAACCTCATCATCAAGGGCGGTGTCCTTGACGGTAAGGCACTGTCCGCCGATGAGATCAAGAAGCTCGCGGACCTCGAGTCCCGCGAGGTTCTGCTCGCCAAGCTGGCGGGCGCCATGAAGGGCAAGCAGACTCAGGCTGCTCAGGTCTTCCAGGCGCTCCCGTCGAAGTTCGTCCGCACTGCGGAGGCGCTTCGCGTCAAGCGCGACGAGCAGGGCGGTGCCGAGTAACTCGGCTCGCGCAATGATCGCCGCCCACTAGGGCGTCGGTCGCAGCGGGCCGAACGTACGCCCGCCTACATGTACATCGGCACCAGCCGAATTAGTGGAAGGACGCCATCATGGCGAAGCTGTCCCAGGACGACCTGCTCGCGCAGTTCGAAGAGATGACCCTCATCGAGCTCTCCGAGTTCGTGAAGGCCTTCGAGGAGAAGTTCGACGTCACCGCCGCCGCGGCCGTCGCCGTTGCCGGTCCGGCCGGCCCGGGTGCCGCTGCTGAGGCCGTCGAGGAGCAGGACGAGTTCGACGTCATCCTCACCGGCGCCGGCGAGAAGAAGATCCAGGTCATCAAGGTCGTGCGCGAGCTCACCTCCCTGGGCCTCAAGGAGGCCAAGGACCTCGTCGACGGCGCCCCGAAGCCCGTCCTCGAGAAGGTCGCCAAGGAGGCCGCTGAGAAGGCCGCCGAGTCCCTCAAGGGCGCCGGCGCCTCCGTCGAGGTCAAGTGACCTCAGGAGTCTGCTGACTCCTTGCGGAGCGGCTCTCGCGTAGGGCTGTAACGCGAACGTACTGAAGGGCGATCACCCAACTGGGTGGTCGCCCTTCAGGCTTTTCGGACGGCCGCTCGGCGTTCCAGTTCGCCTGCCTTGCACTGACGGTCCCGACGAGTATGGTGATCTTCGTTGTGCCTGGAGCCGGTGCCTGGAGCGGGCGCCGGCGGGTGCCTGCTGGTGAGTGCGGGGGTCGGGGCAGCCCCGTTCGTACAGGAGGGGGCCTTGACGAACCGCACGCAGCGCGCAATTCTCAGGACGCGTCGTCACAACGATCCGAATCCGAGGCATGGATCGACGACGAAGAGGGCAGTAAGGATGTGCGCGCCACGAGCGACGTGGTGACGTGTCGCAGGTGTTGAGAACAACGAGGGTCTGACGAGGGTCGTTGAGGACAACGAGGGTCTCAAAAAACCCGCACTGGACATCAGTGAGCCAAGTGGCTACACTGACCCTTTGCGCTGCCTGTTAGCTGCTCCCTGCCCGTCACCAGGGGCATGCCCTCGCTCCAGCACTGTTGGACTGAAGCCGTCCTGACCTGGCCCTCACCGGCCGATTCGGGAAGCTTCCGCCTCCGTGCCAGCTTGGGACCGGTACGCGCGTAGTGAGTCCGAGCCCTCGGAAGGACCCCCTCTTGGCCGCCTCGCGCACTGCCTCGACCGCGAATACGAACAACGGCGCCAGCACCGCCCCGCTGCGCATTTCCTTTGCAAAGATCAAGGAGCCCCTCGAGGTTCCGAACCTTCTTGCGCTGCAGACCGAAAGCTTCGACTGGCTGCTCGGCAACGACGCGTGGAAGGCTCGTGTCGAGGCGGCTCTGGAAAGCGGACAGGACGTCCCCAGGAAGTCCGGTCTGGAGGAGATCTTCGAGGAGATCTCTCCGATCGAGGACTTCTCAGGGTCGATGTCCCTGACGTTCCGCGACCACCGTTTCGAGCCGCCGAAGAACTCGATCGACGAGTGCAAGGAGCGCGACTTCACGTTCGGCGCCCCGCTCTTCGTCACCGCCGAGTTCACCAACAACGAGACCGGCGAGATCAAGTCCCAGACGGTCTTCATGGGCGACTTCCCGCTCATGACCAACAAGGGCACCTTCGTCATCAACGGCACCGAGCGTGTCGTTGTGTCGCAGCTCGTCCGCTCGCCGGGCGTCTACTTCGACTCCTCGATCGACAAGACGTCCGACAAGGACATCTTCTCGGCCAAGGTCATCCCGTCCCGGGGTGCCTGGCTCGAGATGGAGATCGACAAGCGCGACATGGTCGGTGTCCGCATCGACCGCAAGCGCAAGCAGTCCGTCACCGTTCTCCTGAAGGCTCTCGGTTGGACGACCGAGCAGATCCTCGAGGAGTTCGGCGAGTACGAGTCCATGCGCGCCACCCTGGAGAAGGACCACACCCAGGGCCAGGACGACGCGCTCCTCGACATCTACCGCAAGCTGCGTCCGGGCGAGCCGCCGACCCGTGAGGCCGCGCAGACGCTGCTCGAGAACCTCTACTTCAACCCGAAGCGCTACGACCTCGCGAAGGTCGGCCGCTACAAGGTCAACAAGAAGCTGGGCGGCGAAGCCCCGCTGGACGCCGGCGTCCTGACCGTCGAGGACATCATCTCGTCGATCAAGTACCTGGTGAAGCTGCACGCCGGTGAGACCGAGACCGTTGGCGACAGCGGTGTCTCGATCGTCGTCGAGACCGACGACATCGACCACTTCGGCAACCGTCGTCTGCGCAACGTCGGCGAGCTCATCCAGAACCAGGTCCGCACGGGTCTGGCTCGTATGGAGCGCGTCGTCCGCGAGCGCATGACGACTCAGGACGTCGAGGCGATCACGCCGCAGACCCTGATCAACATCCGGCCGGTCGTCGCCTCCATCAAGGAGTTCTTCGGCACCAGCCAGCTGTCGCAGTTCATGGACCAGAACAACCCGCTGTCGGGTCTCACCCACAAGCGCCGTCTGTCGGCTCTTGGCCCGGGTGGTCTCTCCCGTGAGCGGGCCGGCTTCGAGGTCCGTGACGTGCACCCGTCTCACTACGGCCGCATGTGCCCGATCGAGACGCCTGAAGGCCCGAACATCGGTCTGATCGGTTCGCTGGCCTCCTACGGTCGCGTCAACGCGTTCGGCTTCGTCGAGACGCCGTACCGCAAGGTCGTCGAGGGCGTCGTCACCGACGACGTCGACTACCTGACCGCGGACGAGGAAGACCGCTTCGTGATCGCCCAGGCCAACGCCGGCCTCGGCGAGGACATGCGGTTCACCGAGAACCGCGTCCTGGTCCGCCGTCGTGGCGGCGAGATCGACTACATCCCGGGCGACGACGTCGACTACATGGACGTCTCGCCGCGCCAGATGGTGTCGGTCGCGACCGCGATGATCCCGTTCCTCGAGCACGACGACGCCAACCGTGCCCTCATGGGCGCGAACATGATGCGTCAGGCCGTTCCGCTCATCAAGTCCGAGGCGCCGCTCGTCGGCACGGGCATGGAGTACCGCTGCGCCACTGACGCGGGCGACGTGCTCAAGGCGGAGAAGGACGGTGTGGTCCAGGAGGTTTCCGCGGACTACATCACCACCGCCAACGACGACGGCACGTACACCACGTACCGCCTCGCGAAGTTCTCGCGCTCCAACCAGGGCACCTCCGTCAACCAGAAGGTTGTCGTGGACGAGGGCGCCCGCGTGATCGAGGGCCAGGTCCTGGCCGACGGTCCCGCGACCGAGAACGGCGAGATGGCGCTCGGCAAGAACCTGCTCGTGGCGTTCATGCCGTGGGAGGGTCACAACTACGAGGACGCGATCATCCTGTCGCAGCGCCTCGTGCAGGACGACGTCCTCTCCTCGATCCACATCGAGGAGCACGAGGTCGACGCCCGTGACACCAAGCTCGGCCCGGAGGAGATCACCCGGGACATCCCGAACGTCTCCGAAGAGGTCCTCGCCGACCTCGACGAGCGCGGCATCATCCGTATCGGTGCCGAGGTCGTCGCCGGCGACATCCTCGTCGGCAAGGTCACGCCCAAGGGTGAGACCGAGCTGACGCCCGAGGAGCGCCTGCTCCGCGCGATCTTCGGTGAGAAGGCGCGCGAGGTGCGCGACACCTCGCTGAAGGTGCCGCACGGTGAGATCGGCAAGGTCATCGGCGTCCGCGTCTTCGACCGTGAAGAGGGCGACGAGCTGCCGCCGGGCGTGAACCAGCTGGTTCGTGTCTACGTGGCGCAGAAGCGCAAGATCACGGACGGTGACAAGCTCGCCGGCCGCCACGGCAACAAGGGTGTTATCTCGAAGATCCTTCCGATCGAGGACATGCCGTTCCTCGAGGACGGAACTCCGGTCGACATCATCCTCAACCCGCTGGGTGTGCCGTCCCGAATGAACCCGGGACAGGTTCTGGAGATCCACCTCGGCTGGCTCGCCAGCCGCGGCTGGGACGTCTCCGGCCTCGGTGACGAGTGGGCCCAGCGCCTGCAGGCCATCGGCGCCGACCAGGTCGCCCCCGGTACCAACGTCGCGACCCCGGTCTTCGACGGTGCCCGTGAGGACGAGATCTCCGGTCTCTTCGAGGCCACGATCCCGAACCGCGACGGTGACCGTCTGGTCCAGCCGTCCGGCAAGGCCAAGCTGTTCGACGGCCGCTCCGGTGAGCCGTTCCCGGACCCGATCTCGGTCGGGTACATGTACATCCTCAAGCTGCACCACCTGGTCGACGACAAGCTCCACGCCCGTTCGACCGGTCCGTACTCCATGATCACCCAGCAGCCGCTGGGTGGTAAGGCTCAGTTCGGTGGCCAGCGATTCGGTGAGATGGAGGTGTGGGCGCTTGAGGCTTACGGTGCCGCTTACGCCCTCCAGGAGCTCCTGACGATCAAGTCCGATGACGTGACCGGCCGCGTGAAGGTCTACGAGGCCATCGTCAAGGGCGAGAACATTCCCGAGCCGGGCATTCCCGAGTCCTTCAAGGTGCTCATCAAGGAAATGCAGTCGCTCTGCCTCAACGTGGAGGTGCTGTCCTCGGACGGCATGTCCATCGAGATGCGCGACACCGACGAGGACGTCTTCCGCGCGGCGGAGGAGCTCGGTATCGACCTGTCCCGGCGCGAGCCGAGCAGCGTCGAAGAGGTCTGACGGGCCTGGTCGGGGGCTCCCACAAGGAGCCCCCGGCCATCCCCGGGACCGTTCAGACCATGATGAAGCGCCTTACTTCGCTAACGCGAGGGGCACAACCCCGAAAGAGGGATTGACGCACAGTGCTCGACGTCAACTTCTTCGACGAGCTGCGGATCGGCCTTGCCACCGCGGACGACATCCGGACCTGGTCTCACGGCGAGGTCAAGAAGCCCGAGACCATCAACTACCGCACCCTCAAGCCCGAAAAGGACGGACTCTTCTGCGAGAAGATCTTCGGTCCGACCCGGGACTGGGAGTGCTACTGCGGTAAGTACAAGCGTGTCCGCTTCAAGGGCATCATCTGCGAGCGCTGCGGCGTCGAGGTCACTCGCGCCAAGGTGCGTCGTGAGCGGATGGGCCACATTGAGCTGGCCGCGCCGGTCACGCACATCTGGTACTTCAAGGGCGTTCCGTCGCGCCTCGGCTACCTGCTTGATCTCGCCCCGAAGGACCTCGAGAAGGTCATCTACTTCGCGGCGTACATGATCACGTTCGTGGACGAGGAGCGCCGCACCCGCGACCTGCCCTCCCTCGAGGCGCACGTCCAGGTGGAGCGTCAGCAGATCGAGAACCGTCGCGACTCCGACCTGGAGGCCCGCGCCAAGAAGCTCGAGACCGACCTGTCCGAGCTCGAGGCCGAGGGTGCCAAGGCCGACGTGCGCCGCAAGGTGCGCGAAGGTGCTGAGCGCGAGATGAAGCAGCTGCGCGACCGTGCGCAGCGCGAGATCGACCGCCTCGACGAGGTGTGGAACCGCTTCAAGAACCTCAAGGTCCAGGACCTCGAAGGTGACGAGCTGCTCTACCGCGAGCTGCGTGACCGCTTCGGCACGTACTTCGACGGCTCCATGGGTGCCGCTGCCCTGCAGAAGCGCCTGGAGTCCTTCGACCTCGAGGAGGAGGCCGAGCGCCTCCGCGAGATCATCCGTACCGGCAAGGGCCAGAAGAAGACCCGTGCGCTCAAGCGCCTCAAGGTCGTCTCCGCGTTCCTGCAGACCAGCAACAGCCCCAAGGGCATGGTGCTCGACTGCGTGCCGGTCATCCCGCCGGACCTGCGTCCGATGGTGCAGCTGGACGGTGGCCGCTTCGCGACCTCCGACCTGAACGACCTGTACCGCCGCGTGATCAACCGCAACAACCGCCTGAAGCGACTCCTTGACCTCGGTGCCCCCGAGATCATCGTGAACAACGAGAAGCGCATGCTTCAGGAGGCCGTCGACGCGCTCTTCGACAACGGCCGTCGTGGTCGCCCGGTCACGGGCCCCGGCAACCGTCCGCTGAAGTCGCTGTCCGACATGCTCAAGGGCAAGCAGGGTCGTTTCCGTCAGAACCTGCTCGGCAAGCGAGTCGACTACTCGGCGCGTTCCGTCATCGTCGTCGGCCCGCAGCTGAAGCTGCACCAGTGTGGTCTGCCCAAGGCCATGGCACTGGAGCTCTTCAAGCCGTTCGTGATGAAGCGCCTGGTCGACCTGAATCACGCGCAGAACATCAAGAGCGCCAAGCGCATGGTCGAGCGCGGCCGCACGGTCGTGTACGACGTCCTGGAAGAGGTCATCGCCGAGCACCCGGTTCTCCTGAACCGTGCGCCGACGCTGCACCGCCTCGGCATCCAGGCCTTCGAGCCGCAGCTGGTCGAGGGCAAGGCCATCCAGATCCACCCGCTCGTCTGCACCGCGTTCAACGCGGACTTCGACGGTGACCAGATGGCCGTGCACCTGCCGCTCTCCGCGGAGGCGCAGGCCGAGGCCCGCATCCTGATGCTGTCCTCGAACAACATCCTCAAGCCGGCCGACGGCCGTCCGGTCACGATGCCGACCCAGGACATGGTCCTCGGTCTGTTCTTCCTGACCACCGACGGTGAGCTCCGTGACGTCAAGGGCGAGGGCCGTGCGTTCGGCTCCACGGCCGAGGCGACCATGGCGTTCGACGCCGGCGAGCTCGCTCTGCAGTCGGCCGTCGACATCCGCTTCCCGGTGGGCACCATCCCGCCGCGCGGCTGGACCCCGCCGGTTGCCGAGGAGGGCGAGGCGGAGTACCAGTCGGGCGACAGCTTCCGTCTGCGGACGACGCTGGGCCGCGCGCTCTTCAACGAGCTGCTGCCCGAGGACTACCCGTTCGTCGACTACTCGGTCGGCAAGAAGCAGCTCTCCGAGATCGTCAACGACCTCGCCGAGCGCTACCCCAAGGTCATCGTGGCGGCGACGCTCGACAACCTGAAGGCGGCCGGCTTCTACTGGGCGACCCGTTCCGGTGTCACCGTGGCCATCTCCGACGTCGTCGTTCCCGAGGCGAAGAAGGAAATCGTCGCGGGTTACGAGGCGCAGGACGAGAAGGTCCAGAAGCAGTACGAGCGCGGTCTGATCACCAAGGACGAGCGCACTCAGGAGCTCATCGCGATCTGGACCAAGGCGACCAACGAGGTTGCCGAGGCGATGAACGCGAACTTCCCGAAGACGAACCCCATCTTCATGATGGTTGACTCGGGTGCCCGAGGAAACATGATGCAGATGCGTCAGATCGCGGGTATGCGTGGTCTGGTGTCCAACGCCAAGAACGAGACGATTCCTCGTCCCATCAAGGCGTCCTTCCGTGAGGGCCTCACCGTTCTGGAGTACTTCATCTCCACGCACGGTGCCCGTAAGGGTCTGGCGGACACCGCCCTGCGTACCGCCGACTCGGGTTACCTGACCCGTCGTCTGGTGGACGTCTCGCAGGACGTCATCATCCGCGAAGAGGACTGCGGTACCGAGCGTGGCCTCAAGCTGAAGATCGCCGAGCGCGGAGCCGACGGCACGCTGCGCAAGACGGACGACGTCGAGACCTCGGTGTACGCCCGCATGCTGGCCGAGGACGTCGTCATCGACGGCAAGGTCATCGCGCCGGCCAACGTCGACCTCGGTGACGTCCTGATCGACGCGCTGGTCGCCAACGGCGTCGAGCAGGTCAAGACCCGCTCGGTCCTGACCTGTGAGTCCGCGGTCGGCACCTGTGCCTTCTGCTACGGACGCTCGCTGGCCACCGGCAAGCTGGTCGACATCGGTGAGGCGGTCGGCATCATCGCCGCCCAGTCCATCGGTGAGCCCGGTACCCAGCTGACGATGCGTACCTTCCACACCGGTGGTGTGGCGGGTGACGACATCACCCAGGGTCTGCCCCGTGTCGTCGAGCTCTTCGAGGCTCGTACGCCGAAGGGTGTCGCCCCGATCTCGGAGGCCAAGGGCCGCGTCCGGATCGAGGAGACCGAGAAGACCAAGAAGCTCGTCGTCACCCCGGACGACGGCAGCGACGAGACGGCGTTCCCGATCTCGAAGCGTGCCCGTCTCCTGGTCGGCGAGGGCGACGCGGTCGAGGTGGGCCAGAAGCTCACCGTCGGTGCCACGAACCCGCACGACGTGCTGCGGATCCTCGGTCAGCGTGCGGTCCAGGTCCACCTGGTCGGCGAAGTCCAGAAGGTTTACAACTCGCAGGGTGTGTCGATCCACGACAAGCACATCGAGATCATCATCCGGCAGATGCTGCGCCGCGTGACGATCATCGAGTCCGGCGACGCGGAGCTGCTGCCGGGCGAGCTCGTCGAGCGCTCGAAGTTCGAGACCGAGAACCGTCGTGTGGTCACCGAGGGCGGTCACCCCGCCTCCGGCCGTCCGCAGCTGATGGGTATCACCAAGGCCTCGCTGGCGACGGAATCCTGGCTGTCGGCCGCCTCCTTCCAGGAGACGACCCGAGTCCTGACGGATGCGGCGATCAACGCCAAGTCCGACAGCCTCATCGGCCTCAAGGAGAACGTCATCATCGGTAAGCTCATCCCGGCCGGTACGGGTCTGTCCCGCTACCGCAACATCCGGGTCGAGCCGACCGAAGAGGCCAAGGCCGCGATGTACTCGGCCGTCGGTTACGACGACATCGACTACTCGCCGTTCGGCACGGGCTCCGGCCAGGCCGTTCCGCTGGAGGACTACGACTACGGTCCGTACAACCAGTAAGGCGTATGTCTGACGAAGGGCGCCCACTCCGTTTTCACGGGGTGGGCGCCCTTCGGCGTTTCCGGGAGTGTGCGGCGGCGGTCAGCGGGTGGGCCGAGGAACCCCGGAACCTGGGTCGCCAGCTGCCCGATCGCGGTGGCATCGGCCCCACGCTGAAGCGCCGCGACGTGAACGCGTACGCCGAGGTGCGGTAGTGGAGGTCATCGGGGGCGGAGGGCGGGAGCTCGGCCGTACCGGGATACGCGGGCGATCTCGCCCCGTAACTCGCCGAGCAGCCGCTCGCCGGCGCGTGAGCCGAGGGTGACGGCGGGTTCGGGCGGGGCGTCGGGGGGCGCTCAGGCGCGGCCCGCTTCAGGCTCGGCCTCGCCCGAGCCGGGAACCCGGGGCACCGCGGGGGCCGGCCCGGCGGCCGCGTAGGGCCCGTAGGGGGCCCCGGGCGCCTGCTGGGGGACGTACGGCATGCCGGTCGTGGGAGGCGCGTACGGGTGCCCGGGCACCGCTCCCTGCCCCACCGGAGCCTGAGAGGGAGCCTGCCCCTGAGCGGGAGGCTCCCTGCTCGATCAAGTGGTTGACCGCCGGCAGCAGCGCGCGGGCGGACTCCGCCTTCTGGAAGTCCTCCGGCGAGTCCCTGGCGATCAGTTCCAACTCGTCCTTGATGAGCGAGAGTTGGTCTTTCTGGCTGCTGGTCACGACCAGCCGCGTGTCTTCGGGGTGCTGGGGGAGGTGAAGGGCCCACGCTCCGACGCCGCCGTGCTGGGGCCAGTACCGGTAGAAGTCGATTTTCGCGGAGACCAGTTCCTGGTCCTGCTGCTGGCGCAGGACCTCCAGCTCGTGCTGCTGCCGGGCCTGGCGGAGCCGGAACTCGTGCGCCGGGTCGAGCCGGTCGGTCTTGTAGCGCAGGCTCCGCTGTTTGCGCCGGTGCGCGATCGCCTCGTCGTCCAGGCGCAGCCGCAGGACGCAGGTGACGGGCAGGCCGATGCCCGCCGCGAAGCCGCCGGCCTCCACCGCCTCCTGGACCGCGCGCTCGGCGCGTGAGCTGTCCTCGATCGGGAAGCCGCGGCCGACCGGCCGCGCCAACTGATGGATGCCCGAGCAGGGCGAAGGAGGCGGCGGGGGAGCGGCCGAGGAAGTCGGTGAACCGCTCGTGCGCCACGGCGACGGCCCGTACGGGTTCGAGGGCGGTCACGGTCGCCGACCGGGGCCGGCCCGTCAGCGCGGCGGACTCTCCGATGACGTCGCCGGGACCGCGCAGGGCGAGCAGGGCCTCGTAACCGTTGGCGGCCGACGCGGTCACCTTGGTCCAGCCGTGCACGATGAACAGGACGTGCGACGAGGGCTCGTGCTGGTGCAGGAGTTCGATGCGGGGCGAGAAGCTCAGTTCCCGGCCGAGAGCGAGGGGGACCGAGCGGTCCGCGCTCTCCGGGCGGGCCAGGAAAGGGACGCGGTCGTCGAGACCTCCGTCACTCGGTGAATACGCCCCTGTCATGTGCCCGCCGATCGTTACAGCGAGCGATCAAGCTACTCAGATCGAGTGGTGCATGAACATGGAATGGCCGGGATCGGGCCACGAACGGATGGTTCGGGGGTGCGAGAAGTCCGGCGTGTCGCGGTGGACTGCATTTGTTTTGACCGAACCCGATGAGGTAGGTACGCTCAGACCTTGTGCCTGGGGTGTGCCTGGGCTCCTGTGCGTGTCGTCAGCCGCTACGGGAGTCCGCGACGGGCCGCCGTAATCTGCGCCCTTCCCGCTTGGCGGCGGGAGTTCACAGTATTCGACACACCCGACCGCGTGGGTCGGGAAATGTTCCAGGTTAGCTTTACTATTCGGCACACAGAAACCGGAGAAGTAGTGCCTACGATCCAGCAGCTGGTCCGGAAGGGCCGGCAGGACAAGGTCGAGAAGAACAAGACGCCCGCACTCGAGGGTTCGCCCCAGCGTCGCGGCGTCTGCACGCGTGTGTTCACGACCACCCCGAAGAAGCCGAACTCGGCCCTCCGTAAGGTCGCGCGTGTGCGTCTGACCAGCGGCATCGAGGTCACGGCCTACATCCCGGGTGAGGGACACAACCTGCAGGAGCACTCCATCGTGCTCGTGCGTGGCGGCCGTGTGAAGGACCTGCCTGGTGTTCGTTACAAGATCATCCGCGGTTCGCTTGACACCCAGGGTGTCAAGAACCGCAAGCAGGCCCGCAGCCGCTACGGCGCCAAGAAGGAGAAGTAAGAATGCCTCGTAAGGGCCCCGCCCCGAAGCGCCCGGTCATCATCGACCCGGTCTACGGCTCTCCTCTGGTGACCTCCCTCATCAACAAGGTGCTGCTGAACGGCAAGCGCTCCACCGCCGAGCGCATCGTGTACGGCGCCATGGAGGGTCTGCGTGAGAAGTCGGGCAACGACCCGGTCATCACGCTGAAGCGCGCGCTGGAGAACATCAAGCCGACCCTCGAGGTCAAGTCCCGCCGTGTCGGTGGCGCCACCTACCAGGTGCCGATCGAGGTCAAGCCCGGTCGCGCCAACACGCTCGCGCTGCGCTGGCTCGTGGGTTACTCCCGCGCCCGCCGCGAGAAGACCATGACCGAGCGCCTCATGAACGAGCTGCTCGACGCCTCGAACGGTCTTGGCGCTGCCGTCAAGAAGCGTGAGGACACCCACAAGATGGCCGAGTCCAACAAGGCCTTCGCGCACTACCGCTGGTAGTCGCTACCCACATCGAGACCGAGAGAAGACTGAGCCGATATGGCTACCACTTCACTTGACCTGGCCAAGGTGCGCAACATCGGCATCATGGCTCACATCGACGCGGGCAAGACGACGACCACCGAGCGGATCCTGTTCTACACCGGTGTTTCGTACAAGATCGGTGAGGTCCACGACGGCGCCGCGACCATGGACTGGATGGAGCAGGAGCAGGAGCGTGGCATCACGATCACCTCTGCTGCCACCACCTGTCACTGGCCGCTGAACGATGTCGACCACACCATCAACATCATCGACACCCCGGGCCACGTGGACTTCACCGTCGAGGTGGAGCGTTCGCTCCGCGTCCTCGACGGTGCCGTGACGGTGTTCGACGGCGTTGCCGGCGTTGAGCCCCAGTCCGAGACTGTCTGGCGTCAGGCGGACCGCTACGGCGTGCCGCGTATCTGCTTCGTCAACAAGCTCGACCGTACGGGTGCCGAGTTCCACCGCTGCGTCGACATGATCGTCAACCGCCTCGGTGCCACCCCGCTCGTCATGCAGCTGCCCATCGGCGCTGAGATGGACTTCCAGGGTGTTGTCGACCTCGTCACGATGAAGGCGTTCGTCTGGTCGGCCGAGGCCGCCAAGGGCGAGGCGTACGACATCGTCGACATCCCGGCCACGCACACCGAGGCTGCCGAGGAATGGCGCGGCAAGCTGCTCGAGGCCGTCGCGGAGAACGACGAAGAGATGATGGAGCTGTACCTCGAGGGCACTGAGCCCTCGGTGGACCAGCTGTACGCGGCCGTGCGTCGCATCACCATCGCCTCCGGCAAGGGCGGCGACACCACCGTCACCCCCGTGTTCTGCGGCACCGCGTTCAAGAACAAGGGCGTTCAGCCCCTGCTCGACGCCGTCGTGCGCTACCTGCCGTCTCCCCTGGACGTCGAGGCCATCGAGGGCCACGACGTCAAGGACGTGGAGACGGTCGTCAAGCGCAAGCCGTCCGACGACGAGCCGCTGTCGGCGCTGGCGTTCAAGATCATGAGCGACCCGCACCTCGGCAAGCTCACCTTCGTCCGGGTTTACTCGGGCCGCCTGGAGTCCGGCACCGCCGTGCTGAACTCCGTCAAGGGCAAGAAGGAGCGCATCGGCAAGATCTACCGTATGCACGCGAACAAGCGTGAGGAGATCGAGTCGGTGGGCGCCGGTGACATCGTCGCCGTCATGGGTCTGAAGCAGACCACCACGGGTGAGACGCTCTGTGACGACAAGAGCCCGGTGATCCTGGAGTCCATGGACTTCCCGGCTCCGGTCATTCAGGTCGCCATCGAGCCGAAGTCCAAGGGCGACCAGGAGAAGCTGGGTGTCGCCATCCAGCGTCTCTCGGAGGAGGACCCCTCCTTCCAGGTTCACTCGGACGAGGAGACCGGCCAGACCATCATCGGTGGTATGGGCGAGCTTCACCTCGAGGTGCTCGTCGACCGCATGAAGCGCGAGTTCCGCGTCGAGGCGAACGTCGGCAAGCCGCAGGTCGCTTACCGCGAGACGATCCGTCAGGCCGTCGAGCGTCACGACTACACCCACAAGAAGCAGACCGGTGGTACCGGTCAGTTCGCCAAGGTGCAGATCGCGATCGAGCCGATCGACAGCGGCGACGCCACGTACGAGTTCGTGAACAAGGTCACCGGTGGCCGCATCCCCCGGGAGTACATCCCGTCGGTGGACGCGGGTGCGCAGGAGGCCATGCAGTTCGGCATCCTGGCCGGCTACGAGATGACTGGCGTCCGCGTCATCCTTCTCGACGGTGGCTACCACGAGGTCGACTCCTCCGAGCTCGCCTTCAAGATCGCCGGTTCGCAGGCGTTCAAGGAGGCCGCGCGCAAGGCCAAGCCCGTACTGCTCGAGCCGATGATGGCCGTTGAGGTCACCACGCCCGAGGACTACATGGGCGAGGTCATCGGCGACATCAACTCCCGCCGTGGCCAGATCCAGGCCATGGAGGAGCGCAGTGGCGCCCGTGTCGTGAAGGGCCTCGTTCCCCTCTCGGAGATGTTCGGCTACGTCGGAGACCTCCGCAGCAAGACGTCGGGTCGCGCAAGCTACTCGATGCAGTTCGACTCCTACGCCGAGGTTCCGCGGAACGTCGCCGAGGAGATCATCGCGAAGGCCAAGGGCGAGTAACTCACCCGAGTTCACGCTTTAGGCTTGACACCGACCGCTGGGGTTCGTAACCCCGGACCCCGGCGGCGGGTTTCCCAGCAAAGATCACCTGGCGCCGATGAAGCAAGGCGTACAGAACCACTCCACAGGAGGACCCAGTGGCGAAGGCGAAGTTCGAGCGGACTAAGCCGCACGTCAACATCGGCACCATCGGTCACATTGACCACGGTAAGACGACCCTCACGGCCGCCATTACCAAGGTGCTGCACGACGCGTACCCGGACCTGAACGAGGCCTCGGCCTTCGACCAGATCGACAAGGCTCCTGAGGAGCGCCAGCGCGGTATCACGATCTCGATCGCGCACGTCGAGTACCAGACGGAGACGCGTCACTACGCGCACGTCGACTGCCCCGGTCACGCGGACTACATCAAGAACATGATCACGGGTGCCGCGCAGATGGACGGCGCCATCCTCGTGGTCGCCGCCACCGACGGCCCGATGCCGCAGACCAAGGAGCACGTGCTCCTGGCCCGCCAGGTCGGCGTTCCGTACATCGTCGTCGCCCTGAACAAGGCCGACATGGTGGACGACGAGGAGATCCTGGAGCTCGTCGAGCTCGAGGTCCGTGAGCTCCTCTCCGAGTACGAGTTCCCGGGCGACGACCTGCCGGTCGTCAAGGTCTCGGCGCTCAAGGCGCTCGAGGGCGACAAGGAGTGGGGTCAGTCGATCCTGAACCTCATGGCCGCCGTCGACGAGTCCATCCCGCAGCCCGAGCGTGACGTCGACAAGCCGTTCCTCATGCCGATCGAGGACGTCTTCACGATCACCGGTCGCGGTACGGTCGTCACCGGCCGTATCGAGCGTGGTGTCCTCAAGGTCAACGAGACCGTTGACATCGTGGGCATCAAGCAGGAGAAGACCACCACCACGGTCACCGGCATCGAGATGTTCCGCAAGCTGCTCGACGAGGGCCAGGCCGGTGAGAACGTCGGTCTGCTCCTCCGTGGCATCAAGCGCGAGGACGTCGAGCGCGGCCAGGTCATCATCAAGCCCGGTTCGGTCACGCCGCACACCGAGTTCGAGGCCCAGGCCTACATCCTGTCGAAGGACGAGGGTGGCCGTCACACCCCCTTCTTCAACAACTACCGCCCGCAGTTCTACTTCCGCACCACGGACGTGACCGGCGTCGTGACCCTCCCCGAGGGCACCGAGATGGTCATGCCGGGCGACAACACTGAGATGAAGGTCGAACTCATCCAGCCCGTCGCCATGGAAGAGGGCCTGAAGTTCGCCATCCGTGAGGGTGGCCGGACCGTGGGCGCCGGCCAGGTCACCAAGATCGTCAAGTAATTTCCTTGACGGTTTGACCTGGTAGCTCCAGCGAGCACCAGAAGGGGCCCGTACGACTTCGGTCGTACGGGCCCTTTCGCATGCCCGCTCGGGTGGGCCCGGGCTCAGATCTTGCGGGCGGTCCCGGTGCCGGTGGAGCTGTCCGGGCGCCACAGCCACGGCCGGGCCGCGGGGGAGAGTCCCACGGCCACGGGACCGCGCGAGGTGGCGCGCAGGGCGGGTCCGTCGAGGGTGACCAGGTCGACCGCGGCCCGCTGGATCCGGCCGCGGTGCAGCAGCTGGACCGTGCCGCCGGTGTCCCGGCCCAGGAGGTACGGCCCGTCGGCGGTCACGGGGCCGTAGCCGGGGAAGTCGACCGGGGGGCCGGCCGTCGCCGTCAGCGCCGACGAGGCGGGGGCCCGGTAGTAGAGCCGGCCGCCAGCGGCGGCTACGGCGTCGGCGGGCACCGGCAGCCCGGCGAGCGGCGCGGGCCCCTCCGGTGTCCAGTGGTGCACCGTGTCGTGTCCCGGCGCGTACACATGGACGCCGCCGTCCTCGCCGACGACCGCGGTCAGACCGTCCTGCACGGGCCCGCCGCCGAGAGTGCGCCACGGCGACCAGCGTCCGTCCAGGCCGCGCACCCGTGTGCTGATGCCCTGGTCCGCGTCCCGTACGAAGAGATGCACCTGCCCGTCGTGGGCGGTGACGGCGACGGGGACGCCGATGCGGCGGCCGCGCACGGGATCGGTCTCCGGGTTGCCGAGACCGGTCCAGGCGCCGAACTCCCCGCCGGGAGCGCGCTGTTCGAGGACCACGATCTCGCGCAGGTCGGAGCCGCCGCGCCCTTCGAGGGCCGCGAGCCGCAGGCCGAGCAGCAGCTGCCGTCCGTCGCGGAGGGCCGCGGAGCCGAGGGCCGGCGCGAGCGGGCCGCCGCCCAGGTCCGTGGGCCGGCCGAAGACCCCTTGTGGGGTCTCGCGCCAGCGGACGGCACGCATGCCGAGCACGCCGTAGCCGGTCAGCCTGCCGTCCGGTGCCTGGGCCAGGGCGATCCGTGGGCCCGGGTAGCGGTAGTGCGTGGAGCGGACCCAGCCCTTGCGGTTGGTGAGGGGGCGGTCCCCGCCGACGTTGTAGTCGCCGCATCCGGAGGGGTTGCCGCATTGCCAGTCCGGGGCCGCGCCGTACGGCATCAGATGGGCGGCCTTGGCGTGCAGCACGGCCTCGGGGAGGTTCTCGGGCCAGTGGTGGTTGTAGTAACCGCGGAAGGCGGTGGCCGCGAACGGGGGCGGCCCTCCCGCCGCGGTCTGCGACCAGCGGATCAACGCCGCCCAGGTGAACGCGGCCACGGCCGTGTGGTCGGCGTGGTCGGAGAAACCGGGCTGCTCGCTGTCACGTATGCGCGTCCGCAGATCGCTGTGCTGGAAGTCGGGGTCCGGGTCGAGCGTGTGCACGAGGGTGGGCCGGTAGCGCTCGAAGAGGGCCACGAGTACGTCGACGAGGCCGTCGTAGTCGTACATCTGCGCCCGGCGCACCGGGGACCCGTCGACGACGACCGTGCGCAGCGGCAGTCCGCGCTCCCGCCACAGGGCCGGGGCGCCCATGTGGCCCGCCGGGGTGTGCATCGCGAGGTCGAGGAAGACCAGTTCGACGCGGCGTCCCCGGTGCTCCAGGGTGTTCACCTCGGCCTGGTGCCCGCCCGCGAGCGTCGTGACCTCGGTGCGCCAGCCGCTGAAGACCGGCAGGCCGAGCTGGGTCGCGTAGGACTGGCGGAGCCCCTGGTGACGGGCGGAGGCGTACGCGGACCTGTCGGCCGGGGGGTGCGGGCGGCCGGGGATCTTGTTGACGCCGTCGGCCTCGCCCGCGGTGACGTACACGCAGACCAGCGGGATGCCGGCGGCGACGGCCTGGCTGGTGTCCGGGTTCATGAAGTACAGGTCGTCGTCGGGATGAGCGAGGACCTGGAGCAGCAGGGCGTGATCGCCCTGGGCGGCGGGGCGGCCGGAGGCGGGGGAGGGGGCGGCGGTGCGGGCCGGGGGCGCGGTCGCGGCCGTGTGGCCCACGAGGGCGGCCGCGGTGGCGGCGGTGACGGCGGCGCCCCCGATGAGCACGGCCCGGCGCCTGTGAACGCCGGGAGCCGCGGGGAAGCCCTCGCGCTCGTCGGCTATTCGCGCTCCGGCGCCGTCCACCGCGTTCTGATCACGTCTGTCCTGCCCGCGTCCATGTCGCACGCGTCGTCCTCCGTCCGCCGTACGCAGCGGTCGGAATGTGCGCTGCTTCTCGGTGCTTCAGCCGGGAAGAGGCTCGTCAGTGGGGCCAGGTTCCATGCACGGACATGTTCTGTTCACCCGAAGCGGGGCGACGGGCATCACTCGAAGTGAGGCTCTTGGCCGGGCCGGGGTTTCACGGGGCACGCGTGGCTCAGCCGCTGATCCCCCACCGCACCGCCGCCGCGACCCCGAGGACCGTCACGGGCGCGATCCAGGCCCAGCCCATGACACGCCGCACGGACGGCAGCAGCCAGAGCGCCACCGCCGAGCCGGCGGCAGTGAGGGTGACGACGCACGACAGGACGATGCCTCCGTACGCGTCGTCGTCCCAGCTGCCGGACGGACGGACGGTCACGGCCGTCCAGCAGAAGTAGGCGGCGATGACGCTGAGCAGGGTGAACGGCAGAGCGAGAACGATTCGCAGGCAACCCCGGTCGTCGTCCGGGCGGACGGGAGGGTCGAGGTGTGCGGGGCCGGCGGACCGGGCGGGTTCTGTCATCGGCGCAGCGCGTTCCTTGCGTCGTCCAGGTTGTTGTCGAACCCGCGCCCGTAGGCCTGGGCGCTGTCGCTCTGCCAGTACGGTCCGCCGTTGTAGCGGGCGGCGGGCTCCCGGTACTGGGCTGGGGTCATCTCCTCCGCCGGTACGTCGGCGAACTCGCTCTCCGCCTTCAGCTGGGCCAGGTGCACGGGGGCGATGAACACGTTCTGCCCGGGGCCCTGGAGCGCCTCCTCCATATGTCCTCCCTCTGGCGCATCGGCTCGGCCTCCTGGCTCACCTTGCCGCCGGAGTAGTGGCTCATGGCGGTCGTCAGTGCGTACGAGTAGCTGCGCGGCGCGCTGTCGGCCTTGGTGTAGCCCTCGGCGAGGCGTGACAGGAGTGCTCTCGCACAGACGGGCTTCGTAGTGCACGCTGCCCTCGCCCTCCCAGCATGGCCCAACTCCCTTACAGGCCATGCGACTTCCTGCAGGGGGGGGGCGCCGGAGCCTTCGGCTTCACCGGCGTCGATGCTTCCCTCTTTCGGGCCGGCATTCCGGCGGGCCGAGAAGGGGCAGTCCGTCGCTTCGAAGGGCGCTGTCATCGCGCGCACGACCACGGGCGAACCGGCCGAGGCGGACCGACCGGCCGGCCCTCACCGCGCCGCCGGAGAACTCGGCGGCGGAGGGCCTCGGCGCCACCCTCGCGCCGTTCCGTCGTCTCACTCGAGAGCGCTGATGACGGTGGCTTCAGCAGGCGCTACGCCCTTCGCCTCACCGACCCCCCGCGCGCCGGTTCTCCGACCCGCCCCACCCCCGGTTTGACCTTCGTCACTCCGGGGGTACTCTCTACGGCTCGATTGGCCAGGCACGGTCGGCCTGTGGCAGACTGTCGGGGTTGCTCGGTTGAGTGCCGATGCTGCGCGCCTCCCGCCGGGAGGACCGGAAGCGAGTCCCACAGTACTCGTCGCCCCATCTGCCGTAAGGCAGCGCTAGGGCGGACGTACGGGAATCTTTCGGGAAGTGCAGCGAGGTGGTTCAGCCAGGCACCCGGTGGGTTTCTTCCCCCGGCTTCGCGGTCCCAGGGGCTGCAGCTCCCGATCAGGGAAATCCGTATGGATATTTCTGTCAGTGAGACTGCGACACGCCCGACCGCGTGGGTCGGAGGAGGGTGGAATAGGGCCCGCCAGGTTCCAGAGCGTTTCGAGAGACAGGACTACTAGTAGCCATGGCGGGACAGAAGATCCGCATCCGGCTCAAGGCCTACGACCACGAGGTCATCGACAGCTCGGCGAAGAAGATCGTCGAGACGGTGACCCGCACTGGTGCGTCGGTCGCAGGCCCGGTGCCGCTGCCCACTGAGAAGAACGTGTACTGCGTCATCAAGTCGCCGCACAAGTACAAGGACTCTCGCGAGCACTTCGAGATGCGCACGCACAAGCGCCTGATCGACATTCTCGACCCGACGCCCAAGACCGTTGACTCGTTGATGCGCCTGGACCTTCCGGCCGGCGTTGACATCGAGATCAAGCTCTGAGAGGCGCGGAAGAGATGGCTAAGCAGATCAAGGGCATCCTGGGCGAGAAGCTCGGCATGACCCAGGTCTGGGACGACAACAACCGTGTCGTCCCGGTCACCGTGGTCAAGGCCGGTCCGAACGTCGTGACCCAGGTCCGTACGAACGACACTGACGGCTACGAGTCGGTCCAGATCGCCTTCGGCGAGATTGACCCGCGCAAGGTGAACAAGCCCCTCAAGGGCCACTTCGCCAAGGCCGATGTAACCCCGCGCCGCCACCTGGTGGAGCTCCGCACCTCCGGCGCCAGCGAGTACACGCTGGGCCAGGAGATCACTGCCGAGGTCTTCGAGGCCGGCGTCAAGGTTGACGTCACCGCGAAGAGCAAGGGCAAGGGCTTCGCCGGTGTCATGAAGCGCCACAACTTCAAGGGTGGCAAGGCGTCCCACGGTGCCCACCGTGTGCACCGCATGCCCGGTTCCATCGGTGGCTGTGCCACTCCCGGCCGTGTCTTCAAGGGCATGCGCATGGCGGGTCGCATGGGCAACGAGCGGGTCACCACCCAGAACCTGACCGTTCACGCCGTTGACGCGGAGAAGGGCCTGCTCCTCATCAAGGGCGCAGTTCCCGGTCCGAACGGTGGCCTCGTCCTGGTCCGTACTGCGGCCAAGGGGGTTTGAGGAACCGATGAGCACCATTGACATCCTTTCGCCGGCAGGCGACAAGGCCGGGACGGTCGAGCTCCCCGCGGAGATCTTCGACGTCGAGAAGATCAGCATCCCGCTTCTCCACCAGGTCGTCGTCGCCCAGCTGGCAGCTGCCCGTCAGGGCACGCACAAGACCAAGCGTCGCGGCGAGGTCCGCGGTGGTGGGCGCAAGCCTTACCGCCAGAAGGGCACCGGCCGCGCGCGCCAGGGTTCGACCCGTGCGCCGCAGTTCGCCGGCGGTGGCGTCGTCCACGGCCCGCAGCCGCGTGACTACTCGCAGCGGACCCCGAAGAAGATGAAGGCCGCGGCCCTGCGCCACGCCCTCACCGACCGGGCCCGCAACGCTCGCATCCACGTCGTCACCGGCGTGGTCGACGGCGGAGTCTCCACCAAGGCCGCCAAGTCGCTGCTCGCCAAGATCTCGGAGCGCAAGAACCTGCTCCTGGTGATCGACCGTGCCGACGAGGCCGCGCTGCTCTCCGCTCGCAACCTGCCCCAGGTCCACATCCTGGAGCCGGGCCAGCTGAACACGTACGACGTTCTCGTCTCGGACGACGTGGTCTTCACCCAGGCCGCCTTCGAGTCCTTCGTGTCCGGCCCGCAGGCCACTGACACCGAAGGGAGCGAAGCCTGATGGCTACGCGTCACCCGAGCATCGCCCCCAAGGCGGCCAAGGCCGCCAAGGCCGCGCGCATCGCCAAGGCGAAGCGCCACGAGGCCGAGGGCAAGAACACCGTTGAGACGCCGCTGAGCAAGAGCTTCACGGATCCCCGTGACGTCCTCCTCAAGCCGGTCGTCTCCGAGAAGAGCTACGCGCTCCTCGATGAGGGCAAGTACACCTTCATCGTTGCGCCCGGGGCCAACAAGACCCAGATCAAGCAGGCCGTCCAGGCGGTCTTCTCGGTCAAGGTCACCGGAGTCAACACGATCAACCGTCAGGGCAAGCGCAAGCGCACCAAGACGGGCTTCGGCAAGCGTGCCGACAGCAAGCGCGCGATCGTGACCCTCGCTGAGGGCGACCGTATCGACATCTTCGGCCAGGCCTCCTAACGGAGCGCCTTGGTCCGAATATCGGACGAGGACTGAGAAATGGGAATCCGCAAGTACAAGCCGACTACGCCGGGCCGTCGTGGCTCCAGCGTCGCCGACTTCGTCGAGGTCACGCGGTCCACGCCGGAGAAGTCGCTGGTCCGCCCGCTGCACAGCAAGGGCGGCCGTAACAACGCCGGTCGTGTGACCGTTCGCCACCAGGGTGGCGGACACAAGCGCGCCTACCGAGTGGTCGACTTCCGTCGTCACGACAAGGACGGCGTGCCGGCGAAGGTCGCGCACATCGAGTACGACCCCAACCGCACCGCGCGCATCGCGCTGCTGCACTACGCCGACGGCGAGAAGCGTTACATCGTCGCTCCGCGTGGCCTGTCGCAGGGTGACCGCATCGAGAACGGTCCTGGGGCCGACATCAAGCCGGGCAACAACCTGGCGCTCCGCAACATCCCGGTCGGTACCACGATCCACGCGATCGAGCTCCGTCCCGGTGGCGGTGCCAAGTTCGCCCGCTCCGCAGGTGCCTCCGTGCAGCTGCTGGCGAAGGAGGGCCAGATGGCCCACCTGCGCATGCCGTCCGGCGAGATCCGCCTGGTCGACGTTCGCTGCCGCGCCACCATCGGCGAGGTCGGCAACGCCGAGCAGTCGAACATCAACTGGGGCAAGGCCGGCCGCAAGCGCTGGCTCGGCGTTCGTCCGACCGTCCGCGGTGTGGCGATGAACCCGGTTGACCACCCGCACGGTGGTGGTGAGGGCAAGACCTCCGGTGGTCGCCACCCGGTCTCCCCGTGGGGTCAGAAGGAGGGTCGTACTCGTTCGCCGAAGAAGGCTTCGAACAAGTACATCGTCCGCCGCCGCAAGACGAACAAGAAGCGCTAGGAGCGGGTTTAGATGCCGCGCAGTCTCAAGAAGGGACCCTTCGTCGACGGACACCTCGTAAAGAAGGTGGACGTACAGAACGAAGCCGGTACCAAGAACGTCATCAAGACCTGGTCCCGTCGCTCGATGATCATCCCCAGCATGCTGGGTCACACCATCGCGGTGCACAATGGCAAGATCCACATCCCGGTGTTCGTCACCGAGTCGATGGTCGGCCACAAGCTCGGCGAGTTCTCGCCGACGCGCACCTTCCGGGGTCACGTCAAGGACGACCGGAAGTCGAAGCGCCGCTAAGGCGGGGTGGAATCGACTATGACGAACACTGAAGGGACAACCATGGAAGCCAGGGCCCAGGCGCGGTACATCCGCGTCACGCCCATGAAGGCCCGCCGAGTGGTGGACCTCATCCGTGGCATGGATGCCACGGAGGCTCAGGCGGTCCTGCGTTTCGCCCCGCAGGCCGCGAGCGTGCCGGTTGGCAAGGTGCTGGACAGCGCCATCGCCAACGCTGCACACAACTACGACCACACCGACGCCAATTCGCTGGTCATCAGCGAGGCGTACGTGGATGAGGGCCCGACCCTGAAGCGGTTCCGTCCGCGTGCTCAGGGCCGTGCCTACCGGATCCGTAAGCGGACCAGCCACATCACCGTGGTCGTCAGCAGCAAGGAAGGAACCCGGTAATGGGCCAGAAGGTAAACCCGCACGGGTTCCGGCTCGGTATCACCACGGACTTCAAGTCCCGTTGGTACGCCGACAAGCTGTACAAGGACTACGTCAAGGAAGACGTAGCCATCCGTCGCATGATGACCTCCGGCATGGAGCGCGCCGGTATCTCGAAGGTTGAGATCGAGCGCACCCGTGACCGCGTGCGTGTGGACATCCACACCGCTCGTCCGGGCATCGTCATCGGCCGCCGTGGCGCCGAGGCCGACCGCATCCGCGGTGACCTCGAGAAGCTCACGGGCAAGCAGGTCCAGCTGAACATCCTCGAGGTCAAGAACCCCGAGACCGACGCTCAGCTGGTTGCTCAGGCCGTTGCCGAGCAGCTGTCCTCCCGCGTCTCCTTCCGTCGCGCCATGCGTAAGAGCATGCAGACCTCGATGAAGGCCGGCGCCAAGGGCATCAAGATCCAGTGTGGTGGCCGTCTCGGCGGCGCCGAGATGTCCCGCTCGGAGTTCTACCGCGAGGGCCGTGTGCCCCTGCACACGCTCCGCGCGAACGTCGACTACGGCTTCTTCGAGGCCAAGACGACCTTCGGCCGTATCGGTGTGAAGGTCTGGATCTACAAGGGCGACGTCAAGAACATCGCCGAGGTCCGCGCCGAGAACGCTGCGGCCCGTGCGGGTAACCGCCCGGCCCGTGGTGGTGGCCCGGGCGGCGACCGCCCGGCCCGCGGCGGTGGCCGTGGTGGCGAGCGTGGCGGCCGCGGCCGCAAGCCGCAGCAGCAGTCGGCTCCGGCCGCCGAGGCCCCCAAGGCTGACGCGCCCGCCGCTGCCGCTCCGGCTGAGAGCACCGGAACGGAGGCCTGACCGAAATGCTGATCCCCCGTAGGGTCAAGCACCGCAAGCAGCACCACCCCAAGCGCCGCGGTCAGGCCAAGGGTGGTACGACGGTTGCGTTCGGCGAGTACGGCATTCAGGCCCTCACGCCGGCATACGTGACCAACCGCCAGATCGAGGCGGCTCGTATCGCGATGACCCGCCACATCAAGCGTGGCGGCAAGGTCTGGATCAACATCTACCCGGACCGCCCGCTTACGAAGAAGCCCGCCGAGACCCGCATGGGTTCCGGTAAGGGTTCCCCCGAGTGGTGGGTCGCGAACGTTCACCCGGGTCGGGTGATGTTCGAGCTGTCCTACCCGAACGAGAAGATTGCGCGTGAGGCGCTTACCCGCGCTGCTCACAAGCTTCCGATGAAGTGCCGGATTGTTCGGCGCGAGGCAGGTGAGTCGTGATGTCGGCCGGTACCAAGGCGTCCGAGCTGCGCGAACTGGGCAACGAGGAGCTCCTCAACAAGCTCCGCGAGGCCAAGGAAGAGCTGTTCAACCTCCGTTTCCAGGCGGCGACCGGTCAGCTCGAGAACCACGGTCGGCTGAAGGCCGTCCGCAAGGACATCGCGCGGATCTACACCCTCATGCGTGAGCGCGAGCTGGGCATCGAGACGGTGGAGAACGCCTGATGAGCGAGAGCAACGTGACTGAAGAGACTGCCGCCCGCGGCTTCCGCAAGACCCGTGAGGGTCTGGTCGTCAGCGACAAGATGGACAAGACCGTCGTCGTCGCTGTCGAGGACCGCGTCAAGCACGCGCTGTACGGCAAGGTCATCCGCCGTACGAACAAGCTCAAGGCGCACGACGAGCAGAACGCTGCCGGCGTCGGCGACCGCGTCCTCATCATGGAGACGCGTCCGCTGTCGGCGACCAAGCGCTGGCGCATCGTCGAGATCCTCGAGAAGGCCAAGTAATTCTCTGAGGGGTATCCCTCAGAGTTCGTTCCGCCAGGCTCCCGGGGCAGTTCACTGAACTGCCCCGGGGGAACCGGCAGACAATCAGGAGATAGACGTGATCCAGCAGGAGTCGCGACTGCGCGTCGCCGACAACACGGGTGCGAAGGAAATTCTCACCATCCGTGTTCTCGGTGGCTCGGGTCGCCGCTACGCGGGCATCGGTGACGTCATCGTCGCCACCGTCAAGGACGCGATCCCCGGCGGCAACGTGAAGAAGGGTGACGTCGTCAAGGCGGTCATCGTTCGCACCGTCAAGGAGCGCCGCCGTCCGGACGGCTCGTACATCCGCTTCGACGAGAACGCCGCCGTCATTCTGAAGAACGACGGCGACCCTCGTGGCACCCGTATCTTCGGCCCGGTGGGCCGTGAGCTGCGCGAGAAGAAGTTCATGAAGATCATCTCGCTCGCGCCGGAGGTGCTGTAAGCATGAAGATCAAGAAGGGCGACCTGGTACAGGTCATCACCGGTAAGGACAAGGGCAAGCAGGGCAAGGTCATCGCGGCCTTCCCCCGCGAGGACCGCGTCCTGGTCGAGGGTGTCAACCGGGTCAAGAAGCACACCAAGGCCGGCCCCACCGCCAGCGGTTCGCAGGCCGGTGGCATCGTCACGACCGAGGCCCCTGTCCACGTGAGCAACGTTCAGCTCGTGGTGGAGAAGGACGGCAACAAGGTCGTCACGCGTGTCGGTTACCGCTTCGACGACGAGGGCAACAAAGTTCGCGTTGCCAAGCGGACGGGTGAGGACATCTGATGGCTACCACCACGACTCCGCGTCTCAAGACGAAGTACCGCGAGGAGATCGCGGGCAAGCTGCAGGAAGAGTTCTCCTACGAGAACGTCATGCAGACCCCGGGCCTCGTCAAGATTGTGGTCAACATGGGTGTCGGCGACGCCGCCCGTGACTCCAAGCTCATGGACGGTGCCGTCCGTGACCTGACCACGATCACCGGTCAGAAGCCGGCCATCACCAAGGCCCGCAAGTCCATCGCGCAGTTCAAGCTGCGTGAGGGTCAGCCGATCGGTGCCCACGTCACGCTCCGTGGCGACCGCATGTGGGAGTTCCTGGACCGCACCCTGTCGCTCGCGCTTCCGCGCATCCGCGACTTCCGTGGTCTGTCTCCCAAGCAGTTCGACGGCCGTGGCAACTACACCTTCGGTCTCACGGAGCAGGTCATGTTCCACGAGATCGACCAGGACAAGATCGACCGCGTCCGGGGTATGGACATCACCGTGGTCACCACGGCGACCAACGACGCTGAGGGCCGTGCGCTCCTTCGTCACCTCGGCTTCCCCTTCAAGGAGGCGTAACCGAGATGGCGAAGAAGGCTCTTATTGCCAAGGCTGCTCGTAAGCCGAAGTTCGGTGTGCGTGGCTACACCCGCTGCCAGCGCTGCGGCCGCCCGCACTCCGTGTACCGCAAGTTCGGCCTGTGCCGCGTGTGCCTTCGTGAGATGGCTCACCGTGGCGAGCTGCCGGGCGTGACCAAGAGCTCCTGGTAATCCCCTTCTGTCCTTAGGGACTTGGGAATTACCGGACGCTCTCGGTAAGTATTTGGACGGCGGGAGCCCTCCTTCACATGCCGTAGGCTTGTGGGGTTGGGCGCCCGCCGCCCATACCGACTTACTACGCCGTAGGTCCCCGCACCGCACCCGTCCCGCCTCTGTGTGGGGAGAGGGATGGCGCATACAGGAAACCCCGGCGAGAGAGGCCGAAGGCCAATTCATGACCATGACTGATCCGATCGCGGACATGCTGACTCGTCTGCGTAACGCGAACTCGGCGTACCACGACACCGTGGCGATGCCGCACAGCAAGATCAAGTCTCACATCGCGGAGATCCTCCAGCAGGAGGGCTTCATCACGGGCTGGAAGACCGAGGACGCCGAGGTTGGCAAGAACCTCGTCCTCGAGCTCAAGTTCGGCCCGAACCGTGAGCGCTCCATTGCGGGCATCAAGCGGATCTCCAAGCCCGGTCTCCGGGTTTACGCGAAGTCCACCAACCTGCCCAAGGTCCTCGGCGGCCTCGGCGTGGCGATCATCTCCACGTCGCACGGTCTTCTGACCGGCCAGCAGGCAGGCAAGAAGGGCGTAGGTGGGGAAGTCCTCGCCTACGTCTGGTAGTCGGGAACGGAGGAATAGCTAATGTCGCGTATTGGCAAGCTCCCCATCACGGTTCCCGCCGGCGTGGACGTCACCATCGACGGTCGTACGGTCTCGGTTAAGGGTCCCAAGGGCTCCCTCAGCCACACGATCGTCGCTCCGATCGTCATCACGAAGGACGAGGACGGCGTGCTGAACGTCGCCCGTCCCAATGATGAGCGTCAGAACAAGGCTCTGCACGGCCTGTCCCGCACGCTGGTGGCCAACATGATCACCGGCGTGACCGAGGGTTACGTGAAGAAGCTCGAGATCAGCGGTGTCGGTTACCGCGTCCTGGCGAAGGGCTCCAACCTGGAGTTCTCGCTCGGCTACAGCCACTCGATCGTGATCGAGGCGCCCGAGGGCATCTCCTTCAAGGTCGAGTCGCCGACCAAGTTCTCGGTCGAGGGCATCGACAAGCAGAAGGTCGGCGAGGTTGCGGCCAACATCCGCAAGCTGCGCAAGCCCGACCCGTACAAGGCCAAGGGCGTCAAGTACGAAGGCGAAGTCATCCGCCGCAAGGTCGGAAAGGCGGGTAAGTAAGCCATGGCATACGGTGTCAAGATTGCTAAGGGCGACGCTTACAAGCGTGCTGCCATCAAGCGCCGTCACATTCGTATCCGTAAGCACATCTCGGGTACGGCCGAGCGTCCGCGCCTGGTTGTGACGCGTTCGAACCGCCACATCGTGGCCCAGGTCATCGACGACGTTAAGGGTCACACCCTCGCGTCGGCGTCGACCCTGGACACCTCGATCCGTGGTGTCGAGGCCGACAAGTCCGCGCAGGCCGTCAAGGTCGGCGCCCTGGTCGCCGAGCGTGCCAAGGCCGCGGGCGTCGAGGCTGTCGTGTTCGACCGTGGTGGTAACCAGTACGCCGGGCGCATCGCCGCTCTGGCGGACGCCGCCCGCGAAGCCGGTCTGAAGTTCTGATCCGGTTCCGTAGCTAGCGGAAAACGAAGAGAGGTAATTCCAATGGCTGGACCCCAGCGCCGCGGAAGCGGTGCCGGTGGCGGCGAGCGGCGGGACCGGAAGGGTCGCGACGGTGGCGCTGCCGCCGAGAAGACCGCATACGTTGAGCGCGTTGTCGCGATCAACCGTGTCGCCAAGGTTGTCAAGGGTGGCCGTCGCTTCAGCTTCACTGCGCTCGTCGTAGTGGGCGATGGCGATGGCACGGTAGGCGTCGGTTACGGCAAGGCCAAGGAGGTGCCGGCCGCCATCGCCAAGGGTGTTGAGGAGGCCAAGAAGCACTTCTTCAAGGTCCCCCGTATCCAGGGCACCATCCCGCACCCGATCACGGGCGAGAAGGCTGCGGGCGTCGTCCTGCTCAAGCCGGCTGCTCCCGGTACCGGCGTTATCGCCGGTGGCCCGGTGCGCGCCGTGCTCGAGTGCGCCGGCGTTCACGACATCCTGTCGAAGTCTCTCGGCTCGTCGAACGCGATCAACATCGTGCACGCGACCGTGGAGGCCCTCAAGGGCCTGCAGCGTCCCGAGGAGATCGCGGCTCGCCGTGGTCTGCCCCTCGAGGACGTCGCCCCCGCGGCTCTGCTTCGTGCGCGTGCGGGAGCGGGTGCGTAATGGCTCGCCTCAAGATCACGCAGACGAAGTCGTACATCGGCAGCAAGCAGAACCACCGCGACACCCTGCGTTCGCTCGGGCTCAAGCGCCTGAACGACGTGGTCGTCAAGGAGGATCGTCCCGAGTTCCGCGGCATGGCTAACACCGTGCGGCACCTCGTGACGGTCGAGGAGGTCGACTGATCATGGCGGAGAACAACCCGCTCAAGATCCACAACCTCCGTCCCGCCCCGGGCGCCAAGACCGCGAAGACCCGTGTGGGTCGCGGTGAGGCGTCCAAGGGTAAGACGGCCGGTCGTGGTACCAAGGGCACGAAGGCCCGTTACCAGGTTCCGGAGCGCTTCGAGGGTGGCCAGATGCCCCTCCACATGCGTCTCCCGAAGCTCAAGGGCTTCAAGAACCCGTTCAAGACCGAGTTCCAGGTCGTGAACCTCGACAAGCTGAGCGCGCTGTACCCGGAAGGTGGCGAGGTCACCGTCGAGGGTCTCGTCGCCAAGGGTGCCGTTCGCAAGAACAGCCTCGTCAAGGTGCTCGGCCAGGGTGAGCTCACCGTGGCGCTGCAGGTGACGGTTGACGCCGTCTCCAACTCCGCCAAGGAGAAGATCACCGCCGCCGGCGGTACCGTCACCGAGCTCGTCTGACCTTTTCAGGCGTCTCGATGACATGAGCGATTCCCAACCGGGGATGCCCCACATATGGGGCATCCCCGGTTGGTCGTTCCAAGGGGGGCATGGTCGCCGGTATGGTGGCCTGCACTGTGCTGTATCCGTCTGGGGCAGATGCCTCAGGCCGGGCGGCGTGTCCTGAAGGCGACGTGTCTGACGGAGCTTCACCCGGTGCTTGACTGTTACGCATTCCTTCATTCATCGAACCTCAAGACCGTCACCTCTGACGCACGTGCGCGGGGGTCGCAGGAGGCACCGTGCTCACCGCGTTCGCCCGGGCGTTCAAGACGCCCGACCTGCGCAAGAAGCTGCTCTTCACGCTCGGCATCATCGTGATCTACCGCATCGGTACACACGTACCGATCCCGGGAGTCAGCTACTCGAACGTCCAGACATGCGTGGACGCGAACAAAGGCACGCAGGGGCTGTTCGGCCTCGTCAACATGTTCAGTGGTGGCGCGCTCCTGCAGATCACGATCTTCGCGCTCGGCATCATGCCGTACATCACCGCGAGCATCATCCTGCAGCTGCTCACCGTCGTGATCCCGCGGCTCGAGGCCCTGAAGAAGGAGGGTCAGGCGGGTACTTCGAAGATCACGCAGTACACGCGATACCTGACCGTGGCGCTCGCCATCCTCCAGGGCACCGGACTCGTCGCGACCGCTCGCAGCGGCGCCCTCTTCCAGGGCTGCCCCGTCGCGAACCAGATCGTCCCGGACCAGTCGATCTTCGTGACGATCACGATGGTCATCACGATGACCGCCGGCACCGCCATCGTCATGTGGCTCGGTGAGCTCATCACCGACCGCGGCATCGGCAACGGCATGTCGATCCTGATGTTCATCTCGATCGCCGCCACCTTCCCGAGCGCCCTGTGGACCATCAAGACGACCGGTGACCTCGCCGGCGGCTGGATCGAGTTCGGCGCCGTGATCCTGGTGGGCCTCGTCATGGTCGGCCTGGTGGTCTTCGTCGAGCAGGCGCAGCGCCGCATCCCTGTCCAGTATGCGAAGCGCATGATCGGTCGCCGGTCTTACGGCGGTACGTCCACCTACATCCCGCTGAAGGTCAATCAGGCGGGTGTGATCCCTGTCATCTTCGCTTCGTCGCTGCTCTACATCCCGGCCCTCGTCGCGCAGTTCGCGGGAGGCAATTCCGGGTGGAAGACCTGGATCAACGACCATCTGACCAAGGGAAATCACCCCTATTACATCGTTTCGTACTTCCTGCTGATCGTTTTCTTCGCGTTCTTCTACGTGGCGATCTCGTTCAACCCCGAGGAAGTCGCGGACAACATGAAGAAGTATGGTGGCTTCATCCCGGGCATCCGGGCTGGCCGGCCGACCGCTGAGTACCTCAGCTACGTACTCAACCGGATCACCTGGCCGGGTTCGCTGTATCTGGGTCTGATCGCTCTCGTACCAACGATGGCGTTGGTTGGCTTCGGGGCAAGCCAGAACTTCCCGTTCGGTGGGACAAGCATCCTGATCATCGTGGGTGTCGGTCTGGAGACGGTGAAGCAGATCGAGAGCCAGCTTCAGCAGCGCAATTACGAAGGGTTCCTCCGCTGATGCGTATCGTCCTCGTCGGGCCGCCCGGTGCGGGCAAGGGAACGCAGGCCGCGTTCCTTGCCAAGAACCTGTCGATTCCGCACATCTCCACGGGCGACCTCTTCCGTGCCAACATCAGCCAGGGCACGGAGCTGGGCAAGCAGGCAAAGGCGTTCATGGATGCCGGCAACCTGGTTCCCGACGAGGTCACCATCGGGATGGCCAAGGACCGCATGGAGCAGCAGGACGCCGTGAACGGCTTCCTGCTCGACGGCTTCCCTCGTAACGTCTCGCAGGCCGAGGCGCTCGACGTCGCCCTCAAGGCGGACGAAGTGAAGCTCGACGCGGTCCTGGACCTCGAGGTCCCCGAGGACGAGGTGGTCAAGCGCATCGCCGGCCGCCGCATCTGCCGTAAAGACTCCGCGCACGTCTTCCACGTGTCGTACAAGCAGCCGAAGCAGGAAGGCGTCTGTGACGTCTGCGGCGGCGAGCTGTACCAGCGCGAGGACGACAGCGAGGACACCGTTCGCAAGCGGCTCGAGGTCTACCACACGCAGACCGAGCCGATCATCGACTACTACCGGGCCCAGGGCCTGGTGCGGACGATCTCGGCGCTCGGCAAGGTCGACGAGGTGACCGCGCGGGCCATGGACGCCCTCGAGCGCGACAAGTAAGTCGTTGTTACGCTGCTCCGGCCGCGGTGCCCGTACAGGGCGCCGCGGCCGTAGTGTTGTGCAGGTAGACCCGTAGTGCGGAAGACGGAGAGCGCAGGCCCCCATGGTGCAGATCAAGACCCCCGAGCAGATCGCCAAGATGCGTGAGGCGGGGCTGGTCGTCGCCGCGATCCACGCGGCGACGCGTGAGGCAGCGGTGCCCGGTGCCACCACCCGGGACCTGGACCAGGTCGCGCGCAAGGTGCTCGACGAGCACGGGGCCAAGTCGAACTTCCTCGGTTACGGGGGATTCCCCGCGACGATCTGCACCTCGGTCAACGAGGTCGTCGTCCACGGCATCCCGGACGACAAGACCGTCCTCAAGGACGGCGACATCATCTCCATCGACTGCGGCGCGATCATCGACGGCTGGCACGGCGACGCCGCGTACACCGCGTTCGTGGGCACCGGTCACGCTCCGGAGCTGGTCGAGCTCTCCCGGGTGACCGAGGAGTCGATGTGGGCCGGCATCGCCGCGATGAAGAACGGCAACCGGCTCGTCGACATCTCCCGCGCCATCGAGTCCTACATCCGCCGCCAGCCCAAGCCGGGCGGTGGCAAGTACGGCATCGTCGAGGACTACGGCGGCCACGGCATCGGCACCGAGATGCACATGGACCCGCACCTGCTGAACTACGTCGAGCGCCGCCGCGGCAAGGGCCCGAAACTCGTCCCCGGCTTCTGCCTCGCGATCGAGCCGATGGTCTCCCTCGGCACCCCGCGGACCGAGGTTCTCGAGGACGACTGGACGGTGATCACGACGGACGGCACCTGGTCCTCGCACTGGGAGCACTCCATCGCGCTGACCGAGCAGGGCCCGCTGGTCCTCACGGCGCCCGACGGTGGCAAGGCGAAGCTGGCCGAGCTCGGTGTCACCGCAGCTCCGGATCCCCTTGCATAATGATCTTGAGTGTGGGGCAGGCTTCCCCGATTCGTCTTTCAGGGTGCCCTGACGTAGACTGACTCGTCGGCTCTCGTGCACACGCATGCCTGCATGTACGTGCTGAGTCGATCAAGGTAGTCGATTCGAAGGGCGAAGCGTGGCCAAGAAGCAAGGTGCCATCGAGATCGAAGGCACTGTCGTCGAGTCTCTCCCGAACGCCATGTTCAAGGTGGAGCTCCAGAACGGCCACCAGGTCCTGGCTCACATCAGCGGCAAGATGCGCATGCACTACATCCGCATCCTCCCTGACGACCGGGTCGTGGTGGAGCTGTCTCCGTACGACCTGACGCGTGGCCGGATCGTCTACCGGTACAAGTAGATCTTGCCCGCATCCTGCCTCGCGCGGGGTGGTGGCACTGACCCGGAGAACCTCACCCAATGAAGGTCAAGCCGAGCGTCAAGAAGATCTGCGACAAGTGCAGGGTGATCCGCCGTCACGGCCGGGTCATGGTTATCTGCGACAACCCGCGCCACAAGCAGCGCCAGGGCTGACGCACGACTGCAGTTCGCAGATTTTCGCGCGACGCAAGTAAGCACATATGCAGGACCCGTCCCTCTTCAGATCCATTGGTAATGGAGGGCGACACCCCCGGTCGGAGGCCGGGGACCCAGGTTGTACCTCGTACGGCACCTGGGAACGGTTCTGCTGAAGACCTCCGAGAATCAACAGGAGCCTTGAATGGCACGCCTTGAAGGCGTTGACCTCCCGCGCGACAAGCGCGTAGAGGTTGCCCTCACCTACGTGTTCGGCATTGGCCGCACGCTGTCCCAGCAGACGCTGGACGCCACCGGTGTGGACCGCAACATCCGCGTTCGTGATCTGTCCGAAGAGGACCTGATCAAGATCCGCGAGTACGTGGACGCGAACATCCAGACCGAGGGTGACCTCCGTCGCGAGATCCAGGCCGACATCCGCCGCAAGGTCGAGATCGGCTGCTACCAGGGTCTTCGCCACCGTCGTGGCCTGCCCGTCCGCGGTCAGCGCACCAGCACGAACGCTCGTACCCGCAAGGGCCCGCGTCGCGCCATCGCCGGTAAGAAGAAGCCGGGCAAGAAGTAGTCCTCGCTCAGCGGTCTATCGACAGCTGTCGCTGCAGGACCGACCACCTCCCGTAGGAGTAATAGATGCCCCCCAAGGGTCGTCAGGGCGCTGCCAAGAAGGTGCGCCGCAAGGAAAAGAAGAACGTCGCTCACGGGCACGCTCACATCAAGAGCACGTTCAACAACACGATCGTGTCCATCACGGACCCGACCGGCAACGTGATCTCCTGGGCCTCCGCCGGCCACGTCGGCTTCAAGGGCTCGCGCAAGTCCACTCCGTTCGCCGCGCAGATGGCCGCCGAGTCGGCCGCGCGTCGCGCTCAGGAGCACGGCATGCGCAAGGTTGACGTCTTCGTCAAGGGTCCGGGCTCCGGCCGCGAGACCGCGATCCGCTCCCTCCAGGCCACGGGCCTCGAGGTCGGTTCGATCCAGGACGTCACGCCGACCCCGCACAACGGCTGCCGTCCGCCCAAGCGTCGCCGCGTCTGACCTGACGTACGACTGCTTGGTCTGAGGTTTTCGGGCGGTACGGCTCTCAGGGGCCGTATCGCCCGTACCCTTGTACTGCATCAACACCGGGCCACGCCCGGTGGCATCAGGGCATCAAATAGTGGGTGCCCCTGTCTGAAGGAATCACTTCATGCTGATCGCTCAGCGTCCCTCGTTGACCGAAGAGGTCGTCGACGAGTTCCGCTCCCGGTTCGTGATCGAGCCGCTGGAGCCGGGCTTCGGTTACACCCTCGGCAACTCCCTGCGCCGGACCCTTCTTTCCTCGATCCCGGGTGCGGCGGTCACGTCCATCCGTATCGACGGTGTCCTGCACGAGTTCACCACCGTGCCGGGCGTCAAGGAAGACGTCACCGACCTCATCCTGAACATCAAGCAGCTGGTCGTCTCCTCGGAGCACGACGAGCCGGTCGTGATGTACCTGCGCAAGCAGGGTCCGGGTCTGGTCACCGCCGCCGACATCGCGCCCCCGGCCGGTGTCGAGGTGCACAACCCCGACCTCGTCCTCGCCACGCTCAACGGCAAGGGCAAGCTGGAGATGGAGCTGACCGTCGAGCGCGGTCGCGGCTACGTCTCCGCCGTCCAGAACAAGCAGGTCGGTCAGGAGATCGGGCGCATCCCGGTCGACTCGATCTACTCGCCGGTCCTGAAGGTCACGTACAAGGTCGAGGCGACCCGTGTCGAGCAGCGCACCGACTTCGACAAGCTGATCGTCGACGTCGAGACGAAGCAGGCCATGCGTCCGCGTGACGCCATGGCGTCGGCCGGTAAGACCCTGGTCGAGCTGTTCGGTCTCGCCCGCGAGCTGAACATCGACGCCGAGGGCATCGACATGGGCCCGTCCCCCACGGACGCCGCCCTGGCCGCCGATCTGGCGCTGCCGATCGAGGAGCTCGAGCTCACCGTCCGGTCGTACAACTGCCTCAAGCGCGAGGGCATCCACTCCGTGGGTGAGCTCGTCGCCCGCTCGGAGGCGGACCTGCTCGACATCCGCAACTTCGGTGCGAAGTCGATCGACGAGGTCAAGGCGAAGCTGGCCGGTATGGGCCTCGCGCTGAAGGACTCGCCTCCCGGCTTCGACCCGACCGCCGCCGCCGACGCCTTCGGCGCCGACGACGACGCGGACGCGGGCTTCGTGGAGACCGAGCAGTACTAGGCGCTCCGCGAGGACGCCGGATTTTCGGCTGCCGGTCCGCTTCGGCGGGTCGCGCAGTTCCCCGCGCCCCTTACGGGGCGCGGGTCTCCGACGGGCATCCGCCCGCTCGGACACTGACCCTGGTACCTGATACGGCCGGGGCAGACATCTAGGAGAAACACCATGCCGCGTCCCGCCAAGGGTGCCCGTCTGGGCGGCAGTGCTGCGCACGAGAAGCTGCTTCTCGCGAACCTCGCGAAGTCGCTCTTCGAGCACGGCAAGATCACGACGACCGAGGCCAAGGCCCGTCGTCTGCGTCCGTACGCGGAGCGTCTGGTCACCAAGGCGAAGAAGGGCGACCTTCACAACCGCCGTCAGGTGCTCCAGGTCATCACCGACAAGAGCGTCATCCACACGCTCTTCACGGAGATCGCCCCGCGCTACGAGAACCGTCCCGGTGGTTACACCCGCATCACCAAGATCGGTAACCGCCGTGGCGACAACGCGCCCATGGCTGTCATCGAGCTGGTCGAGGCGCTGACCGTCGCGCAGCAGGCCACCGGTGAGGCCGAGGCCGCCACCAAGCGTGCCGCGAAGGACACCGAGGCTGCCGCTCCGGCCGCCGAGGACACCGCAGCGGTCGAGGCCGCTGAGGAGTCCAAGGACGCCTGAGGCTCTGCCTTGATGTGAGCGGGTCCGCCCTTCGGGGCGGGCCCGCTTTCGTATTGCCTTCGCCTGAGAGGATCTGTGTGTGAGTGACGAGGTAGAGCCCGGGTTCGTGCGGGTGCGGCTGGATCTGTCGTACGACGGCAAGGACTTCTCCGGGTGGGCGAAGCAGGCCAGCGGCCGGCGGACCGTGCAGGGTGAGATCGAGGACGCGCTGAAGACCGTGACCCGGTCAGCGCAGACGTACGAGCTGACCGTGGCCGGGCGGACCGACGCGGGGGTGCACGCGCGCGGGCAGGTCGCGCATGTCGATCTGCCGGAGGACGTCTGGGCCGAGCACCAGGACAAGCTCCTGCGCCGGCTCGCGGGGCGGCTGCCGCACGATGTGCGGGTGTGGAAGGTGGCTCAGGCGCCGAGCGGGTTCAACGCGCGCTTCGCCGCCGTGTGGCGTCGGTACGTGTACCGGGTGACCGACAACCCCGGCGGTGTCGATCCGCTGTTGCGCAGTCATGTGCTGTGGCACGACTGGGAGTTGGACCTGGACGCGATGAATGCGGCCGCGGAGAGGCTGATCGGGGAGCACGACTTCGCCGCGTACTGCAAGCGGCGCGAGGGCGCGACGACGATCCGTACGCTCCAGGAGCTGCGGTGGGAGAGGTCGCCCGACGGGATCCTCGAAGCGACGGTCCGGGCCGACGCGTTCTGCCACAACATGGTGCGCTCGCTGGTCGGCGCGATGCTGTTCGTCGGTGACGGGCACCGGCCGCCGGACTGGCCCGCGAAGGTCCTGGCCGCCGGTGTACGGGACTCGGCGGTGCACGTGGTGCGGCCGCACGGTCTGACGCTGGAGGAAGTCGGCTACCCCGCCGACGAGTTGCTCGCGGCGCGCAGCAAGGAGGCCAGGAACAAGCGGACGCTGCCGGGTGCGCCCTTCTCGGAGCCGGGGTGCTGCTGAGTCCCTACTGGGGCGCCTCGGCCGCGGCGGAGGCCTGTGCCTCGCCGCGCCGGGTGATCTGACGGAACGTGAACTCGGCGAGGTCGTCACCCGTGGTGAAGACGGCACGGTCCTTGGTGGTGACGTCCCGGCCGCCGCTGGTGAACCCGGCGGTCGTGAAGTACGCGTAGCGGCCGTACGAGTTGGTGGTCGAGCGGCAGATCGTCGTACGGCAGAAGGCGGGGACGCCCGAGCCGGACAGGGAGGTCACGGTGCCCTTGGTGTACTGGTTCTTGGCCTTGGTGGCCTGGGCCTCCGTGTCGAAGACGGCGACGCCGACGGTGACCGCGACGCCGTCCTTCGCGTAGGTGGCGCGGATCAGGCGCGTGCAGTCGTTGCCGGTCAGGACACCGCCGAGCGCGCCCTGGGTGACCGAGGCGCAGCTCTTCGTGCTGGACGTGGCGCCCTTCTTGTAGACGCGGTCGCCGACGGTGAGCTTGGTGCCGGGGAAGAGGGTGTCCGCGCTGAGCGGGGCCTTGTCCTTCTTGGCGCTGGAGATGAAGTCCTTGGGGTCGAGCGGGGGCGGCGGCGTGGTCTCCGCGAACGTCGGGTCCGGCGGGGTCGTGTCGCTGGGGATGTCCGCGGTCGTCGGCAGCTGGTCGGCGGGCTTGTCGGAGGCCGAGCTGTTGCCGTTGGCGGAGACGATCGCGAACGCGACGGCCGAGCCGACGGCGACCGTGGCGAGCGCGCCACCGCCGATCATCAGCCAGCGGCGGCGTCGCGCGCGTGCCTCGGACGCTTCGGCGAGCGCCGCCCAGTCCGGTCCCTGTGAACCACCGCTGCCCCCGGGCCCCCACTGGGGTCCCCCCTGCCCAAAGCTCATGGGGCGCATCTTAGACCGCCGCGCAGGGGGTGCTGAGGCGCGGTGGGGAAGGGTGTGCGCAGGGTCTGGCCGATCTTGTGTGTGCCCTGTGTGTGCTTCCTGTGTGCCAGGGGTCACGCTCGTGCGGCGCTGCCTGCGACGACGTGCGGTTACCCTGGTAGACGGCAGGGCCGCCCAGTGCGGCGGATCCGGCGGTGCCGGTGTCCAGGTCCGCGTTTTGACCCGTACGGGGAAGCGCGGGTATCCTGCCTAGTCGTTGTGTGTATTGGCTTGCTCGCTCTCGCGTGAGGGGCCATGCGCAGGTTCCCTGGAGCAGTTACCAGTGGGCGGCATACGGGCGCTGAACCCGGCACTGTCGTCCCCAGCTGCACGATCGCTTCAGTGATGCCACTTTCAGCACCCATCCACTGAAGAAGAAGAAGGCTGCTAAGTGCGTACGTACAGCCCCAAGCCCGGCGACATCTCTCGCCAGTGGTACGTCATCGACGCCCAGGATGTCGTCCTGGGTCGTCTGGCGACCACTGCCGCGAACATCCTGCGGGGCAAGCACAAGCCGATCTACGCCCCCCACGTCGACGCTGGTGACTTCGTCATCATCATCAACGCGGACAAGGTGCACCTCTCCGGCAACAAGAAGACCCAGAAGATGGCGTACCGCCACTCCGGTTACCCGGGCGGTCTGCGTTCCGTTCGTTACGACGAGCTGCTGGATAAGAACCCCGAGAAGGCCGTCGAGAAGGCCATCAAGGGCATGATCCCCAAGAACACCCTGGGCCGTCAGGTGCTCTCGAAGCTGAAGGTCTACTCGGGCGACCAGCACCCCCACGCTGCCCAGCAGCCGGTGCCGTTCGAGATCACCCAGGTCGCGCAGTAGTTCCGGCCACCCCCAAAGACGAAAAAGAATCTGAGGAGAATCGTGGCCGAGACCACCGTTGAGCAGCCGGTCGAAGAGACCGAGATTGTCGACGTCGAGCAGTACACCACCGAGTCCGAGGTCCCCGTCGAGGGCGAGTACACCTCGGAGTCGAACGCCGCGCGCTTCGGCGACCCGCAGCCGGCCGCCGGCCTGGGCCGTCGCAAGAACGCCATCGCGCGCGTTCGCATCGTGCCCGGCACCGGCAAGTGGAAGGTCAATGGGCGCTCGCTCGAGGACTACTTCCCGAACAAGGTCCACCAGCAGGAAGTCAACGAGCCCTTCAAGGTGCTCGAGCTCGACAACCGCTACGACGTCATCGCCCGCATCTCGGGTGGCGGCGTCTCCGGTCAGGCCGGTGCGCTCCGTCTCGGTGTCGCCCGTGCGCTGAACGAGGCCGACGTGGACAACAACCGCGGCGCCCTCAAGAAGGCCGGTTACCTCAAGCGTGACGACCGTGCGGTCGAGCGCAAGAAGGCCGGTCTCAAGAAGGCCCGTAAGGCCCCGCAGTACAGCAAGCGCTAAATCGCTGCTGCTTGTTCGTTTCGTTCGCCCCGGCGGCACGCTGTGTGCCGCCGGGGCGTTCGTATATAGCGGCCCCGGGGCGTATATCGGCACAAGGTGCTCATAATAACGACACAAGGTGCTCATAAGTTTGCATGCTCGGATGATTTCCGACGCTTCTTCGAGAATTGCGAAAGTTCGGAGGACACCAGTGGGACGACTGTTCGGCACGGACGGCGTACGAGGTGTCGCCAACGCGGATCTGACGGCCGAGCTCGCGCTCGGACTCTCCGTGGCGGCGGCTCATGTACTCGGCGAGGCGGGGACGTTCGAGGGGCACCGTCCGGTGGCCGTGGTCGGTCGTGACCCGCGGGCCTCGGGCGAGTTCCTGGAGGCCGCGGTCGTCGCGGGTCTGGCCAGCGCGGGCGTCGACGTCCTGCGGGTCGGCGTGCTGCCCACCCCCGCGGTGGCGCATCTCACCGGCGCGCTGGGCGCCGACCTCGGCGTGATGCTGTCCGCCAGCCACAACGCGATGCCGGACAACGGCATCAAGTTCTTCGCGCGCGGCGGTCACAAGCTCGCCGACGAGCTGGAGGACCGTATCGAGCAGGTCTACGAGCAGCACCGCACCGGTGCGCCGTGGGACCGTCCGACCGGTGCCGGCGTCGGCCGCGTGAACGCGTACGACGAGGGTGCCGACCAGTACATCGCGCACCTCATCGGTGTGCTGCCCAACCGTCTCGAGGGCCTGCGGATCGTCCTGGACGAGGCGCACGGCGCGGCGGCGCGGGTCTCGCCCGAGGCGTTCACGCGGGCCGGGGCGGAGATCGTCACGATCGGCGCCGATCCGGACGGCCTGAACATCAACGACGGCTGCGGATCCACCCACCTCGACCTGCTGAAGGCCGCCGTCGTCGAGCACGGCGCCGACCTCGGCATCGCGCACGACGGTGACGCCGACCGCTGCCTGGCCGTCGACCACACGGGCGCCGAGATCGACGGGGACCAGATCCTCGCCGTGCTCGCCCTGTCGATGCGGGAGCACGGCGCCCTGCGCCAGGACACCGTTGTCGCGACCGTAATGTCGAACCTCGGCTTCAAGCTGGCCATGGAGCGCGAGGGCATCGGGTTCGTGGCGACCGCCGTCGGCGACCGGTACGTCCTGGAGTCGATGAAGGAGCACGGATACGCGCTCGGCGGCGAGCAGTCCGGGCACGTGATCATCCTCGACCACGCGACGACCGGCGACGGCACGCTCACGGGTCTGCTGCTCGCGGCCCGCGTCGCCCAGACCGGCCGCACCCTCCAGGACCTCGCCTCCGTCATGGAGCGTCTGCCGCAGGTCCTGGTCAATGTGCGCGACGTCGACAAGTCCCGTGTGACGACGTCCGCCGAGCTGGCCGCCGCCGTCACCGACGCCGAGCGGGAGCTGGGCGCGACGGGCCGGGTGCTGCTGCGTTCGTCCGGTACGGAACCGCTGGTCCGCGTCATGGTCGAGGCCGCCGACATCGAGCAGGCCCGCTCGATCGCGGGTCGCCTCGCCGATGTCGTCAAGTCCACGCTGGGCTGAGGCAGTTCACTGCGTCAGGACGCGCCGGCGGCACGCTTGCGCTGTGTCGCCCAGAACCACTTCTGGGCGAGCAGTGTGAGCGTGCCGGCCAGCACGATGCCGCCGAGGTTCGCGAGGAGCTGGGCGGTCGAGCCCCACGTCTGGGCGTAGTCGCTGTACGCGAACGCCACCGCCGCGTTCGCCGCCGCCGGGACCGTCGTCACCGAGATGGCGACACCGATCAGGGCGCCCGACTTCGCCGATGTGAGGGACAGCGTCCCGGCGATGCCCGCGAGGAACGCCACGACGAACGACATCCAGTCCGGCTTCCAGATGAACGACGTGTTCGGCCGGTCCGCCTCGATCATCGAGCGCGTGAACAGGCCGAACAGGTCCAGGAGCCAGCTGAACCCGGCGGTGAGCACCATCGCGGCGGCGAATCCCGCCAGCAGCGCCCACAGCGATCGCCACACCAGGCGCGGGGCGCGCTGCACCAGCGCCGTGGAGATCCCGGCGAGCGGCCCGAACTCGGGGCCGACGGCCATCGCGCCGACGATCAGGATCGCGTTGTCCAGCATCACGCCGCAGGCCGCGAGCATCGTCGCGACGGCCAGGAACGCCACGTAGGTGACGGTGAGCGTGGACTCCTCGTGCGTCGCGTCCGTCAGCTGCTCCCACAGGACCGCGTCCGCGCCCTCGCCCGGCGCCTCGTCCTCCGCCCGGTCGGCCAGCCTCGACAGCGACAGGTCGATGTTCTCGACCGCGATCGAGCCCGTCGTGTCGATGTTCAGGCCCCGCAGCCCGCTGATCAGTTCGTCGCCGGCCTCCCTGGCGACGTCGCACATCACGACGTCGCCCTTCGGGTCGCGGGCCGCGTCCGGCAGCACCACGAGATGCGTGGTGCCGACGGTCCTCTCGATCAGGCGGGCCACCGCGTCGGTCTTCTCGGCCGGCGTGATCAGTCGCAGGTGCAGCATGCGCGAAGCGTAGCTTTCCGGCTTTCTACAGCTTCCGCAGGCTCAGCCGCTGCACCTTGTGGTCGGGGCCCTTGCGCACGACGAGCGTCGCGCGGCCGCGCGTGGGCGCCACATTCTCCAGCAGGTTCGGCTTGTTGATGGTCCGCCAGGTCGTCCGCGCGTAGTCGAGCGCCTCCTCCTCGGAGACCTGCGTGTACTTGCGGAAGTACGAGGACGGGTTCTGGAAGGCCGTCTGGCGGAGCTTCTTGAACCGGTTGAGGTACCAGCGCTCGATGTCCTCGGCGCGCGCGTCCACGTACACGCTGAAGTCGAAGTAGTCGGCGAGGCCGACGCGGGTGCGGCCGTCCTTGCCCGGCATGGCGGGCTGGAGCACGTTCAGGCCCTCGACGATCAGGATGTCGGGGCGGCGGACCGTGAGCTTCTGGCCGGGCACGATGTCGTAGATCAGGTGGGAGTAGACGGGCGCCGACACCTCGTCCTTGCCCGCCTTGATGTCGGCGACGAAGCGGGTCAGGGCGCGGCGGTCGTACGACTCGGGGAAGCCCTTGCGCGACATCAGGCCGCGCCGCTCCAGCTCCTTCGTCGGCAGCAGGAAGCCGTCCGTGGTGACCAGCTCCACGCGCGGGTGCTCGGGCCAGCGGGACAGCAGTGCCTGGAGGAGGCGGGCGACGGTCGACTTGCCCACCGCCACCGAACCGGCGACCCCTATGACGAAGGGCGTGCCCGACTGGGACGCCTTCTCGACGGTCTCGCCGAGGAAGGTGTTGAGGGCGCCGCGCAGGGTGTCGGTGGCACCGACGTACAGGTTGAGGAGGCGCGAGAGCGGGAGGTAGATGTCCCGGACCTCGTCCAGGTCGATCACGTCGCCGAGGCCGCGCAGTTTCTCCAGCTCATCGGCGGTGAGGGGGAGCGGCGTCTTGTTGCGCAGCGCGCTCCACTCGGTGCGGGTGAGGTCGACGTAGGGAGTCGCCTCCGGCTTGTGCCGGTGGGCGCTCCGGGGTGCCGTCGGGGGCACGGAGACCGAAGAGATCACAGTCCATTGTTACGGCTGTGTGGACGGGGTGGGGGGTGGGGTGCGTCACCTTGGGGACGGCGGAAGCGCCGGAGTGGGGTTTTCGTGCGTGATGCGTGCGTGATGCGTGCCTGATACGTGCTCGATTCCGGGAGTTCTGCAGCCGTAGGTCTGGACCGGACGGGGGAACGGGGATACGTTCCCGGCACCCGGCGCCGAGCCGCGCCGTCCGGGTGGGAGGGAACCGTCATGGCCGTGCCCCGTTTGCGTGACCTCGTCCGGCGCAGACCCGGACCCGTCGAGGACGACTTCGCCGGGCACGTGCGCAGCGAGCTCGCCCTCGACCTGCCCGACGAGGACCTGCGCGACGATCTCGACGACTGTCTCGACCTCTACCGGATGGGCAGCAAGCCGCGCTGCGAGGAAGTGGAGTATCTGCGTCTCCTCGAGGACGCGCGGGACCGGATCGTCTGGGGCTGCTGACCGCGCGGCCTTAGGCTGCCGCTATGTGCGGAATCGTGGGATACGTCGGATCTCAGTCGGCGCTCGACGTCGTGCTCGCCGGACTGAAGCGGCTCGAATACCGGGGGTACGACTCGGCCGGGGTCGCGGTGCTCGCCGACGGCGGCCTCGCCTCGGCCAGGAAGGCGGGCAAGCTCGCCAACCTGGAGAAGGAGCTCGTGGAGCGGCCGCTGCCGGCCGGGGCCACGGGCATCGGCCACACCCGCTGGGCCACCCACGGCGGCCCGACCGATGGGAACGCGCATCCCCATCTCGACAACGCCGGCCGCGTCGCCGTCGTCCACAACGGCATCATCGAGAACTTCGCCGAGCTGCGCGCCGAGCTCGCCGAGCGCGGGCACGTCCTGGAGTCCGAGACCGACACCGAGGTCGTCGCGCATCTGCTCGCCGAGGAGTTCTCCGTGTGCGCCGGCCTCGCCGAGGCCATGCGCCTCGTCTGCCGGCGTCTCGAAGGGGCGTTCACGCTGGTCGCCGTGCACGCCGACGAGCCCGACGTCGTCGTGGGCGCCCGGCGCAACTCGCCTCTTGTCGTAGGAGTGGGGGAGGACGAGGCGTTCCTCGCCTCCGACGTCGCCGCCTTCATCGCCCATACGCGCTCGGCGATCGAACTGGGCCAGGACCAGGTGGTCGAGCTGCGGCGGGACGGCGTAGGGGACGGGGTGACCGTCACCGACTTCGACGGCCGGCCGGCCGAGGTGCGGTCGTACCACGTCGACTGGGACGCCTCCGCCGCCGAGAAGGGCGGCTACGACTACTTCATGCTCAAGGAGATCGCCGAGCAGCCGAAGGCGGTCGCCGACACGCTGCTCGGGCGCATCGGCGTCGACGGGGCGCTGACGCTCGACGAACTCCGGATCCCCACGGCCGTGTTGAAGGAGGTCGACAAGGTCGTGATCGTGGCGTGCGGGACCGCGTTCCACGCCGGTCTCATCGCCAAGTACGCCATCGAGCACTGGACCCGGATCCCTTGCGAGGTGGAGCTCGCGAGTGAGTTCCGGTACCGGGATCCCATTCTCGGCGGGCGCTCGCTCGTCATCGCCATCTCGCAGTCGGGCGAGACCATGGACACGCTGATGGCGCTGCGGCACGCCCGCGACCAGGGCGCGACCGTGCTCGCCATCTGCAACACGAACGGGTCGACCATTCCCCGCGAGTCCGACGCCGTTCTCTACACGCATGCCGGGCCCGAGGTCGCCGTCGCCTCCACCAAGGCGTTCCTCACGCAGCTCGTCGCCTGCTATCTCGTGGCCCTGTACCTGGGGCAGGTGCGCGGCACGAAGTGGGGGGACGAGATCCGCGCGGTGATCCGGGACCTGGCCGACATCTCCGGTGAGGTCGAGCGCGTCCTGGAGACCATGGAGCCCGTGCGGACGCTGGCCCGGTCGCTCTCCGACAAGCGGACCGTGCTCTTCCTGGGGCGGCACGTGGGCTATCCCGTCGCTCTTGAAGGCGCTCTGAAGCTCAAGGAGCTCGCCTATATGCACGCGGAGGGCTTCGCCGCCGGTGAACTCAAGCACGGGCCCATCGCGTTGATCGAGGACGACCTGCCCGTCGTGGTCGTCGTGCCGTCGCCCAAGGGGCGGTCCGTCCTCCACGACAAGATCGTGTCCAATATCCAGGAGATCCGGGCCCGCGGGGCGCGCACCATCGTGATCGCCGAGGAGGGGGACGAGGCGGTCGTCCCCTACGCCGACCATCTCGTACGGATCCCCGCCACCCCTACGCTGCTTCAGCCGCTGGTTGCGGCGGTGCCGTTGCAGGTGTTTGCTTGCGAGCTGGCCACGGCCCGGGGAAACGAGGTCGACCAGCCTCGCAACCTCGCCAAGTCCGTGACGGTGGAGTGAGGCGCCGGATCTGAGTACGAGGGGCTGGATTTGATTATTGGGGTCGGGATCGACGTCGCCGAGATCGAGCGGTTCGAGGCGTCGCTCGCGCGTACGCCCGGGATGGCAGAACGGCTCTTCGTCGAGAGGGAGTTGCTGCTTCCCGGCGGGGAGCGGCGCGGTGTCGCCTCGTTGGCCGCCCGGTTCGCCGCCAAGGAGGCGCTGGCCAAGGCGCTGGGGGCGCCGGCCGGGTTGCGGTGGACCGATGCGGAGGTCTGTGTCGAGGACAGCGGGCAGCCGCGGCTACGGGTCACCGGGACCGTCGCGGCGCGTGCCGCGGAGATGGGTGTGCGGTCGTGGCATGTGTCGCTTAGCCATGATGCCGGGGTGGCGTCGGCGGTCGTGATCGCAGAGGGGTAGGGGCTCGGGGCCGGGGCTGGGGGCTTCGGCCTCGCGCGGGCTTCGGCTTGTGGCTTCGGCCACGGGCGAGGTGTCCCGCTGTGCGGGAGACTCGGTTCCATGCGTACCGCCTACAGCGTCGACACCGTACGGACCGCCGAGCGTGCCCTCATGGCGCGGCTTCCCGAAGGCGCCCTGATGCAGCGGGCCGCCGCCGGGCTCGCCGTCGTCTGCGCCGAACTCCTCGGCAAGGTGTACGGGGCCCGGGTCGTGCTCCTCGTCGGGTCCGGGGACAACGGGGGCGACGCCCTCTACGCCGGCGCCCGGCTCGCCCGTCGTGGCGCCGGGGTCGCCGCCGTGCTCCTGGACTCCGAGCGGGTGCACCGTGCCGGGCTGGCAGCCTTCCGCTCCGCCGGGGGGCGCGTCGCCGAGTCCGGTGAGCGCGCGCTTGCCGGCGCCGATCTCGTCGTCGACGGGATCGTGGGCATCGGGGGGCGCGGCGGGCTTCGCGCGGCTGCCCTGCCCGTTGTCCGTGCCGCCTTGGAGTCCCGTGCCGTCGTCGTCTCCGTGGACCTGCCCAGCGGCGTCAACGCCGATACCGGGCAGGTCGCCGGGGAGGCCGTCCGTGCCGATGTGACCGTCACCTTCGGTGTGTACAAGCCGGGGCTTCTCGTCGATCCCGGGCGGGAGTACGCCGGTGCCGTTCGGCTCGTCGACATCGGGCTCGAACCGGGGCGTGGCGAGGCGGATCTGGAGGCCCTTCAGCACGGTGACGTGGCCCGGCTGCTGCCTGAACCCGCCGGAGAGAGCGACAAGTACCGGCGTGGTGTCGTGGGCATCGTCGCCGGGTCCGCCCGGTATCCCGGTGCCGCCGTGCTTGCCGTGGCCGGGGCTCTGCGGGGTGGGGCCGGGGCCGTTCGGTACGTCGGGCCCGCGGCCGGCGCCGTCGTCTCGCGGTTCCCCGAGACCCTGGTGTCCGAAGGCGCGCCCGGGAAGGCGGGGCGGGTGCAGGCGTGGGTGGCCGGGCCCGGACTCGGTGACGACGCCTCCGGGCTCGCGGATGTCCTGGGTGCGGAGGTGCCCCTTCTGATCGACGCCGATGGGCTGCGGCTCGCCGATCCCGAGGCCGTTCGGGGGCGGTCCGCGCCCACGTTGCTCACGCCTCACGCGGGGGAGGCCGCCGCGTTGCTGGGGGTTGCCCGGGAGGAGGTGGAGGCGGAGCGGCTCGCGGCTGTGCGGGAGTTGGCCGGCCGGTTCTCCGCCACCGTGCTCTTGAAGGGGTCCACCACCTTGGTCGCCGGGGGGCGGGAGGACGGTGCCGGGCGTCCGGCCCGGGTCAACTCCACGGGTACCGCCTGGCTGGCCACCGCGGGAAGCGGTGACGTGTTGTCCGGGCTCTGCGGATCGCTGCTCGCCGCGGGGCTCGGAGCGCTCGATGCCGGGTCTGTGGGGGCCTATCTGCATGGGCTTGCCGCTCGGCGTGTGTCCGGTGGGGCGCCTGTTGTCGCTCAGGATGTGGCTGGGGGGATTGCCGGGGCCTGGGGGGACGTTCGGCGCGGGGTGTAGGGCGGTGGCTTCCGCTTCGCTCCGTGGCGGCGCTTCGCCCGTCTTCGGGGCGGGGCCGCCCCGGGATGTACGTACTCGCTGTTCCATGGGCCGGCCCCGGCAGGCCAGGCGCCCGTAACGGGGTGGAGGTGGCTCCGCGCGCACATCCCGGCGCGTCCCCTCCTGTTGTCGTGCGGCCGGTGGGCGGTGGGGGATTCGCGTCCGCTCGCCCGGTTGATTGTGCGGCCGTCGGGTCGTGGGGATTCGGTCTCCGGCCTGTCGGCTGTGGTGCTTCCGACCTGGCGATTTGGGTTGATGTGGGTGGTTTGGCGGGTGGTGGTCACGTGGGGCTGTCGGGGGGCTCTGAGACACTGGGCGCACGATGACTGAGAGAGCACCTGCCGTGGGCCGTGCCCGGGCCGAGATCGATCTGGCCGCTCTGCGGGCCAATGTGCGATCCCTGCGCGATCGTGCGCCAGGGGCCGCCTTCATGGCTGTGGTCAAGGCTGATGCCTACGGCCACGGCATGATCCCCTGCGCGCGCGCCGCGCGGGAAGCCGGTGCCACCTGGATCGGTACGGCCACGCCCGAGGAGGCTCTCGCGGTGCGTGCCGCGGGGATCGAGGGGCGCGTCATGTGCTGGCTCTGGACGCCCGGCGGGCCCTGGCGCGAGGGCATCGAGGCCGATCTCGACATGTCCGTGAGCGGCATGTGGGCATTGGACGAGGTCGTGGCTGCCGCTCGGGTGGTGGGGCGTGCCGCTCGTATTCAGTTGAAGGCCGATACGGGGCTCGGACGTAACGGCTGCCTGCCCGGTGACTGGCCCGAACTTGTGCGTGCTGCCGTAGCCGCGGAGCGCGAGGGGCTTGTTGTCGTCACGGGGCTCTGGTCCCACTTCGCCTGTGCCGATGAGCCGGGGCATCCGTCGATTGCCGCTCAGCTGGAGCGTTTTCGCGAGATGGTCTCCTTCGCGGAGGGGGCCGGGGTTCGGCCCGAGGTCCGGCACATCGCCAATTCGCCGGGGACCCTGACTCTGCCTGAGACCCATTTCGATCTGGTGCGGCCCGGCATCGCCATGTACGGGATCTCGCCCAGTCCCGAGATCGGCACGCCCGAGGACTTCGGGCTGCGGCCCGTCATGACCCTGTCCGCCTCGCTCGCCCTGGTGAAGCACGCCCCGGGCGGGCTCGGCGTCAGTTACGGGCATCACTACGTCACCCCGGGCGAGACCACCCTGGGGCTCGTGCCTCTCGGGTACGGGGACGGGATCCCCCGGCATGCCTCGGGGACCGGGCCCGTACTCATCGGGGGCAAGCTGCGTACCGTCGCCGGGCGCGTCGCCATGGACCAGTTCGTCGTCGATCTCGGCGGCGACGAGCCGGCGGCCGGGGACGAGGCCGTGCTGTTCGGGCCCGGCGACCGGGGCGAGCCGACCGCCGAGGACTGGGCGCAGGCCGCCGGCACCATCGCGTACGAGATCGTCACCCGGATCGGGGCGCGTGTTCCGCGCGTCTATGTGGACGACGGAGGAGCGGCACGTGAGTGAGAGCAGCGCCGAGGTCACGGCGGCCGTCGCGAGCTGGCGGCGGGCCGGGCTCGCCGGCGCCGCGATAGGTGTCGTCGCGGCCGGTGCCGCTGCCGGTGTCGCTGTGGAGCGGCTCACCGTCGGCCGCGGAATGCGCAGAAAGGCGCGGCTCGCGCTGGACGCCTCCGGCCCCTACGGGGCCCTGCGCGGCACTCCCGGCAGGGCCTACGCCGAGGACGGCACCGAGCTCTACTACGAGGTCGAGGAAGTGGAGGCCGAGGGCGGTGCCGGTCCTCGCAGGCGTCGTCTTTTCGGCCGTAAGACCCCCGCGCCGGTCACCGTGGTCTTCAGTCACGGGTACTGCCTCAACCAGGACTCCTGGCATTTCCAGCGTGCCGCCCTGCGGGGCGTGGTGCGCTCCGTCTACTGGGATCAGCGCAGCCATGGGCGGTCCGGGCGCGGGGTCGAGCAGGCAGACGGCGGGCCCGACGTCACCATCGACCAGCTCGGGCGTGATCTGAAGGCGGTCATCGACGCCGCCGCCCCCGAAGGGCCGCTCGTTCTCGTCGGGCACTCCATGGGCGGCATGACCGTGATGGCGTTCGCCGACCAGTTTCCCGAGGCCGTGGCCGAGCGCGTCGCCGGCGTCGCCCTCGTCGGGACCTCCTCCGGCAAGCTCGGCGAGGTCAGTTACGGGCTGCCCGTGGTCGGCGTCAACGTCGTCCGCCGCGTGCTCCCCGGTGTCCTGAAGGTCCTGGGACAGCGCGCCGACCTCGTGGAGAAGGGGCGCCGTGCGACCGCCGACCTGTTCGCGGGCATCATCAAGCGCTACTCGTTCGCCTCGCGTGACGTCGATCCCGCCGTCGTGCGCTTCGCCGAGCGCATGATCGAGAGCACACCGATCGACGTCGTCGCCGAGTTCTACTCCGCCTTCCAGGCGCACGAGAAGAGCGCGGTCATCGAGCGGTTCGCGCAGCTGCCCGTCCTCGTACTGGCAGGCGACCAGGATCTCGTCACCCCCAGCGAGCACAGCGAGGCCATCGCGGGGCTGCTCCCCGACGCCGAGCTGGTGCTCGTGCCCGACGCCGGGCACCTGGTGATGCTGGAGCACCCCGAGGCCGTCACCGACCGGCTGGCCGACCTCCTCGCGCGCACGGGAGCCGTTCCCTCAGGGGCTACCGTGGGAAGTTATGGAGACACCGCACAGCCCGGCAGCTGACGCCGCCACCGCCTCGATCACCGTCAACTCGCCCACCCGTATGGGGGATTTGGGCCGCCGCCTCGCCAAGCTGCTGCGCCCGGGCGACCTCGTCATGCTCACCGGCGAGCTGGGCGCGGGCAAGACCACGCTGACCCGCGGGCTCGGCGAGGGCCTCGGTGTGCGGGGCGCCGTGACCTCTCCGACCTTCGTCATCGCCCGCGTCCACCCGCCCCTCGGTGACGGGCCCGCCCTGGTGCACGTGGACGCGTACCGGCTCGGTGGCGGGCTCGACGAGATGGAGGACCTCGACCTCGACGTCTCGCTGCCCGACTCCGTGATCGTCGTCGAGTGGGGCGACGGCAAGGTCGAGGACCTCGCCGACGACCGGCTCCATGTGGTGATTCACCGCGCCACGGGCGACACGGACGACGAGGTGCGCTCCGTGACGTTGCGTGGCCTCGGGGCACGCTGGGCCGGTGCCGGCCTGGAGGCTCTGGCCGCCTGACTCTCGTACCTTCACCCGAACGTTCCGACATGGCGTCGGCAAAATGTTGCGCGGCGTGCGCTCGGCATGGTCACATGGAGGTCAGTCCTGGTTAGGTCTACCTAACTTTGCTGCCCCGGAGCCCAGGAGGCATCCATGTCGGCTTCAGAACGTGACGTGCCGCAGCAGCCCCGCGTGGTGCCGGGGCACGGGGACATGTCCGGGATCGCCGCCTCGGGGCTGTCCATGAGCGATCTGCTCGCGTCCTGTGCCGCCGCCTCGGCCGTGTCCACTCCGCCCGCCGTCGAGGAGGGCGAGGGGGAGGCCGAAGGTGCGGGCGCCGACGCCGGTGAAGGGCGCCGCGACGCCGCGTGAGGGTTTTTGTGCCGGACGTCAGGTGACGGGTTCTACTGGATCACGACGATCTTCTTGCCGATCGTCGCGAACTCCCACATCGCGTCGCCGTCCGCCCGCTTCTCGCGGATGCCGCCCGTCTTCTTGGCCGGGTCCGGCTGCGGCATCGAGCCGTCGACCGCCGCGCTGAAGCCGATCGCGATGCCGTTGACATTCGCGAACCGCACCACGTGCTCGATCGGCACGCCGTCGCTTCCGGTGATCGAAGCCGAGCGCGACGTCACCACGTACTTGCCGGCCGGCGGGTCCACCGTGCTCGGCGCGACCGTGAAGGTGCGCTGGGCCTTGCCGCCCTCTGCGATCAGCCACACCCGCTCGTCGCCCACGGAGTAGACGACCCGCTCACCGGTGCCGGACTGCGCGGGGACCGCGTTCAGGTCCTTCTTGTCCTTGGGGGAGTGGGAGGCGGCCGCGGAGGGGGTCTTCCCGGCCTTCGGCGGGGCCAGGGTGTCCGGCGCGCTGGCCGACGCCTGGTAGGTGAGGAAGCCGACCACGGCGAGCGCCGCCGCGGTGAGCCCGGCCACGAATCCCGAGCTGCTCCGTGCCACCTGTTTGCCCACCTCTCGTGCCCGTACGTCTTTGTGGTGACGGTAGCAGCAGGCGTGCGGCTCCCCGGGGCGGCCGTGGGCGGGGCGTTGGAGCCGTAGGCTGTTTGCGTGCTGTTGCTCGCGCTGGATACCGCCACCCCCGCCGTCACCGTCGCCCTGCACGACGGCTCGTCCGTCGTCGCCGCATCGAGCCAGGTGGACGCCCGTCGGCACGGGGAGCTCCTGCTGCCCGCCGTCGACCGGGTGCTCGCCGATGCCGGCGTCAGACTCGACGCCGTCACCGGCATCGTCGTCGGCGTGGGCCCCGGCCCCTACACCGGCCTCCGCGTCGGCCTGATGACCGCCGACACCTTCGGGCTCGCCCTCGGGGTGCCCGTCCACGGCCTGTGCACGCTGGACGGGCTCGCCTACGCCGCCGAGGTCGACGGCCCCTTCGTCGTCGCCACGGACGCGCGGCGCAAGGAGGTCTACTGGGCGCGCTACGACGATACGCGCACCCGCGTCACCGAGCCCGCCGTCGACCGCCCCGCCGACATCGCCGAGCAGGTCGCGGGCCTTCCCGCGGTCGGCGCCGGCGCCGTGCTGTACCCGGACACGTTCCCCGACGCGCGCGCCCCCGAGAACGTGTCGGCGGCCGCCCTCGCCGCCCTTGCCGCCGAGAAGCTCGGCGCCGGCGAGGATCTTCAGGCGCCGCGCCCCCTGTATCTGCGCCGGCCCGACGCGCAGGTGCCCAAGAACTACAAGGTGGTCACTCCGAAGTGAGCGCTGCTCTGCGCGAGATGCGCTGGTGGGACATCGAATCCGTGCACGCGCTCGAGAAGGATCTCTTCCCGGACGACGCGTGGTCCCGCGGCATGTTCTGGTCCGAGCTCGCGCACGCGCGCGGCGCCGGGTCCACCCGCCGCTATGTCGTCGCCCACGACGGCGACCGGCTCGTCGGGTACGCGGGCCTCGCCGCGTCCGGCACGGACTACGAAGGCGGCTCCGGCGTGGGGGCCGACGTGCAGACCATCGCCGTCGCCCGGGACCAGTGGGGCACCGGGCTGGGTGCCCGGCTCCTCACCGTCCTGCTGCGCCACGCGACCGACTTCGACTGCTCCGAGGTGACGCTCGAGGTGCGGGTCGACAACACCCGGGCGCAGAAGCTCTACCAGCGCTTCGGCTTCGAGCCCATCGGCTTCCGCCGCGGCTACTACCAGCCGGGCAACGTGGACGCGCTCGTGATGCGTCTGACCGACCCCTCGACCTCAGTGACACCCGTACAAGGAACCGAAAATGGCTGACGAACCGCTCGTCCTCGGCATCGAGACCTCCTGCGACGAGACCGGTGTCGGCATCGTCCGCGGCCACACACTGCTCGCCGACGCGGTCGCCTCCAGCGTCGACGAGCACGCCCGCTTCGGCGGTGTCGTCCCCGAGGTCGCCTCGCGCGCACACCTGGAAGCCATGGTGCCGACCATCGAGCGCGCCCTGAAGGACGCCGGGGTCGCCGCCTCCGACCTGGACGGGATCTCCGTGACCGCGGGCCCCGGGCTCGCGGGCGCGCTCCTCGTGGGCGTCTCGGCCGCCAAGGCGTACGCGTACGCGCTCGGCAAGCCGCTCTACGGCGTGAACCACCTCGCCTCGCACATCTGCGTCGACCAGCTGGAGCACGGTCCGCTGCCCGAGCCCACGATGGCGCTGCTCGTCTCGGGCGGGCACTCGTCGCTGCTGCTCTCCTCCGACATCACGTCCGACGTGCGCCCCCTCGGCGCGACCATCGACGACGCGGCGGGCGAGGCCTTCGACAAGATCGCCCGGGTGCTGAACCTCGGCTTCCCCGGCGGTCCCGTCATCGACCGGTACGCGAAGGAGGGCGACCCCCGTGCGATCGCCTTCCCGCGCGGGCTCACCGGGCCGCGCGACCCCGCGTACGACTTCTCCTTCTCCGGGCTGAAGACGTCCGTGGCGCGCTGGATCGAGGCCAAGCGGGCCGCCGGTGAGGACGTTCCGGTGCGGGACGTGTCGGCTTCCTTCCAGGAGGCCGTCGTCGACGTGCTGACCCGCAAGGCCGTGCGCGCCTGCAAGGACGAGGGTGTCGACCACCTCATGATCGGTGGCGGTGTGGCCGCCAACTCGCGGCTGCGGGCCCTCGCCCAGGAGCGGTGCGAGGCGGCCGGGATCCGGCTGCGCGTGCCACGGCCCAAGCTGTGCACGGACAACGGCGCGATGGTCGCGGCCCTCGGCGCCGAGATGGTGGCGCGCAACCGGTCCGCGTCCGCCTGGGACCTGTCGGCCGACTCGTCGCTGCCGGTGACGGAGACGCACGTGCCGGGGCACACGCACGACCACGTGCACGAGGCCGCGAAGGACAACCTGTACTCATGACCGTCGCGTTGATGTGGGAGGCCCGGGCGGCCGAGGGGCGGGGCGAGGAGCTGCTCGCCTGGGCGCGGGGGCAGGTCCTCGCGGCGGAGCCGCTGCGGCGCGAGTTCTTCCGTGCCCCGCAGGACCGGGTCCTCGTCATCACCTGGTGGGACGCGGCGTACGACGCCGAGCTGCCCGAACTGCCCGAACCGGAGGGCGAGTTGGTGACCCGGACGGTGCATCGGTGGCGGTTCGAGGCGGTCGCTCCCGCCTGAGGCGGCATCGTCCTGGGACGTGAGAACCGTCTGAGATTCCCGAATATCGGCGTCCAGCTGGTTTACCGTTGTAATAATTCCGACTTATGTTCGCCCTGTGAAGCGAATACAGCGCCGCCGTGGGCGTTTGGTGAAGACGGTCGGTGTCGTGGCCGGTTGCGTGCTCGTCCTCACCGGGGGCGGGGCCGCGTGGGCGTACTGGCATCTGGACCACAACATCCGGGGCGTCGACATCGACAGCGCGCTCGGCGACGACCGGCCCCCGAAACCGGCCCCGGCCACGCCGGAGCCCTCGGCGACCGCGCCGCCCGCCGGGGCGCTGAACATCCTCGTCCTCGGCTCCGACTCGCGCAGCGGCAGCGAGAACTCCGCGCTCGGCGGCGGCCACAGCGAGGGCGCCCGCTCCGACACCGCGATGGTGGTGCACCTGAACGCCGGCCGTTCGGCGGCGACCGTCGTCAGCATTCCCCGCGACACCCTCGTCGAGCGGCCCGCGTGCCCGACCTCGTCCGGCGGCAGCACGCAGGCCGCGTACGGCGCCATGTTCAACAGCGCGTACTCCGTGGGCGGTCCCGTCTGTGCCGTGAAGACGGTCGAGAAGCTCACGGGCGTGCGCATGGATCACTATCTGGAGATCGACTTCTCCGGCTTCGCCTCGGTCGTCGACGCGCTCGGCGGCGTGGACCTCACGACGACCGAGGACATCGACGACGACCTGAGCCACCTCCAGCTCGACGCGGGCCACCACCACCTCGACGGCAAGCAGGCCCTCGCCTTCGCCCGCACCCGTCACGGCGTCGGCGACGGCAGCGACCTCGGGCGCATCAAACTCCAGCAGCAGCTGGTGAAGGCCCTGGTGGAGGAGGTCTCGGGCAGCGGTCTCCTGACGGACCCGGCCCGCCTCTACGAGGTCGCCGACGCCCTCACGGGAAGCCTCACGACGGACACCGGTCTCGACTCCCTCGGTGAACTCCAGGACCTGGCGGGCAGCTTGAAGGGGCTCTCGGCGGACGAGGTGAAGACGGTCATGATGCCGGTGCTCCCGGCTCCGTCCGACCCCAACCGTGTCGTCGCCGACCAGCCGGAGGCCGGCAAGCTGTGGGCCTCGCTGCGGTGACGCGTCAGGCGTGGTACGTCAACAGGTAGCGCCAGAAGACCAGTTGGCGCACCTGGCTGCCGGGGAGGAGCCGGCCGGCTTCCGTTCGGACGGCGGCCAGCGTCATGTCGGGTCGGCGCACCGGGGCCTTGAGGGGCGGCGGCGCGGCGCCGCGCCGCCGGTCGGCCACGTGGACCGCGGCGCGGGCCGCCGCGTTCGCCGGGACGGCCACGAGGTCGAGGGGCGTCACGCCCGCGTAGCAGCCGAGGACGAGCAGCGCGCCGCCGGGAGCGAGGGCAGCGCGCAGCCGCGTCACCGTCGCGAACGGCATGTGGTGCAGGCTCGCCAGGCAGGTGATGACGTCGTAGTGCCCCTCGGGCAGATCCGTCGCCGTCACATCCGCCCGCCGAAAGCGCGGTCCGCCGCCCCCGGCCTCCGCCTCGGCGATGACCTCGGCCGACGGGTCGAGCGCGTCGACCTCGTAACCGCGGCCGGCCAGGCGCCGCGCGAAGCGGCCGGTGCCGCAGCCGATGTCGAGGGCGGTGCGGCCGTCCTTCGGCAGGCGGCGCAGGAGGAGGCGGTGGTAGTGGTCGTTGTGGTCGAAGGGCATGGGGCGCGATGGTGGCAGGGGGGCGGTAAGGCGCGGGTGAGGGTGGCCGGGGGAGCGGGAAACGGGCGGGCGCGGGGAAGGGCCGGAAAACTTCTTCAGAAACTTCTGCGCGCGTGTCGATCCGCGGAGTTCCCGTTCGACGCGTGGACGAGAGCGGGGAGAATCCCCCGACCGCACCGAACGAGGAGTCACCATGCCGCGCTACATGACGCTGGTCCGCATCGACGAGAGCAAGGCCCCCGCCGAGGGGCCCAGCGAGGCCCTGATGCAGCGCATGGGCGAGCTGATCGAGGAGATGACCAAGGCCGGTGTGCTGCTCGACACCGGGGGCCTGCACCCGTCGTCCGAGGGCACCCGCGTGCACTACGAGAACGGCGAGATCACCGTCACCGACGGGCCGTTCACCGAGTCCAAGGAGGTCATCGGGGGCTACGCGATCATCCAGGCCAAGGACCGGGCCGAGATCCTGGAGTGGACCAAGCGGTTCCTGAAGGTCCACGAGGAGCACTGGACGGTCACCTCCGAGATCCGGGAGATCGCCGAGGGCTGAGCCACGCCGGACAGGCCCTTGGCCGTCCCGTGGGCGCGGGTGTCTGATGGTGGGCCGTGACAGCAGAACGTACTGCCGAAGCGGCCCACGCCATCGAGACCGTCTTCCGTCTGGAGGCGCCCCGCATCATCGCCGGTGTCACGCGCATCGTGCGGGACGTGGGCATAGCGGAGGAACTGGCGCAGGACGCGCTCGTCGCCGCCCTGGAGCAGTGGCCGGACGAGGGCATCCCCGACAACCCCGGCGCGTGGCTCATGGCCACCGCCAAGCACCGGGCGATCGACCTCGTGCGCCGCAAGGAGCGGTACGCGCGCAAGCTGGCGGAGGTCGGCCGTGACCTGGAGGCCGCGCCGCCCCACCTGGACGAGCCCTCGGACCCGGACGACATCGACGACGACCTGCTCCGCCTCGTCTTCACGGCCTGCCACCCGGTCCTGTCCGCCGAGGCCCGGGTCGCGCTCACGCTGCGGCTGCTCGGCGGCCTGACCACCGCCGAGATCGCCCGCGCGGTCCTGGCCCCCGAGGCGACGGTCGCCCAGCGCATCGTGCGCGCCAAACGCACCCTCGCCACGAAGAACGTCGCCTTCGAAGTGCCCTACGGTCCTGAGCGGGCGGCCCGCCTCGGCTCGGTCCTCGAGGTCATCTACCTCATCTTCAACGAGGGGTACGCGGCCACGGCGGGCGACGACTATCTGCGCCCGGGGCTGTGCGAGGACGCCCTGCGGCTCGCCCGGTTGCTGACAGCCCTGATGCCGAAGGAGCCCGAAGTGCACGGCCTGGCCGCCCTGTTGGAGCTCCAGGCCTCGCGCTCGGCCGCCCGTACGGGCCCGTCGGGCGAGCCGGTTCTCCTCAGGGACCAGGACCGCAGGCGGTGGAACCAGCTCCTGATCCGGCGCGGGTTCGCGGCGCTCGGCCGCGCGGACGCGGTGTCCGCCGGCGGCCCCGGACCGTACGCCCTCCAGGCCGCCATCGCCGCCAGCCACGCGCACGCCCACACGTACGCGGAGACGAACTGGCAGGGGATCGCGACCCTGTACGGGCTGCTCGCCGCCCGGGCGCCCTCCCCCGTCGTCGAGCTGAACCGGGCGGTGGCGGTGTCCATGGCCGAGGGCCCCGCGGCCGGCCTCGCCCTGGTCGACGCCCTGCTCGGTGAACCGGCGCTGCGCGACTACCACTTGCTGCCGAGCGTGCGCGGAGACCTGCTCGACCGGCTCGGGCGGCGCGAGGAGGCGCGGGCCGAGTTCGAGCGGGCCGCTTCGCTGACCCGCAACGAACGGGAGCGGGAGATGCTGCTGGCGCGGGCTCAGGCGTGCCGTACGGACCAGGGAAATTCCTGTTCCCAGGGGCCGCACCAGCCACTACAGTGACGCGGCTGCCGTGATACGGCCGCGTCGGCGGGGGGAGACCCCGACGCGGTGGCGTGAGCGGACGGCACTCCGACATCACTGATCCGTGGGGGGTCACTCTTGAAGTTCTTCACGCGCCGCCGTGCCGCGGTGCTCGCCACCGCGGTCGCGCTCGCCGCGGGCAGTCTGGCGACCGCGCCCGTCGCCTCGGCGGACGCCGGACCCTGGCCCGGCACCGAGGGCAAGATCCTCTTCGACGGACCGCAGCTGTACGACCCGGCCACCGGCGCCGTCACCCAGGTCCCCAACACGTACGACGGGGACTGGTCCGCCTGGGCCCCGGACGGCAGCCGTCTGGTCAGCGCCTGGCAGGACGTCCAGAGCATCCGCCCGAACGGCGCCTCCAAGGTCACCCTCCCGGACGGGGAGGGATTCCATGCCAGCTACATCCCCAGCGATCTCACCTACGGGTGGGGCGGCCGGTACATCTTCTTCACGTCGAACGGCCAGCTCGGCTACGGCCCCTCCGACGGCTCGTGGGCCCCGCGCCCGCTCCTGACGAGCGCTCAGGAGCCGACCACCGTCTGCGACAACGACCCGACCGTGAGCACGTCCGGTGTGATCGCGTTCGAGCGGCGCGTCAACTACGGCTGCTACGACAACAAGGGCATCTGGACCTACGACCCGGAGACCGGGACGGTGAAGCAGATCCTCACCGAGGGCGAGCAGCCCGCCTTCTCCCCGGACGGCACGCAGCTGGCCTTCGTCCGGTATCCCGACGGCGGCCCGGCGCAGATCTTCACGGCGAACGCCGACGGCACGGACGCCAAGCAGATCACCACCGGCCCGCGCGGCTACGGCAACCCGTCCTGGTCACCCACCGGCGGGCGCATCATCTTCGACGCGGACACCTCGGGCGACAGCTCCGACGTGCACACCACGGAGTACGTGGACCTGGACAGCGGGAAACTGACCGCGGTGGCGGGTCACCAGGAGGGCAACTTCGGCTACAACCCCAGCTGGCAGCCGCTGCGCAAGAACACCACGGGCCGCGTCTGGGGCGCCGACACCTACGCGACCAACGTCGCCTCCTCGCGCTGGACCTGGAACACGGTCGGGCAGAGCGAGCCGGGCCTGATGGACGCCAAGGCGGCGGTGCTGATCAACCGTGACAGTCCTTCGTACTCGCTCACGGCGCCGGCCCTTGCGGGCAAGAAGCACGGGCCGGTCCTCATGACGCCGTCGGGCGGCCTGTCGTCCGCGGTGAAGGCGGAGCTCAAGCGGACGCTGAAGCCGGGGGCGTACGTCTATCTCGTCGGCGGCACGTCCATGCTCAGCAGCACCGTGTCCTCGCAGGTGACCGCGCTCGGCTTCACGCCGAAGCGGCTGGCGGGCACCTCCCGCTACTCGACCTCGGTCGCCGTGGCCAAGTCGATCACCAGCGCGCCGAAGTACGTGTTCCTGGCGACCGGGACCGACTACCACTCGGCTCTGGCGGCGTCGGTCGCGGCCGGCGCGGACGGGACGGGCAGCGCGGGCGGCGTCGTGCTCAACGACGGCAACACGCTGACCTCGTCGGTGAAGTCGTACCTCAACAGCCTCGACCCCGACGACACCATGATCATCCCGGTGGGGACGTCCGCGAAGTACGCGTTGACGCACACGACGTTCTCCAGCTGGCCCTCGACGTACACGTACTACCCGGTCACGGGGACCGGGCACGAGGGCACCGCGGCCGCCCTCGCCAAGCTCTGGTGGAGTGCGCCGAGCCAGGCGGGGCTCGCCTCGGTCGACTCGTGGCGCGGCGGTGTGTCCGCGGGCTCCGCGATGAACGTGTTCGGTCCCGTGCTCTGGACCACGCCCGGCGCCCTGTCGAGCGCGACGAGCAGCTATCTGTTGCGGGAGTCCGCGAGCGTCCAGTTCGCGGTCGGCTTCGGCGGCAGCACTTCCGTGGCGGCCGGCACGCTGGACGCTTCCGGGGCCGCGATCAGCGCGGGCAGCGGCCAGTACGTCTCTCACCCCTACTACAACGGGGTGGAGCCGCAGAGCGCGCGGCGGAGCACCTTCCTGGCCCGCACGAACGGCGGTGACGCCACCTCGGTGGAGCGGACCGGCCCGATCGGCGCCGAGCCGAACCTGGAGCCGCTCAGGACCCGGCACCACCAGTAGCCGGACGCGCGGGCGCGCCGAGCAGCATCGTCGGGGCGCCCGCGACGCGGGTCAGGAAGACCGTCACCGCGTTCGGGCCGTGCCGCTTCGGCAGTGCCTTGCGGCGCAGCTCCTCCGGCTCCACCGCCGACCCCCGCTTCTTCACCGTCAGGATCCCGACCTCGCGCTCCCTCAGCAGCGCCTTCAACTTCTTGACGTTGAACGGGATGTGGTCCGTGATCTCGTACGCGGTGGCGTACGGCGTCGCCCGCAGTGTGTCGGACGTGACGTAGGCGATCGTCTCGTCGATCAGCCCGCCCGCCACCTCCTCGGCCACGTCGGCGACCAGGTGGGCGCGGATGACGGCGCCGTCGGGCTCGTACAAGTACCGCCCCACGGACCGCACTTCGGGGTCGGGGAGGCCGCGGCCGGTGAGTGCGCGCGGCCCGGGGAGCAGTGTCGCCCGCATGCGGCCCGGCTCGGTGCCGAACCAGAGCACGGCCTCCTTCACGTCCCCGCCGTCCGAGATCCACTCGGCGTCGGCCGCGTCGGGGATGGCCTCGTGGGGGATGCCGGGCGCGATCTTCAGGGCCGCGTGCCGGGCCCCGAGCGCCGCGCCGACCGCCCAGGACAGGGGCGGGGAGTACGCCTCCGGGTCGAAGATCCGGCCGCCTCCCTTGCCGCCGCCCCGGCGCGCGGGGTCGACGAACACCGCGTCGTACGGCTCCGTGTCGACCTCGGTGACATCGGCCTCGCGGACCTCGATCAGCCCGTCGAGGTCCAGGGCCCGAGCGTTCGCGCGGGCGACCTCGCAGGTGAGGGGGTCGCGGTCGACGGCGAGTACGGAGATCCCGGCGCGGGCCAGCGCGATCGCGTCGCCGCCGATGCCGCAGCACAGATCGGCGACGGAGCGCACTCCGAGCGCCTTGAACTCCTGCGCGCGGTGGGTGGCGACGCTCGTGCGGGTCGCCTGCTCGACGCCGTTCGCAGTGAAGTACATGCGGCGCGCGTCCGCCTCGCCGAACTTCGCCGCGGCGCGCTGGCGCAGCCGGGCCTGCGCGATGGCCGCCGAGACGAGGTCCGCCGGGTGGTCGCGGCGCAGCCGGGTGGCGACGGCGAGCTCCTGGCCGGGGGTGATGTCCCGTACGTCGTCGAGGAGCGCCTGGCCCTGCGCGGAGAGCAGTGAGCTGAAGGAGGCGAGGTCGTTCACCAGGCCCATTGTGGGCCAGTCGGTGGACGGTGCGCGCCCGGCCGCGGTGTCGGGCCCGGATCGGTGCTGTGAGCTGCGAGGATCCGGCGCCATGCGACTTGTACGACAAAACGACAAAAGAGCCGCTGAGGGGATGCCGGGCCGGGGGGCCCGTCACGCCCGTACGCGGGCCTGTCTCGCCGTTCTCGCCGCCTGCGCGGTCCTCTCCGGGTGCGCCGCGGCCGACGGCAAGAAGGCCGTCGAGCCGGCGCCCGGCCCGCAGCCCCTCCAGGCGCCGCCTGCCCGCGCCCTCGACTCCCACGCGGGCAAGATGCGTGCCGCCCGGGTCGCGATGGCCAGGAAGTGGGGCCTGTCGAAGCCGCCGCTCCTCGCGCCGCCGGCGCCCGCCGAGAAGCCCGTGATCCGGGCCCGTAAGGGCTTCGAGGTCCACGGCCAGGAGGACCTGCCGCCCGTCTTCACGACCGTGCCGACCAAGGACAAGGTCGTGTTCCTCACCATCGACGACGGCTCCGAGAAGGACCCGGAGTTCCTGAAGATGATGAGCGACCTGAAGATCCCGTACACCGCCTTCCTCAGCAACTACCTGGTGAAGGACGACTACGGCTACTTCGGGAAGATGCAGGCCCGTGGCGTCACGCTGAACAACCACACGCTGACGCACCCGTATCTGCCCGGCCTGTCCTACGCGGAGCAGAAGCGCGAGATCTGCGGGATGCAGAACATCATGCAGCGCCAGTACGGCGAGCTGCCCGCTCTCTTCCGCCCGCCGTACGGCAACTACAACCGGGACACGCTGCGCGCCGCCAAGTCCTGCGGCATCAAGTACGCGCCGATCTGGAACGAAGAGGTGTACGTCGACCACGTCGAGTGGCGCGAGGCCGACCGGGACCTGCACCCCGGCGACATCATCCTGACCCACTTCCGCGGCCGCGAGGAGTGGAAGGGCAGCATGCCCGACATGGTCCGCCTGCTCATGAAGTACGTGACCGACAAGGGGTACGCGGTGGCCAGGCTGGAGGACTACCTGTGATGCCCGTGCGGGCGCGGCGGGCCCTCGCGCGCACCGGGCCCCGGCGGCTGCTCGCCGCTGCCCTGGCCGCCGGTGTCCTCGCACCCGCGCTGCTCACCGGGTGTGCCCCGTCCGTGGACCCGATCGAGCGGCTCAGCAGGAAGGCGGCCGAGAGGGTCCGCCACTCGCACGACGCGGCACCGACGACCACACCGGCCGTCGGTCCGGGGGGTGGGTCGTGGGGTGCGCTCGGGGCCGGGACGGCGGGAGCCGGCGGGGGGCGGGTGCGCGTCGTGCCTCTTCACGCCCCCGCGCGTCACGCCACAACTCCACGTGACGGCCGTGCCCGGGACGCCTACCGCCGCTGGGGACTCTCCGCTCCGCTCGCCCCGGCGCCGAGACCCCCGGCACGCCACGCGGCCGGGGCGGGGCCGCACGCGCTCCCGCCCGTCGTGGACCACGTCCCCACCAAGGACCACGTCGTCTTCCTCACCTTCGACGACGGGGTGGACCGCGACCCGCACTTCGCCGACATGGTCCGCGACCTGCGGCTGCCCGTCAGCGTCTTCCTCACGGACGGCGTCGCGGGCCCCGGCCACGACCACTTCGGCAGGCTGCGGACCCTCGGCGCGGGCGTGCAGAACCAGACCCTGAACCACCACTTCCTGCCCTCGCTCCCGTACGCCGAGCAGCACGCCGAGATCTGCGGCCAGCAGGACCGGCTGAAGGACCGCTTCGGTACCCGCCCCCGCCTCCTCCGGCCGCCCTTCGGCGAGTACAACCAGAACACCCTGCGCGCCGCCGCCACTTGTGGGGTCGACGTCGTGGTCCTGTGGCGCGCCTCGGTGGCGAGCGGCGACCTGCGTGACGCGGACGGGGGCCGGCTGCGTCCCGGTGACATCGTCCGGGCCCAGTTCCGTGACGGCGTCGGCCCGCACGGGGCGTCGCTCACCGGGACGATGACGCGGCTGCTGCGCCTCATCCAGGCCCAGGGGTTCGCGGTGGGGAGGCTCGAGGACTACCTGTGACGGACGGGCCGAAGGGGCCGTGCGGAAGACTCGCCGTCAGTGAATTGGCACTCCGCTTGACCGAGTGCTAATCGCAGTCATAGTCTCGGCCCTGGCACTCCCCACTGGAGAGTGCCAATAGCGACGGGCAGGTCCGGCACCCGCGACGACGGATCCACCTGGTCGCCACCTCAGACAGTTAACCCCGTGATCTCCGAAGGGGGAGGTCGGATCGTGACGACCACCAGCTCCAAGGTTGCCATCAAGCCGCTCGAGGACCGCATTGTGGTCCAGCCGCTCGACGCCGAGCAGACCACCGCCTCTGGCCTGGTCATCCCGGACACCGCGAAGGAGAAGCCCCAGGAGGGCGTCGTCCTCGCCGTGGGCCCGGGTCGCTTCGAGAACGGCGAGCGCCTGCCGCTCGACGTGCAGACCGGCGACATCGTGCTGTACAGCAAGTACGGCGGCACCGAGGTGAAGTACAACGGCGAGGAGTACCTCGTCCTCTCGGCTCGCGACGTGCTCGCGATCGTCGAGAAGTAATTCACCCACTGTTTTAGTTCTGCGCCCCTGGCACCCCGCTACTCAGCTGCGACTTTTCTCAGCATGCCGGGCGTCGGGGGCGCAGTTCGTTCGAGAGGACTAACAGCTCCATGGCGAAGATCCTGAAGTTCGACGAGGACGCCCGTCGCGCCCTCGAGCGCGGCGTCAACAAGCTTGCCGACACGGTCAAGGTGACGATCGGCCCCAAGGGCCGCAACGTCGTCATCGACAAGAAGTTCGGCGCTCCCACCATCACCAACGACGGTGTCACGATCGCCCGCGAGGTCGAGATCGACGACCCGTACGAGAACCTCGGCGCCCAGCTGGTGAAGGAGGTGGCGACCAAGACCAACGACATCGCGGGTGACGGCACCACCACCGCCACCGTGCTCGCCCAGGCCCTGGTCAAGGAAGGCCTGCGCAACGTCGCCGCCGGCGCCTCCCCGGCCGCCCTGAAGAAGGGCATCGACGCCGCGGTCAAGGCCGTGTCCGACGAGCTCCTCGCGACCGCCCGCCCGATCGAGGACAAGGCCGACATCGCCGCCGTCGCCGGTCTGTCCGCCCAGGACTCGCAGGTCGGCGAGCTCATCGCCGAGGCGATGGACAAGGTCGGCAAGGACGGTGTCATCACCGTCGAGGAGTCCAACACCTTCGGTCTGGAGCTGGACTTCACCGAGGGCATGGCGTTCGACAAGGGCTACCTGTCTCCGTACTTCGTGACGGACCAGGAGCGCATGGAGGCCGTGCTCGAGGACCCGTACATCCTGATCAACCAGGGCAAGATCTCCTCCATCCAGGACATGCTGCCGCTGCTCGAGAAGGTCATCCAGGCCGGTGGCTCCAAGCCGCTCCTGATCATCGCCGAGGACGTCGAGGGCGAGGCCCTGTCGACCCTGGTCGTGAACAAGATCCGCGGCACGTTCAACGCCGTCGCCGTCAAGGCGCCCGGCTTCGGTGACCGCCGCAAGGCGATGCTCGGCGACATGGCCACCCTCACCGGTGCCACCGTCATCGCCGAGGAGGTCGGCCTCAAGCTCGACCAGGCCGGTCTGGACGTGCTCGGCACCGCCCGCCGCGTGACCATCACCAAGGACGACACCACGATCGTCGACGGTGGCGGCAACAAGGCCGACGTCGAGGGCCGCGTCAACCAGATCAAGGCCGAGATCGAGAACACGGACTCCGACTGGGACCGCGAGAAGCTCCAGGAGCGCCTCGCGAAGCTCGCCGGCGGCGTGTGCGTGATCAAGGTCGGCGCCGCCACCGAGGTGGAGCTCAAGGAGAAGAAGCACCGTCTGGAGGACGCCATCTCCGCGACCCGCGCCGCGGTCGAGGAGGGCATCGTCTCCGGTGGTGGCTCCGCTCTGGTGCACGCCGTCAAGGTCCTCGAGGGCAACCTCGACAAGACCGGCGACGAGGCCACCGGTGTCGCGGTCGTGCGCCGCGCCGCCGTCGAGCCGCTGCGCTGGATCGCCGAGAACGCCGGCCTCGAGGGCTACGTCATCACCTCGAAGGTCGCCGAGCTCGACAAGGGCCAGGGCTTCAACGCCGCGACCGGCGAGTACGGCGACCTGGTCAAGGCCGGCGTCATCGACCCGGTCAAGGTCACCCGCTCCGCCCTGGAGAACGCCGCGTCCATCGCTTCGCTGCTGCTCACGACCGAGACCCTGGTCGTCGAGAAGCCGGCGGAGGAGGAGCCCGAGGCCGCCGGCCACGGGCACGGCCACTCCCACTAGTGCACTGAGCCACTGAGTCACTGGTGCACTGAGTCACCGGTGCAGAGCCGGTCCGACCGGCTCTGCACCGTACGAGGCCCGGTTCCGCGTTCTTCGCGGGGCCGGGCCTCGGCGTGTGCGGCGCCGGGTCCGGGCCTGAGCGGTCAGGACTCGAGCTGATCGAGCGCGCCGAGCTGGGCCATCAGCCCCAGCCGGTCGATGTTCCACCAGCCCTCGACGATCTTCCCGTCCTCCTGGAACCGGAAGATGGTCGCGCCGGTCATCGTGACCTGCTTGCCCGTCGCCGGAATGCCCATGAAGTCGCCGTTGTGGTCGCCCTTGAAGGTCCACCGCGTGCACACCCGGTCGCCTTCGGTGATCTGGTCGTCGATGATGAAGTCGAGGTCGAACCCGCCGCGGTACATCTCGATCTCGCGCCGCATCGCGTCGAGACCGATGGTGTCCGTCACGTTGCCGGGGTCGTGGTCGTGGTAGTCCTCCGCGAGCAGGCCGTTGAGCGGCGGCAGTTCACCCTCGATGGCGACCGTCTCGAAGAACCGGCGCGCGTTGCCCGCGTACAGCTGCTCGTCCCGCACCACCTCGAGGTCGGTGAAGGTGGGCATCTCGTCGCAGAGGGCGACCATCTCCCGGAAGATCGTGTCGGTCTCCGGAAGGTTCGAGTTCCGCATCGCCTCCTCGTACGACGGGAACTCCACGATCTCGATGAAGTGCGACGCGTCGGACCGGTCCTTGCCGACGAAGCTGTGCGTCGCGGTCCGCTTCCCCTTGGTCCGCTCCGCCCATGTGTCCATGAGCCGGTTCATCTCGTCGAATCGGCTGGTCTTGCAGTCGATCAGTTGCACGAACGTCATGACGCCCCTTCCGGCCCCCCTGCGTAAGGTCCGGACAGCTCCATCCTCCCACCGCCGTGTAACGACCCGGCGGGAGCGGGAACGGGAACGGGTGAGTCGGGTCGGGCGGGACCGAGGCCCCGCCCGACCCGACCCGGACCCGCCTCGGCCCCGTACTCGGCGTGCCTTACTCGCCGTGCCTTACTGCGGCCCGTACTTGCGCCCTGTCTTCGCCGTGACGCCGCCGAGCAGCCCGCGAGGCGCCAGCTTCACGACGCCCATCAGCGTCTTGTACCGCGGATCCGGGATGGACAGCGACTTGCCGCGCGCCAGATCGGCGAGCGCCGCCGCCACCAGCTTGTCGGCGTCGAGCCACATCCAGTTGGGGATGTTGTCGGTGCCCATGTCGGCCCGCTCGTGGAACTCCGTACGGACGAACCCCGGGCAGAGCGCCATCAGCCGCACACCGCTGCCCGCCAGGTCCCGCGCCGCGCCCTGCGTGAACTGCACGACCCACGCCTTCGACGCGCCGTACGTCCCGCGCGGCACGAACGCCGCCACCGACGCCACGTTCACCACGCCGCCCCTGCCGCGCTCACGCATCGGCGCCACCGCGGCGGACGTGAGCCGCAGGACCGCCTCGCAGTGCACTTTCAGCATGGTCAACTCGTCAGCGAGCGGGACCTCCAGGTACTGGCCCTTGTTGCCGAAGCCCGCGTTGTTGATCAGCAGGTCCACGGGACGCTTGCGGTCGGACAGCCGTGCCTCGACCGCGCCGATACCCTCGTCGGTGGCGAGGTCCGCCGTGAGCACCTCGGCCTCGACGCCGTGCCGGTCGTGGAGCTCGGTGGCCTGCTCCCGCAGCCGCTTGGTGTCACGCGCCACCAGGACGAGGTCGTGGCCGTCCGCGGCGAGCCGGCGCGCGAACGCGGCACCGATCCCCGAGGTGGATCCCGTAATCAGAGCGGTAGTCATGGGGCAAGGCTAGTGACCGCCGTGGGCGACCGCGCTCGGGAGTCCCCGCGCGTTGGCCCTTGTCCACGACCACGAACTGCCCCGTCACACCGCTGCCCTCGGGGGAGAGCGGACGGCGGCGGACAGGTACGGAGTGTCGGGAAGGAGCATCCACGCACCACCCCTTTGTGTTCTGGTGTCGGCAACTTGCCTACATGTACGGGCAGTTCGGGTAGTCGCGGGAGTCGTCCGCGATGTGGTGGGGGTGGCGCGGGCAGGAAGCTCGACGCATGTCCCGCTTCAAGCGCGTTCTCCGCGTGGCCGGTTCGGCCGTCACCGTCGTGGCGCACGCGACCAGTTGCGCAACCGGCGCGCGGACCGGTTCCGCAACCTCCGTGCGGACAACGACCGCTGGGGTCGCGCGCCCGAGCCCGTGACCGCCGCGCGGCCCGGGTCCGCTCCGCCTCTACACCGCGTCCCCGCCCCCGTACTTCGCCACGTACGTACGAGCGGCCTCGACTGCCTCGGGGGCGAGCGCGTCCGCCGCGACGAGCAGCCGCGGGAGCAGGCCGCGGTCGGTCGTGACGGCCCGGAACTGGAACGCGACGGTCACCTCGTGGTCGGGCCGGTGCACGATCTCGATCGTGTCGCCCGCCCGGATCGCGCCCGGCTCGATCACTCGCAGATACGCGCCAGGTGCGGCCCGCGCGGTGAAGCGCCTGACCCACCCCTTCTCGGCGAGGTGGCCCTGGAACGTGCGGCAGGGGATCCGGCCCGAGGCGACCTCGAGGACGAGGTCGGGGCCGACGCGCCAGCGCTCGCCGATCTTCGCGCCCGACACGTCGACGCCCTCGGTGGTGAGGTTCTCCCCGAACGAGCCGTTGCGCAGAGCGTGGCCGAGCGTGCCCTGCCACTCGTCGAGGTCCTCGCGGGCGAAGGCGTAGACCGCCTGGTCGTCGCCGCCGTGATGGCGCATGTCGCACACGGCGTCCCCTTCGAGACCGCTGGCGCCGATCCCCTTGGGCCCGGGCGCCGCCACCCGGACGGGGCCCGGCACCGGCCGCTTGTCGATACCGGTCACGCCCTCGGCCTGGTCGGTGTGCTCGCTGGCCTCGGGGCGACCCACGTTCAGAGACAGAACCTTCATGACGGCACGCTAAGCGACAGGGCGCCAAAGCGTCGACGCATTATTTCCCGTTGCATCCAAGGCTCCCTTATGCTTGGGGAATGATCGAGGCCCGTCATCTCCGTGTCCTGCGCGCCGTGGCCGCCACCGGTTCCTTCTCGGCGGCCGCCCGCGAACTCGGCTGCACCCAGCCCGCGGTCAGCCAGCAGATGAAGGCCCTCGAATCCTCGGCGGGCACCCCGCTCCTCATCCGTACGGGCCGCGAGATGCGACTCACCCAGGCGGGTGAAGCTCTGGTGCGACACGCGGCGGGCATCCTGGCCGGACTGACCGCGGCGGAGGAAGAGGTCGCCGCCATCGCGGGCTTGCGCGCGGGCCGTGTCCGGCTCGTCTCGTTCCCCAGCGGCAGTTCCACGCTCGTCCCCACGGCGCTGGCCGCCCTGCGCGCCGCGCACCCCGGCACCCGCGTGTCCCTCGTGGAGGCGGAGCCTCCGCGCTCGGTCGGGATGCTGCGAGAGGGCGACTGCGATGTGGCCCTGGCCTTCCGTTACGAGGGGGCTCAGGCCGCGGAGGACTGGGACGACCTCGTCGTCCGTCCGCTGCTGGCCGACCGCCTCGTCGGCCTGGTCCCTGAGGGGCATCGGCTGGCCAAGTCGGACGCGGTCTCCATCGGTGAGCTGGCCGACGAGCCCTGGATCGCGGGCTGCCCGCGCTGCCGCCGGCAGTTGGTGGAGGTCTGCGAGGGCGCGGGATTCACACCGCGCATCGACTTCGCGACCGATGACTATCCGGCGGTGATCGGCCTGGTCGGTGCAGGCCTCGGTGTGGCGGTCCTGCCGGAGCTCGCCATCGAATCCGTACGTCCCAAGGGTGCACGCACGGTGACGGTGGAGCCGGCTGTGCAGCGCGAGATCGTCGCCCTCACACTGCCCGACCTGGCCCAGGTGCCGGCCGTGGCAGCCACGCTCGACCACCTGGCGCGGGCCGCGGCCCGCTGATCGGGCCCTTGCAGGCCCACGGGCACGTCACTGCGTGCCTTAGAGAAACGTTCCTTCAGCTGTTCAGCCCGGGTGGGGCGCCGCCCGCCGGTGCCGGTGCGGCGGCTACGAGCCGATTGCGGGCGCGACCCATGAGCTCCTCGCGCTCGTCCTCGGTCAGCCCGCCCCACACGCCGTACGGCTCGCGCACCTGGAGCGCATGAGCAGCGCACTCCGCGCGCACCGGACACCTCATGCAGACCTCTTTGGCCGAGTTCTCGCGGGCACTGCGCGCCGCTCCCCGCTCCCCCTCCGGATGGAAGAAGAGCGAACTGTCCACCCCGCGGCAGGCCGCGAGGAGCTGCCAGTCCCACAGATCTGCGTTCGGTCCGGGAAGGCGGGAGAAATCTGCCATTGCTGTGTCCCCTTGTAGCCGTTCTGACGCGGGAAGGTGCCCAAGAACCGTACATCTACTGTCTAAGGAGATGAAAATATGACTCATTGCGAATCTAGCCTCAGACACCACTGAAAGTGAAGAAAAAGAGCTAAATGGGGCATGGGTTGTGGTGAAACCTTGTGAGTCGCTTGCGCCGTCTGCTCTGTGTCCGGTCCCTCACGTAGAGTGCCGAAGCAGACCGTCGAACCCGTAACTCTTTCGGGTGACCGTCGTTGAGAGTGCGGAGGCGGTTGAAAGAACAAGCGCTCGGGCATCTGTCCGAGAGCGTCGACCGCACAGGTGACGATTCGTACCAGCCTGGAGGCCCAAGGTGACGCGCATCAGCTGCGGAGGACGGTCATGACATCCGTCCTCGTCTGCGACGACTCCCCGCTTGCCCGAGAAGCGCTCCGCCGCGCGGTCGCGACCGTCCCCGGCGTAGAGCGCGTGACGACCGCGGCCAACGGGGAGGAAGTCCTGCGCCGCTGGGGCGCCGACCGCTCGGACCTGATTCTGATGGACGTACGCATGCCCGGTCTGGGCGGCGTCGAGACGGTCCGGCGGCTGCTGTCCGCCGATCCCGGTGCGCGCATCATCATGCTCACCGTGGCCGAGGACCTGGACGGTGTCGCGCTCGCCGTCGCCGCCGGTGCCCGCGGCTATCTGCACAAGGACGCCTCGCGTGCCGAACTGCGTGCCACGGTCACGCAGGCGCTCGCCGACCCCACCTGGCGGCTCGCGCCGCGCAGACTGCGGTCGGCCGAGATGGGTGCGGCGCCGACGCTCACCGCGCGTGAGATCCAGGTGCTCGAGGGCATGAGCCACGGCCGGTCCAACGCGGAGATCGGGCGCGAGCTCTTCCTCTCCGAGGACACGGTCAAGACGCACGCACGCCGCCTCTTCAAGAAGCTCGGCGCCTCGGACCGTGCGCACGCCGTGGCGCTCGGTTTCCGCTGGGGCCTGGTCCGCTAAGGCGCACGGTGCGCCGCCGCGGGGGCACAGCGATCCCCGTCCGCTCCAGGGCGGACGGGGCTGCGGACGGCCGCCGGTCCTCGTTTCGCCGGACATGCCGCATCCTTGAGTTGTGGAGTTCCTCAGGGACGAGTCGGCCGAGCGGAAGGGGAGGGCGCACGAGATGACTTCCGGCGCACCTGCTCATAACGCTTCAGTGCACAACTACGGACGCGGTGCCACGGACCGGACGCCGCCAAGGCACCATGGACCGATGCGCGACGACGAGGCAGCCGGCCGGGGGGCCATCGGTGCACTGGTCCACAGCGCCGTCGAGGGCGACGAGCAGGCCACGCACGACCTTCTCGCGCACGTCCACCCCCTCGCGATCCGTTACTGCCGCAGCCGTCTGACCCGACTGCCGGGTGACGCACGGCACTTCGTGGAAGATCTCGCGCAGGAAGTCTGTGTCGCGGTGCTCCTCGCGCTGCCGCGCTACAAGGACACCGGGCGCCCCTTCGAGGCGTTCGTCTTCGCCATCGCCGCGCACAAGGTCGCGGATCTGCAGCGCGCCGCCATGCGGCATCCCGGTTCCACCGCCGTGCCCTCCGACGAGATGCCGGAGCGGCCCGACGACTCGCTCGGACCGGAGGAGCGGGCCCTGCTCAGCAGCGATGCGGAGTGGGCGAAGAAGCTCCTCGCCAACCTTCCGGAGAACCAGCGCGAGCTGCTGCTGCTCCGGATCGCCGTCGGCCTCACCGCCGAGGAAACCGGACAGATGCTCGGCATGTCGCCGGGCGCCGTCCGCGTCGCCCAGCACCGCGCGCTCAGCCGGCTGCGGGCGCTCGCCGAGCAGTGAGCCGAGCACGCCGAGAAAGCCGAGTGCCGAGGCGAGCGGCGGGCCGTACGCCGAGCCGGGCGTGAGTCGAGCCGAGCAGCCCGAAGACCGGGGCGAACACCGAGCCGAGCGGCGAATCGTTGTAGTGAGACGCGCCACGTGTGCCTGAGGCGCACCAAGGGCGGCCCGCGGTCTGCGCACGTGTGAACGTACAAATCTGCTCGGTGATCTTGATCGTGGAATGAGACACCTCCGGATCCCGTTAGCATGGACATCCGCACCGATCAAGGCCATTTGGGGAAGGTGTCATGACTGCAAACGTCGACGGAGTGCCCGAGAAATTCGCGACACTCGGGCTGACCTACGACGACGTGCTGCTGCTGCCGGGCGCGTCCGAGGTCCTCCCGAACGCGGTCGACACCTCGTCCCGCATCTCCCGCAACGTGCGCGTGAACATTCCGCTGCTGTCGGCGGCGATGGACAAGGTCACCGAGTCCCGCATGGCGATCGCCATGGCGCGGCAGGGTGGCGTCGGCGTGCTGCACCGCAACCTGTCGATCGAGGACCAGGTCAACCAGGTCGACCTCGTGAAGCGTTCCGAGTCCGGCATGGTGACGGACCCGATCACCGTGCACCCGGACGCGACGCTGGCCGAGGCCGACGCGCTGTGTGCGAAGTTCCGCATCAGCGGCGTTCCGGTGACCGACCCGGCGGGCAAGCTGCTCGGCATCGTCACCAACCGCGACATGGCGTTCGAGTCCGACCGCAGCCGGCAGGTGCGCGAGGTCATGACGCCGATGCCGCTCGTGACCGGCAAGGTCGGCATCTCCGGCGTCGATGCCATGGAGCTGCTGCGCCGCCACAAGATCGAGAAGCTTCCGCTGGTCGACGACGCGGGCGTCCTCAAGGGCCTCATCACGGTCAAGGACTTCGTGAAGGCCGAGCAGTACCCGAACGCCGCGAAGGACGCCGAGGGCCGCCTCCTCGTCGGTGCCGCGGTGGGCGCCAGCCCCGAGGCCCTGGAGCGCGCTCAGGCGCTGGCCGAGGCGGGCGCGGACTTCCTCATCGTCGACACCTCGCACGGACACAACAGCAACGCGCTGAACTGGATGGCGAAGATCAAGTCCAGCGTCGGCGTCGACATCATCGGCGGCAACGTCGCGACGCGTGACGGCGCGCAGGCCCTGATCGACGCCGGTGTCGACGGCGTGAAGGTCGGTGTGGGCCCCGGCTCCATCTGCACCACGCGCGTCGTCGCCGGTATCGGTGTCCCGCAGGTCACCGCCATCTACGAGGCGGCTCTCGCCGCCCGCGCCGCAGGCGTCCCGGTCATCGGTGACGGCGGTCTGCAGTACTCCGGTGACATCGGCAAGGCGCTCGCCGCCGGTGCCGACACGGTCATGCTGGGCAGCCTCCTCGCGGGCTGCGAGGAGTCCCCGGGCGAGCTGCAGTTCATCAACGGCAAGCAGTTCAAGTCGTACCGCGGCATGGGCTCCCTCGGGGCGATGCAGTCCCGCGGGCAGGGCCGGTCCTACTCCAAGGACCGCTACTTCCAGGCCGAGGTCGCCTCCGACGACAAGCTCGTGCCCGAGGGCATCGAGGGCCAGGTGCCCTACCGCGGCCCGCTGGCCAACGTGCTGCACCAGCTCGTCGGCGGTCTGCGCCAGACGATGGGCTATGTGGGCGCCGCCTCCATCGACGAGATGGAGACCAAGGGCCGCTTCGTGAGGATCACGTCCGCGGGCCTCAAGGAGAGCCACCCGCACGACATCCAGATGACGGTCGAAGCACCGAACTACAGCCGCAGCAAGTAGCCGCAGACAGTCCAGGACAGGGTCAGGGGCGGTCCCGGGGTTCCCGGGGCCGCCCCTGGCGCGTATGTCGGGGATACTGGAAGGCGCTGAAACGCAGAGGGAAAGGCCACACACGTGACTGAGATCGAGATCGGGCGCGGCAAGCGCGGCCGCCGGGCGTACGCCTTCGACGACATCGCCGTCGTACCGAGCCGTCGTACGCGCGACCCGAAGGAGGTCTCGATCGCCTGGCAGATCGACGCCTACCGTTTTGAGCTGCCGTTCCTGGCGGCTCCCATGGACTCGGTCGTCTCGCCGGCCACCGCCATCCGGATCGGGGAGCTCGGTGGCCTCGGCGTGCTGAACCTCGAGGGCCTGTGGACCCGCTACGAGGACCCGCAGCCGCTGCTCGACGAGATCGGCGAGCTGGACACGGAGAGCGCCACACGCCGCCTCCAGGAGATCTACGAGGCTCCCATCAAGGAGGAGCTGATCGGGCAGCGCATCAAGGAGGTGCGCGACTCCGGTGTCGTCACCGCCGCCGCGCTCTCGCCGCAGCGCACCGCCCAGTTCTCCAAGGCCGTCGTGGACGCGGGCGTCGACATCTTCGTGATCCGGGGGACCACCGTGTCCGCCGAGCACGTCTCCGGTGCCGCCGAGCCGCTGAACCTGAAGCAGTTCATCTACGAGCTGGACGTGCCGGTCATCGTGGGCGGCTGCGCCACGTACACCGCCGCGCTGCACCTGATGCGCACCGGCGCGGCCGGTGTGCTCGTCGGCTTCGGTGGCGGCGCCGCGCACACCACGCGCAACGTGCTCGGCATCCAGGTGCCGATGGCGACCGCCGTGGCCGATGTGGCCGCCGCCCGCCGCGACTACATGGACGAGTCCGGCGGCCGGTACGTGCACGTGATCGCCGACGGTGGCGTGGGCTGGTCCGGCGACCTGCCGAAGGCCATCGCCTGCGGCGCCGACGCCGTGATGATGGGCTCCCCGCTGGCGCGCGCCACGGACGCGCCCGGCCGCGGTCACCACTGGGGCATGGAGGCCGTCCACGAGGACGTGCCGCGCGGCAAGAAGGTCGACCTCGGGACCGTCGGTACGACGGAGGAGGTCCTCACCGGGCCGTCGCACACCCCGGACGGTTCGATGAACTTCTTCGGCGCCCTCAAGCGCGCCATGGCGACGACCGGCTACAGCGAGCTCAAGGAGTTCCAGCGGGTCGAGGTCACGGTGGCGGACTCGCAGCACCGCCGCTGACGCAGCACCACGTGGAAGGGGCCCGCACCGTTTCGGTGCGGGCCCCTTCCACGTTGAGGGCCGTCACAGCTCTACGGATCTACGGAGAGCGGCTTCACAGGCGGTGGGCCGCGCCCGTCGGGGTGGCGCCCCTGGTGTCCAGGAGGAGCTGGGCCTTCACGGACAGGCCCTGGAGGTCGTACGTGCGGTGCGGCTGGAGCAGGATCGTCAGGTCGGCGTCCGCGGCGGCTTCGTAGAGGAAGTCCGCGCGGGGGACCGGGTGGCCGAGGACGTTCCACGACGGGATGTGCGGGTCGTGGTAGCTGACCGCCGCGCCCAGCTGCATCAGCCGGGTGGCGATCTCCTGGGCGGGGGTGCCCTCCAGATCGGCGACATCGGGTTTGTACGTGACGCCGAGGAGCAGGACGCGGGCGCCCCGGGCGGACTTGCCGTGTTCGTTGAGCAGGGTGGCGGCGCGCTGGATCACGTACTGGGGCATGTGGTGGTTGACCTGCTGGGCCAGTTCCACCATGCGCAGGGGGCGGACCGGGAGGGGTGGGCGTGAGAGGTCCTGGGGGACTCCGTGGCCGCCGACGCCGGGGCCGGGACGGAACGCCTGGAAGCCGAACGGCTTGGTCTCGGCGCAGCGGATGACGTCCCACAGGTCGACGCCCAGGTCGTGGCAGAGGACGGCCATCTCGTTGACCAGGGCGATGTTGACGTGGCGGTAGTTGGTCTCCAGGAGCTGGACGGTCTCGGCCTCGCGTGGTCCACGCGCGCGAACCACCTTGTCGGAGAGGCGGCCGTAGAAGGCGGCGGCGGACTCGGTGCAGGCGGGGGTGAGCCCGCCGATCACCTTGGGGGTCGTGGCGTACGCGTGCGTGCGGCTGCCGGGGTCGAGGCGGCCCGGCGAGTAGGCGAGGTGGAAGTCGCGGCCGGCGCGCAGCCCCGAGCCGTCCTCCAGGAGAGGGCGCAGGACGCCTTCGGTGGTGCCGGGGGCGACCGGGGTTTCGATGATCACCGTGGTGTGGGGACGCAGACGGGCGGCGAGGGCGCGCGTCGCGTCGGTGAGCTGCGTGAGGTCGAGGGAGCGGTCCGCGCCGAGTGGCGCGGGGGCGCAGATGACGGCGGTGCGGACGCGGCCGAGTTCGACGGGGTCGCCGGTCGGCCGGAAGCCCCCCGAGAGCATCCGGCGGATGTCGGCGGCGGTCATGGTTCCCTCGGCGCCGTCGGCGGGGAGCCGGCCGGCCGCGAGGTCGGTGGCGCGTACGGGGTCGTAGCCGATGGTCGCGATGCCGGTGGCGACGGCGGCCTGGGCGAGGGGCAGGCCGAGGTGACCGAGTCCGATGACGGCGAGATCTGCGGGCATGGCGGTGAGCCGTCCTTCCCAATAGCCGGAGCGGGAGGAGAGCGCAAGCCCTGTGGACAAGATGGGCGAGCGCAATGTCAGACTAGGAGTAAATATGACCGTTATGCGGTATTGCCTGGCCGGGAATCCCGGAGTGTTGTCCACAGGCTGCGGGTGAGTGGTGGCTGAAGTCGGGCACGGCGGTCAGAATCGGTGCATGGGTGATGAGAGCCGGGGCGCATCAGACAGGTGACGCCGGTGGGACCGACTGGACCGACGCCGACTGACCGACAGCGGGAGGTAGCAGTGAGGACAGCGACACTGGGACCGGCGGAGCGTGCCGAGGCGCTCGCGGGAATGGCCGAGCGGGAGCTGGACATCCTGGTCGTGGGCGCGGGGGTGGTCGGCGCGGGCACCGCGCTCGACGCCGCGACCCGGGGTCTGTCCACCGGCCTGGTCGAGGCGCGGGACTGGGCCTCCGGCACATCGAGCCGGTCGAGCAAGCTGATCCACGGCGGGCTCCGGTATCTCGAGATGCTCGACTTCGCGCTCGTACGCGAGGCGCTGAAGGAGCGCGGGCTGCTCCTGGAGCGGCTCGCCCCGCACCTCGTGAAGCCGGTCCCGTTCCTGTATCCCCTCCAGCACAAGGGCTGGGAGCGGCTGTACGCGGGCTCGGGCGTCGCCCTGTACGACGCGATGTCGATGGCGCGCGGGCATGGGCGCGGGCTGCCCATGCACCGCCATCTGAGCCGGCGTCACGCGCTGCGCGTCGCGCCCGCGCTCAAGAAGGACGCGCTCGTCGGCGCCTTGCAGTACTACGACGCGCAGATGGACGACGCGCGGTATGTGGCGACGCTGGTGCGCACGGCCGCGATGTACGGGGCGAAGGTCGCCAACAGGGCGCGTGTGACCGGGTTTCTGCGGGAGGGCGAGCGCGTCGTCGGCGCCCGCGTCGAGGATGTGGAGGGCGGCGGGGAGTACGAGATCCACGCCCGCCAGATCGTGAACGCGACGGGTGTGTGGACGGACGACACCCAGGCGATGGTGGGTGAGCGCGGCCAGTTCCACGTACGCGCGTCCAAGGGCATCCACCTCGTCGTGCCCAAGGACCGGATCAACTCGACGACCGGGCTCATCCTGCGCACCGAGAAGAGCGTCTTGTTCGTGATCCCGTGGGGGCGCCACTGGATCGTGGGCACCACGGACACGGAATGGGACCTCGACAAGGCCCACCCCGCTGCCTCCAGCGCCGACATCGACTATCTGCTGGAGCATGTGAACTCGGTGCTCGCGGTGCCCCTCACGCGCGACGACGTCCAGGGGGTCTACGCGGGCCTGCGGCCCCTGCTCGCCGGTGAGTCCGACGCCACGAGCAAGCTCTCGCGCGAGCACACGGTGGCGCACCCCGTGCCGGGGCTCGTCGTCGTGGCGGGCGGCAAGTACACGACGTACCGGGTCATGGCCAAGGACGCCGTCGACGAGGCGGTGCACGGGCTCGACCAGCGGGTCGCCGACTGCGTCACCGAGGACATTCCGCTGATCGGGGCCGAGGGCTACCACGCGCTGTGGAACGCGCGGGCGAGGATCGCCGCGCGGACCGGGCTCCATGTGGTGCGGGTGGAGCATCTGCTCAACCGGTACGGGTCGTTGGCGGAGGAGGTGCTCGACCTGGTGGCCGCCGACCCCGGGCTCGGCGCGCCCCTCACCGGCGCCGACGACTATCTGCGGGCCGAGGTCGTGTACGCCGCCTCGCACGAGGGGGCGCGGCATCTCGACGATGTGCTGACGCGGCGCACGCGGATCTCGATCGAGACGTTCGACCGGGGGACTCGGTGTGCGCGTGAGGCGGCGGAGCTGATGGCTCCGGTGCTCGGCTGGGACAAGGACCAGATCGAGCGGGAGGTGGAGCACTACGACAAGCGGGTGCAGGCCGAGCGGGAGTCTCAGCGTCAGCCGGATGACCTCTCGGCCGATGCGGCGCGACTGGGGGCGCCGGATATTGTGCCGCTTTGATGTGGGCGGGGCTGATTGTGCGGGTCTGACTGTGCGGGGCTGACTGTGCGGGGTGGATGGGTGGGCGGGGTTGCGCTGGGGGCTGTGCCCCCAGGCCCCCCTTTCGCCCTGCGGGCTCGTCCTCAAACGCCGGACGGGCTGAGCGGTGCGCCCATCTCCTCAGGTGACACCGGGCTGAGTGAAGGGTGTGCTCGGCCTCAAGCGCCGGACAGGCTGAGACGGTGGGCCCGTCTCCTCAGGTGACACCGGGCAGGGTGACGGATGCGCTTGGCTTCAGGCGAGGGACGCGCCGGGTGGTGTGCTCGGCTTCAGACGGCGGACGCGCCGAGTGGTGTGCTCAGCCTCAAACGACGGACGCGCTGAGTGGTGTGCTCGGTCTCAGTCGTTTGTTCCGCTGGTGGGTGTGGGTGGGCAGAACTCTGCCGTCAGTAGGCGGCGTTCCAGTTCGGGGGTGTTCTTCGCGGTGTCCGTGTTGGTGCGGAACGTGATCACTCTTGACGCCGTTCTCGTGGTCGCTGTGCGGACGTAGCTGCCCTCGATTCGGCCGTTGTGGCCCCATATCGTCATTCCGCAAGGGAGTTTCGTGGGGTAGAGGCCCATGCCGTAGCGGCCTTGCGCGGTGCGGGTGTTGAGCATCGTGCGGAGTTGGCCCGGAGGGAGCAGGCGGCCCTTCAGGAGGGCCGTGTAGAAGCGGTTCAGGTCGGCGAGGGTGGAGATCAGTTCGCCTGCGGCGCCGGCCACGCGCGGGTTCAGAGTGGTGACGTCGTCGCCTGTCGCGTCGTACGCGCGGCCGTGTGGCGTGGGCAGTGTGGTGCGGGCGCCGGGGAACGACGTGCCGGTGAGGCGGAGCGGTTCGATGATGCGGCGGCGGGCCTCGGTCGCGTACGAGTGGCCCGTGACCTGGCCTATGACCATGCCCAGCACGACGTAGTTGGTGTTCGAGTACGACCAGTGGTCGCGCGGGCCCGGCGGGTCGGCCTCGGCCAGTTGTACGGCCGTTCGGGGAGATACCGGGATCGTGCCATGCGTGCGCGCCGTGAAGTCGGGCAGGCCACTGGTGTGAGTGAGAAGCGAGCGGAGGGAGACGGAGTGGTCACGCAATAGACCGGGGAGGTGGCCGTCCACCGTGTCCGAGAGGCGCAGGCGGTGTTCGGCGGCGAGTTGCAGCACGACCGTCGCGATGAACGACTTCGTGATGCTCCCGGCCCGGAAGTGGTCGGTGCGGCGGATCGTGGGGCCGGTGCGTACGAAGCGCGTCGTCCTGCCCTCGCGGGCGAGCAGCGCCGCGGCGGGGGCCTTGCCCTCCGTGACCAGCAGCGGAAGAGTAACGTCCGTGGCCGGGGCCGCGAGTGTCGTGGAACTGCCCGGAAACATACAGAAGAGGGTCGCTGCCAGGGGTATGGCCAGCAGTGTCCGAAGTACGGGCATGACGGTCCCTCCGTGTGTGCGGTCCATCATGCGGGACGGCCGACCCTGGGCGTGGAGTGGTCCTCGGGTAAGGGACAATGAAGGCTCTGTCAGGGCGGGTTGCAGAGGGGACGCATGTCGGAGGCGGAGCAGGCGGGCACAGCTCGTCAGGACAAGAGTGCACGTCTCCTCGCCGGGCGCTACCGGCTGGGAGAAGTCCTCGGCCGCGGCGGCATGGGCACCGTGTGGCGGGCGAAGGACGAGACACTCGGCCGGACGGTTGCCGTCAAGGAACTGCGGTTCCCGTCGAGCATCGACGACGAGGAGAAGCGGCGCCTGATCACGCGAACGTTGCGTGAGGCGAAGGCGATCGCGCGCATCCGTAACAACAGCGCGGTGACGGTCTACGACGTGGTCGACGAGGACGACCGGCCGTGGATCGTGATGGAACTCGTCGAGGGCAAGTCCCTCGCTGAGCAGATCCGTGAGGACGGCCTGCTGGAGCCGCGGCGCGCCGCCGAGGTCGGGCTCGCGATCCTCGACGTGCTGCGCGCCGCGCACCGCGAGGGCATCCTGCACCGCGACGTGAAGCCGTCGAACGTGCTGATCGCCGAGGACGGGCGCGTCGTCCTCACGGACTTCGGCATCGCCCAGGTCGAGGGCGACCCCTCGATCACGTCCACCGGCATGCTCGTCGGCGCGCCCTCGTACATCTCGCCGGAGCGGGCGCGCGGGCACAAGCCCGGCCCCGCCGCCGACCTGTGGTCGCTCGGCGGACTGCTGTACGCGTCGGTCGAGGGCGTGCCCCCGTACGACAAGGGGTCCGCCATCGCGACCCTGACGGCCGTCATGACCGAGCCGGTCGACCCGCCCAAGAACGCGGGGCCGCTGGAGAAGGTCATCTACGGGCTGCTCGCCAAGGACCCGGAGCAGCGGCTCGACGACGCCGGGGCGCGGGCCCTCCTCAACGACGTCCTGCACGCTCCCGAGCCCAAGGACGAGGAACCCGAGCCGGTCGACGCGACCAAGGTCGTGCCGCTGCCGCCCATTCCCGAACAGACGCCCAAGGCGCCCAAGACGCCCAAGGTGCGCTTCAGCAAGGGAAGTTCGGCGGCGGGGGCTGCGGCAGGGTCTTCAGCTGCTTCCGTGAGTCCCGCGGACGCCGGTGACGGCACCGGCGGGGGCAAGAGGGGCGAAGAAGCCGCCGAGAAGCTGCGCGGTGCGCTGCGGTCGGTGCGCAAAGCCGCCGCCGCTGCGACTGCGGCCGGTGCGGCCGGCAAGAGCGGCGGAGCCGCGTCCGGCGATACGGCGGAGGCCTCCGCGCATCCCGCGGTCGGGCAGGGCGGTTCGGGTGTTCCGGCGCAGCCCGCCGGGCAGCCGCGTACGCCGGCGACCCGGGCCTCGCTCACGGACGTGGTCCCGCGGCGCACCCTCGTGATCGTCGCGGTGCTTGTCGCGCTCGCCGTGATCGGCACCGTCATCGGCATCGCGTTCAGCGGTGGCGACGACGGCGGTTCCGCCAAGGGCGGCGACAAGTCCGCCTCCGCGGGAGCGACCGGAGGCAGTGGCACAGGCAGCGGCAGCGGTGGCACGGACAAGGGCAGCGGGTCCGGCAGCGGCAACGACGCGGCTCAGGACGGCGGCAAGGGCTCCGACAAGGGCCAGGGCTCCGGCTCGGACACCGACAAGGGCGGCGACAAGGACAGCGACGCCGGCCAGGGCGCGTCGCCCGGCAGCACCAGCGGCGGCAGCGGGGTCCCGGGCGGCAGCGGCGCCGCCTCGACGTACAAGCACGACCAGGGCTTCTCCATCGGGCTCCCGAAGGGCTGGAAGTACAGCTCGACGAGCGCGGCGGGGGCCCGCTTCGTGGGTCCCGACGGGCAGAAGCTGCTCGTCGGCTGGACGACGACGCCCAAGTCGAACCCGGTCCAGGACTGGCGCAACCAGGAGCAGTACATGCGCCGCTCCCAGTACGACCGGATACGCATAGCGGCCGTCGACTTCCGCGGCTGGAACACGGCGGACTGGGAGTTCACGTACGTCGACGGAGGCACCAAGTACCGCTCGATCGACCGCGGTTTCGTGGTCAACAGCGGTCTCGGGTACGGCCTGATGTACACGGCCAAGGCCGCCGACTGGGACGGTGCGCAGCGCAAGGCCGCCTGGCAGACGTTCACCAAGACGTTCAAGCCGAAGTCCTGAGCCTGAAAGCAGTCCGGCACGTATCGTGAGTGCTTGCGGACCGTGCGCAGCCGTAACGGGAAGCATCACTGCGCACAACAGGGCGCAAAACGAACGGAATTGACCACCGGGCGGACAGGGGGACGCGTCGTGGAGGACTATGCCGGCCGAGTGCTCGCCGACCGTTACCGCCTGCCGCTGTCGCCGGCCGACGCGTACGAGTTCGCCCAGACGCGGGCGTTCGACACCTACAGTGGCCAGGAAGTCCTGATCAGGCAGGTGCCGTTACCCGAGGTCGTCGAGGCCGAGGTGCTCGACGCCGAAGGGCTCCCGGACGGGTTCGTACCGCGTGAGTCGCGTGGCCGGCGCGAGCGGGGGGACGCGGCGCGGACCACGCGGAGGCCGGCGGATCCCGCGGTGCGCCGCGCCATCGAGGCCGCGCAGGCCGCCGCCCAGATACCCGACCACCCAAGGCTCGACCAGGTCTTCGACGTGTTCGCCGAGGGCGGTTCGCTGTGGATCGTCAGCGAGGTCGTCTCCGCACGGCCGCTCGCCGCGCTCCTCGCCGAGGAACCGCTGTCCCCGTACCGGGCGGCCGAGGTCGCGTCCGACGTCCTCACCGCGCTGCGCGCGCTGCACGCCCACGGCTGGGTCCACCGGAACATCACCGCCCGCACGGTCCTCGTGTGCGACGACGGCCGGATCGTGCTGACCGGACTCGCTGCCGGTGCCGCGGAGGAGGCGCTGTGCGGCTATGACCCGACGCCGGCGCCTCCCGCTGCCCCGGCACCCCAGGAGCCGCAGCCTTCGGCGCCCGCGCCTCCCTACGCCCCTCCCGCCGCCTTTGCGCCCGCGCCGTCCCGGCCCGCCGCTCTCGAGGCCGGGAGTGACCCGCGGGCCGCGCGCGCCGGGGCGATAGCCGCGTACCGGGCGGGTGCGCGGGCCGCCGCGCGCGGGGGCCTGGACACGGACGGGACACCGGGGCCGCCGCAGCGCGGGCCGGGCGCGGAGCACGGGGGCGAGTCCGGCACCGGTGCGAAGGACGGCGGTGCGCACAGCGGCGGCGCGGAGCCCGGCCGGATCGACGACCCCTACGGCGTACGCGGCTCCGCCGGGCGTCCCTGGCACGGGGCGATCCCGCGGCCCGGCATGGAGCAGCCCGAGCCGAGCGCTCCCGCCCCCGAGACTCCCGCTCCCGCGCCCGGAGCGCCCGGGGCCACGCGTTGGGACCAGCTCATCCCCGCGCAGCAGCAGGCGGCCCCGGCGGCCGGGCGCGGGCCCACCACCGCCCTCGCCGCCGACCGTGCGCGGCAGGCGCGGATGACCGTCGTCGGGCCCGTCACCGAGCGCTGGGCGCCCGAGCAGGCGGGGCCCGTCCACGAGAACTGGCAGCTGGCCGCCCCGATCGGCCCGGCCACCGACCTGTGGGCCCTCGGCGCCCTCCTCTTCCGCGCGGTCCAGGGGCATGCCCCGTACCCGGAGGAGAACACCGGCGAGCTGGTGCAGATGGTGTGCGCCGAGCCGCCCGCGTTCGCCGAGGAGTGCGGGCCTCTGCGGCCCGTCGTCGAGTCGCTGCTGCGTCAGGACCCCACGGAGCGGCTCGACTTCGAGGAGCTGCGGGGGTGGCTCAGGTCGCTGGTGCGGTCCGCGCCGGAGCCGGAGGCGGGTACGAACGTCGTGGCCGCGCCCCCCTTCGACGCCACGCGGCTTCCGGTCGTACGGCGCCGGGGCGAGCTCGTGCGCAGGCGCCGCAGGCGCTCCGCCGCCCAGGCCGGGGCCGGGCACGCGCGGCACAAGCGGGCCAAGGCGCATCCGCAGCAGGCCGAGCGCCACATGCAGGCCGAGCGCCGCACGCGGCCGGAGCGGGGCTCGCCGGAGCGTCGCACCCCGTCGGACGGGCAGTCCAGGAAGCCCCGTTCGCTCGGCCGCACCCTGCTCGTTCTCGTACTGCTCGGCCTGGCCGCGGCGGTCGCGTACGCCGTGGTCTTCATGCCGAAGGCCGAGCCGAGCGACGGCACGCCGGGGGAGGGCGCGAAGGATCACGCGGGTGCCACCGGCGGCGGCCGGCCCGCGCCGGAGGGCGGCAGGTCCACACCGGCGCCTTCGGCGGGCGAATCCACCGGGGGCCAGGGGAAGAACGGCGGCAAGAGCTCGTCGACCCCGGCCGCCACCGATCCGCAGACCGACTCGTCCGAACCCGAGGTCGCGCAGGGCTTCACCCTGCGCAAGGACCCCGAAGGGTTCCGCGTCGCCGTCGCCAAGGGCTGGAACCGGCAGGGCAGGAACGGACAGGGACAGGTCCTCTACACGCACGGCGACTTCGAGCTCGTCGTCGTCCCGGGCCGCGACAGCACGTCCGCGTACGGCAGCGACCCGATGACGTACCAACGGGAGAAGGAAAGGGAGTTGCAGCCGTTCCGCGACTCGACGTGGGCGACGTCCAGCGGGATGCGCCGGATCGACGTGGGCGGGCGGGCCATGGCCGAGGGCCAGTTCACCTGGCAGAACTCGGCGGGCCGCGAGACGTACGTACGCAACCTCGCGATGATCGTGGGCGGCCGGTACCACGTGGTGCAGCTGCGGGGCCCCGAGGCCGAACGCGACGAGGTGACGCGCCTGTACGAACAGGCCTCGGCGACGTATCGGAGCACGGGCTGAGGCAGCCTCCGGTGATGTGTCGGAGCACCGGCTGAGGCAGCGTCCTGTGACGATGTCGGGGCGCGGGCCGAGACAGCGTCCGATGACGTACAGGTGCACGGAATGCACCCAGTTGATGACCTGTCGGCTCCCGTCCCGACAGGCGACAAGCGTCACAGTGCGGTCTCCGTGCACCCCCGCCGGTTCCCTGTACCTTGGCCGCTCCCTAATGTGGCTCTGTCAAGGCCATGAGCGGCCGTGGCACGACCAATGCGCCTGCGGGGGAACGTGAATCAGATGCAGGGCCTGCTCCTCGCGGGCCGCTACCGACTCGGTGACTCGATCGGACGCGGCGGCATGGGCCGGGTGTGGCGCGCACACGACGAAGTGCTGCACCGCGCCGTGGCCGTAAAGGAACTGACGGCGGCCCAGTACGTGCAGGAGGCCGACCGCGCCGTGCTGCTCACGCGGACACAGACGGAGGCGCGGGCCGCCGCCCGGATCAACCACCCGGCGGTCGTCACCGTTCACGACGTGCTGGAGCACGACGACCGTCCGTGGATCGTGATGGAGCTCGTCGAGGGTCCCTCGCTCGCGGACGCCGTGAAGGAGTCGGGCCGTATCCTGCCGCGCGAGGCCGCCCGTATCGGCCTGTGGACGTTGCGGGCGCTGCGCGCCGCGCACGCGGCCGGGGTGCTGCACCGCGACGTGAAGCCGGGCAACGTCCTGCTGGCCCGCGACGGACGGGTGCTGCTCACGGACTTCGGCATCGCGCAGGTCGAGGGCGACTCGACGATCACGCGGACCGGCGAGATAGTCGGCTCGGTCGACTATCTGGCGCCCGAGCGGGTCAGCGGCGCGGCTCCCGGACCCGCGTCCGACCTGTGGGCGCTCGGCGCCACGCTGTTCACGGCCGTCGAGGGGAAGTCCCCGTTCCGGCGCACGTCGCCGATCAGCACGATGCAGGCCGTCGTCGAGGACGAGCCGGGCGAACTCACGCACGCGGACGCCCTCGCGCCCGTCATCCAGGCGCTGTTGCGCAAGGACCCGGCGGCGCGTCCGTCCGCCGACGAGGCCGAGACGATGCTCGCCGAGGCCGCCGAGGGGCGGCGGTCCAGCGCTGCGCAGGCCTACGTGCCCACGCAGGTGCATGTCGCGTCGCCACCGACGCCCCCGGAGAAGTCGACCGCGATAGGCGTGCATCACGCCGTCATGCCGACGGTCCCCGCAGCAGGTCGCCGGAAGTGGCCGCGTGTCGTCGCCGTGGCGCTGGCTGCCGCGCTCGTCGGCGGCGGCGGGACGTTCGCCGCGAACCACTACCTGAGTCACCGGACCTCGTCGAACACGAACTCCGGCAAGGACCAGGCAACGAGTACCTCGTCGGGTTCCGGCAGCGGCGGGCACAAGGCCGGGAGCATCCCGGACGACTGGGTTCGCATCGACGACGTCGAGGGCTACAGCCTCATGCTCCCGAAGGGCTGGAAGCGGCAGGCGGACGGCTCCCAGGTCGACTACACGCCGGACGGCGGCGCCCACTTCGTGCGGATCGCGGTCGACAAGTCCCCCGACTGGCCTGACTCCTACCACCACCAGCTGGACCTGGAGCGGCAGGTCACGAAGCTGCCCGACTACCAGCAGGTCAACCTGCAGTCCAACACGTACCGTGACCGGCCGGGATCCCTGTGGGAGTTCACCTGGACCGCGGGCAACAAGGACACGACGTCGGGTCCGCGGCACGCCATCGAGCAGACGTACGTCGAGAACGACGGCACCGAGTACGCCATCTATCTGTCCGTGCCGTCGGCCGACTGGGACGAGGCGCGGCAGCAGTTCGACGCGATCCTGCGGAGCTGGCAACCGTAGGCATCCCCTGGTGTGCGGGCGCCGCCTGCGGTTTCGTTGATCCTTTGACGGCCCGGAGCACACCTCTCCGGGTCCCGTTCCGTGCGGCATGATGGAACGCATGGGGACCGAGTGGGAGGACAACGTCCGTGTGATCGCCGGGCGTTACCGGCTCGAGGCGCGTATCGGCCGGGGCGGAATGGGCGTCGTGTGGCGCGCCTCCGACCAGCTGCTCGGGCGGCACGTCGCGGTCAAGGAACTCGTGCTCGACGAGACGCTCTCCGCCGACGAGGCCCGCCGCCAGAAGGACCGCACCCTGCGCGAGGCCCGCGCGGTCGCCCAGCTCAGCCACCCGAACGTCATCGTCGTCCATGACGTCGTGGAACACGGTGAACGTCCGTACATCGTCATGGAGTTGATCGAGGGCGGCTCGCTCGCCGACCGGCTCTCGCGGACCGGTCCCGTCGACGCGCGGGAGGCGGCCCGGATCGGGATCGCGCTGCTCGGCGCGCTGCGGGTCGCGCACGCGGCGGGGGTGCTGCACCGCGATCTGAAGCCGGCGAACGTGCTCGTCGAGGCGGGCAGCGAGCGGGTCGTGCTCACGGACTTCGGGATCGCGCAGGTCAGCGGCGCGACGACACTCACGGAGACGGGTTCCTTCGTCGGCTCGCCCGAGTACACGGCGCCCGAGCGCATGGCGGGGGAGCGGACCGGGCCCGAGTCGGACCTGTGGTCGCTCGGCGCGATGCTGTGCGCCGCACTGACGGGCGAATCACCGTTCCGGCGCGACTCGCTGGGCGGGATCATGCACGCCGTGGTGGTCGGCGAGATCATTCCGCCCGCCGAGGCCGAGCCGCTGCTGCCCGTCGTACGGGGACTGCTGGAGCGCGATCCGGCGCTCAGGCTCGGCCTGGACGAGGCCGACCGGCTCCTTCGCGCGTACGTCGCCACGGGCACGACGCCGCGGGCCGTGGCCGGCTACACGCCCACCGCCCGGAACACCCCCACGGCGCCTGCTGCGGAGCCCACGCAGAAGCGTTCGCCCCGGGTCGTTCTCGCGGCCGCCGCGCTCGTCGCCGCGATGGCCGGGGCCGGCGTCTCGGCGGCCGCGCTCCTCGTGAACGGCGGCGACGGCGGCGGCACCCACCGCCCCACGGCGTCCGCGCCGGGCCCCACGGGCGACGCGGCGTCCCCCTCGGACTCGGCCCCGGAGCCCCGCCCGACGGTCACGGTCACGGAGCGGCAGACCGGCACGCGTCCGGCGTCGCCCGCCGGTTACCGCACGGCCGTCGACCCGGAGGGGTTCTCCCTGGCCGTGCCGGACGACTTCAGCCGCAAGCCCGACGGACCCCGGATCTTCTACATGTCGCCGGGCGACACGTTCAGGATCGGCATCAAGGCGGCCGCCCCCGACCCGGGCGGGCCCGGCGCGGTGCAGCGCCGCTCCGACGCGAAGGGACCCGCCAACAACCCGGGCTATCGCGACGGTTCCGTCACCGACACCACCCACGGCGGCCGGCCCGCCGCGCTCTGGCGGTTCACGTGGAACGGCTTCAGCACGGCGGAGGGCGCGAGACACACGTACGACCTGTGCTGGGAGCAGGGCGGCCGGATGTACGACGTGTGGGTGTCGGCGCCGGTCGGGCGGATCACGGAGGCCAAGCGGTACTTCGACACGGCGGTCGCCACCTTCGTGCCCTCCGGCGGCTGAGGCATCGGGGCGGTCACAACTGCGTGACCGGAGTGGATCCGGAGGTGTCCCGCACGGTAGGCATGGGGGCATGAGTAACAACGGGGGACCCGCGTACGGCCCGAACGATCCGACGAGCTTCGGACTCCAGCCGCCGCAGCAGCCGCACACGCCTCAGCAGGGCAACCCGTACGCCCAGGAGCCCCCGGCTCCGCAGCAGCCCCCCATCGCGTATCCCCAGCCGCAGCCCTCGCACCAGCCGCCGCCCACCCAGGTCGTGCCGCCGCGGCAGAGCGCGGAGTCCGAGCCCGGTGCGGGGCGCCTCATCGGCGGGCGCTACCGGCTCCTGAGCAAGCTCGGGCACGGCGGCATGGGCACCGTGTGGCGGGCCAAGGACGAGACGGTGGACCGTGAGGTGGCGGTCAAGGAGCCGCGCGTCCCCGACCATCTGCCGGAGCGTGAGCGGACCACCGTCTTCGAGCGGATGCGGCGCGAGGCGCGTGCGGCGGCCCGGCTCGACCATCCGGCCGTGGTCAACGTCCACGATGTCGCCGTCGAGGACGGACAGCCGTGGATCGTCATGGAGTTCGTGCAGGGGCGCACGCTGGGCGACGTGCTCCAGGAGGGCACGCTCGGCGCGCGCGACGCCGCCAGGATCGGCCTCGAAGTGCTCGGCGCCCTTGAGGCCGCGCACGCCGCGGGCGTCCTGCACCGCGACGTGAAGCCCGACAACGTGATGCTGGGCCGCCACGACCGTGTGGTCCTCACCGACTTCGGCATCGCGCAGATCGAGGGCGAGACCAATCTGACGGACACCGGCGGCTTCGTCGGTTCGCCCGAGTTCATCGCCCCGGAGCGTGTCCTCGGGCAGCGCCCGGGCCCGGCCTCCGACCTGTGGTCCCTCGGCGTCGTCCTGTACGCGGCGACGGAGGGCGTCTCGCCGTTCCGCCGCAACAACACGCCGGCGACGCTCCAGTCCGTGATCAACGCGACCCCGGCGGCGCCCGCCGCGGCCCAGGGCCCGCTCGCCGAGGCCGTCAACGGCCTGCTCGCCAAGGATCCGGCCCGGCGCCCGAACGCGGCGCGCGTGCGGGACCTTCTGGAACGCGCGGCCAACCCGCCGGAGCAGCCGCCCACCCAGGTCGTCCAGCTCGCGGGCCCCGGCGGCAAGGGCGTCAGCCTCAGTCGCAAGGCGCTGCTCGGCGTCGGGGCGGCGGTCGTCGCGGCGGCGGTGGCGGCGTACCTGGTGATCGCGAACCCGTTCGCGGGTCCGCTGCCGGACGGGTGGCAGGACCATCAGGAGAAGACGGTCGCGGCGACGTTCGCGGCGCCGCCGGAGTACGTCAGATTCGAGGCCGACAACAGCATCATCAAGACCGATCACTGGGTCTCCTACCGGGATCCGAGCTACGCGGTCTCCATCACCCTCTCGCTCAAGAAGAAGTCCGAGGACAGCGTGAACGGGATCGCGAGCTCCGCGTCCGCGCAGGCCTACAAGGACTCCGACGAGATCAACAAGGGTGACAACTCGAAGATGGCGGACAAGCCCGTTCCGCACAGCCGGACGGCCAGGACCACGTACAACGACCGTGAGTCCGCCGAGAACACCATCACCTACACGGATGACAGCGATTCCGACGCGCCCAAGCCGCGCGAGGCGAAGGTCTTCTACTACAAGACCCGGTCGGGCGACATGTACCAGCTGTGGATCGACTACCCGGGCAAGGGCGACTTCACCGAGCGCGGGCGTGAGGTGGCGAAGGCGGCGATCGCCAACCTCGACATCGACAAAGTCTGACCGGCGGGCATCGGCGAACATCGGTGAAGGCCGACGAACTCTGGGTGAAGGCCCTGACAACGCCCTGATCAGGGGCTTTGTTGCCAGCGATCGCTGGCGGCGTGTGAGTGCTTGGTGAAACCTCGTTACCCGTGGGTACCCAAAACGTTGAAGGGCGCTTACGCTCGCGCCATGACGGACTCGCAGGCCATCTCCAAGGACCGTACGGACAAGACCGGCACGAACCCGGTCGCCCCCGCCCCGCAGGGCGCGCGCACCGCGGCCGACGTGGTGACGCCCGAGCTGGTCGCCCAGCTCACCAAGGGTGTGGCCGGCTCGGGCCGCACTGCCAACCACACGCCGTTCACCGGCGAGAAGCTGGCGGACCTGCCCGAGTCCACGCCCGAGGACGTCGCGAAGGCCTTCGAGCGGGCCCGCGCCGCGCAGACGGTCTGGGCGAAGGTGCCCGCGCGGCAGCGCGCCGCCGTGCTGCTCCGCTTCCACGACCTGGTGCTCGCCCGCCAGGCCGAGGTCCTCGACCTGATCCAGCTGGAGACCGGCAAGGCGCGCCTGCACGCGCACGAAGAGGTCCAGGCCGTCGCCGTCGCGGCCCGCCACTACGGCCGCAAGGCCCCCGCCTATCTGAAGCCGAAGCGGCACACGGGCGCCGTCCCGACCCTCACCAAGGTCACCGAGCTGCGCCAGCCGCGCGGTGTCGTGGGCCAGATCGCGCCCTGGAACTACCCGTTCGAGCTGTCGGTCGGCGACGCGCTCCCCGCGTTCGTGTCCGGCAACGCCGTCGTCATGAAGCCCGACACGGAGACCTGCCTGACGGCGCTGTGGGCGCGCGACCTGCTCATCGAGGCGGGGCTGCCCGCCGAGGTCTTCCAGGTCGTTCTCGGTGAAGGCCCGGTCGTGGGGCCCGAGTTGGTCAAGCACGCCGACTACGTCTCGTTCACCGGCTCCACCCGTACGGGCCGCGAGGTCGCCCAGGGTGCCGCCGCGCGCCTCGTCGGCGTCTCGCTCGAACTCGGCGGCAAGAACGCGATGCTGGTTCTCGAGGACGCCGACATCGACAAGGCGGCGGCCGGCGCGGTCCGTGCCTGCTTCTCCTCCGCGGGCCAGCTCTGCATCTCCATCGAACGGCTGTACGTCCACGAGTCGATCGCCGACGCGTTCGTCGAGCGGTTCGCCACGCGCACCAGGGCGATGCGCCTGGGCAAGTCCCTCGCGTACGGCGCCGACATGGGATCCCTGGTCGGCGAGCGGCAGTTGGAGACGGTGACGCGGCACGTCGACGAGGCCGTCGCCAAGGGCGCGAAGCTCGTGGCCGGTGGCGTCGCGCGCCCCGACATCGGCCCGTACTTCTTCGAGCCGACCATCCTCGACGGCGTCGAGGCGCCGATGGCGGTGTGCAACGAGGAGACCTTCGGCCCGGTCGTCTCCATCTACCGCTTCACGGACGAGGACGAGGTCATCGGCCTCGCCAACGGCACGCCGTACGGCCTGAATTCCTCGGTCTGGACGAAGGACGCGAAGCGCGGCCACGCCGTCGCCTCCCGGCTGCGCACCGGCACGGTGAACATCAACGAGGGCTACGCGCCCGCGTACGGCAGTGTCCAGTCGCCGATGGGCGGCATGAAGGACTCGGGCCTCGGCCGCCGCCACGGCTCCGAGGGCATCCTCAAGTACACCGAGGCGCAGACCGTCGCGCACCAGCGGATCATGCCGATGGCGCCGTCGTTCGGGATGACCGACGAGAAGTACGCCGCGTTCATGAGCCGCAGCCTGAAGGCGATGAAGACCTTCCGTCTTCGTTAGAGCACCACCCGTTCTCAACGAGGAGAGCCAGTGTCACAGGAGAACTCTGCCCGGAGTGAAGCCGGGAGCGCCGACGACGCCGCGTACGACTACGACGTCCTCGTCGTCGGCTCCGGCTTCGGCGGCTCCGTGTCCGCCCTGCGCCTGACCGAGAAGGGCTACCGCGTCGGCGTGCTCGAAGCGGGCCGCCGCTTCACGCCCGGCACGCTGCCCAAGAACTCCTGGGACCTCAAGAACTACCTGTGGGCGCCCAAGTTCGGCATGTACGGCATCCAGCGCATCCATCTTCTCGGCAACGTGATGGTCCTCGCCGGGGCGGGCGTCGGCGGCGGCTCGCTGAACTACGCCAACACCCTGTACGTGCCCCCGAAGCCCTTCTTCGAGGACCCGCAGTGGAAGGACATCACCGACTGGCAGGCCGAGCTGAAGCCGTACTACGACCAGGCGCAGCGCATGCTGGGCGTGCGGCTCAACCCGACCATGACCCCCGCCGACGTCCACCTCAAGGCGGCGGCCCAGGACATGGGCATCGGCGACACGTTCCACATGGCGCCGGTGGGTGTCTTCTTCGGCGACGGCAAGGACGCCGACGGCTCGGCGAAGGCCGCGCCCGGAACGCAGGTCGACGACCCGTACTTCGGGGGCGCGGGACCGGCCCGCAAGGCGTGCACCGAGTGCGGCGAGTGCATGACGGGCTGCCGCCACGGCGCGAAGAACACCCTCAACGAGAACTACCTGTACCTCGCCGAGAAGGCGGGCGCGGTCGTGCACCCGATGACGACGGCCGTCTCCGTCACCGACGACTCGCAGGGCGGCTACGCGGTCGCGACGCTCCCGACGGACGACAGGAAGAAGGGCGCGGGCCGCACGTTCAAGGCCCGGCGCGTCATCGTCGCGGCCGGCACGTACGGCACGCAGACCCTGCTGCACCGGATGAAGGCCGGCGGCCAACTCCCGTACCTGTCCGCCAGGTTGGGTGAGCTGACGCGTACGAACTCCGAGGCGCTCGTCGGCGCCCAGACCAACAACCGCCGCTACAAGAAGCGCCACGGCAAGCCCAAGGTCGACTTCACTCAGGGTGTCGCGATCACGTCCTCGATCCACCCGGACGAGAACACGCACATCGAGCCGGTCCGCTACGGCAAGGGCTCGAACGCGATGGGCGGCATGACGATCCTCCAGGTCCCGTACGCGCAGGGCTCGTCCCGGGTGGCCGGGTGGCTCGCCAACGTGGCCAAGCACCCGACGCTGCTGGCGCGTTCGCTCTCCAACCACCGCTGGTCCGAGCGGACCATCATCGGCCTCGTCATGCAGTCCCTCGACAACTCGCTGACGACGCATCTGAAGCCGGACGGCGTCGGCAAGGGCCTGCTCACGGCCGAGCAGGGCCATGGCGCGCCCAACCCCAAGCAGATCAAGGCCGCCGTGGACGCCGCGTCCACGATCGCCGCCGAGATCAACGGCTTCGCGGGCTCGAACATAGGCGAGCTGATGGGCACCCCGCTGACCGCGCACTTCCTGGGCGGCTGCCCGATCGGCGACTCCCCGGAGACGGGCGTCATCGACCCGTACCACCGCGTCTACGGGCATCCGGGCATCTCGGTCGTCGACGGCGCCGCGGTCACGGCGAACCTGGGCGTGAACCCGTCCCTGACCATCACGGCGCAGGCCGAGCGCGCGATGTCCTACTGGCCCAACAAGGGCGAGGAGGACCCGCGTCCGGCGCAGGGCGTGGCGTACGTGCGGCTGTCCGCGGTCGCGCCGAAGAACCCGGCGGTCCCGGAGGGCGCGTTCGGCGCGCTGAAGCTGCCGTTCCTCGGGATGCCGGCGGTTCCTCCCAAGAAGACCGCGAAGTGACGCCGGGCATCTGACCCCGGACACACGTAAGGACCTGCGCCCCCCTCCGAGCGCAGGTCCTTCTCGTGTGCGTAGTACGCCCCCCAGGGGGTGTTACGCGGTGGCGCCGGCCTTGCGGCGGCGCACGGTGAACACGGCACCGGCACCGGCGACGACGGCGACGCCGCCGATGAGGCCGATGGTCGGGACCATGGAGGAGGAACCGGTCTCGGCGAGGCTGCCGGTCACCTCCTGGGTGTTGTTGTCGTTCGGCTTCTCGGACGGCATCGGGACCTTGCCGCCTTCCTGCGGCTTGGTTCCGTCGGTGTCCGTGCCCGGCTTCACGATCTCGATCAGGTAGCTGGCGGAGCTGTCGCTGAGGCAGTCCAGCTCGTCGTCGTTGTAGAAGCCGCCGCCGATGGTCAGGCCCTCACCGATGGGGGCGCCGGCCTTCACGTTCAGGCGGAGCTGGTAGTTGACGGACTTGCCGGCCTTGATGCCCGACAGGTCGAGGAAGCCGAACGAGTAGCCGTCACCGTCGTCGATGTCGACCCAGGTGCCGTCGACCTTCGCCTGGAGGCGGACCTGGCTCGCCTTGTACGGGTTCTCGGCGTTCTCGTCGTTCGGGCCGACACCCGCGTAGAAGAGGGCCTCGTCGAGGTCGGACTTCGTCGGGTTCTTCACGTTGAGAGTGAAGCCGTGCCAGCCGCTGCCCGCCGCGATCTTGCCGGGCAGGCCGCTGATGGAGACGGACAGCTTGGACTGGTAGCCCTCGTTGTCCTCCTCGCAGATGCCGGTCGGCTCGGTCGGCTCGTCCGACGGCGTCGCGGACACGGACGGCGACGGCGACGTGGAGTCGGACGGCTTGCTGGACTCAGAGGCGGCGGGGGTGGTGCTGCTTCCCGTGGAGGGAGTGGTGCTGGTGTTCTCCGCGGGGGTGGAGCTGGTGTTCTCCGACGGTGTCGTGGCGTCGGTGGCCGGCGTGGTGGTGGCAGCCGGAGGGGTCGTCTCGTCGGAAACCGCTGCGGGGGCGGCGGGTGCCTCCCCGTCGGCAAACGCGGCCGGCGCCGACAGCAGCGCGATCGGGGCTATTGCAGCCGTCGCGGCCGCGGCGGCGAGGGCACGGCGAAGCTTCATGAAGACCTCGGAAAGTCCGGCGTACTGCTGTGGCGCAGTACGAGCTGAGAGGCCTCCGCGTTGTGGGGTCGCGGGTGTGGCCGTTGGTTCCGCACATGTGACCGGCGACCCCGGGAAATGGTTGCCCTCGCACTAACACGATTCTTATGTGAGCTGACTCACTCGGTGCCCTGTGCAACCTTTTTGGCGATCTCTGATCGTTACGCAAAGCGCTGGTAAAGGGGACCGGTGGCGGGCTTGGATGGCGCCTCGGCAGGGGCCGACGCGTGGCGCCGTGCCGCAGAGGACGAAGGTGGGATTGTGAACTCAGGTGTGAGGCGTGCCGTGGCGGCCGCCGCCGTGGTCGCGGCGCTGGGTGTGACGACGGCGTGCGGGGGGTCTTCCGAGACCACCGACGACGCCAAGAAGCCGGCCGCTTCGGAGAAGGCCTCGGCGCCGGCGAAGAAGCCCGCCGAGGAGGGCGCGAAGGCGCTCACCGCGGCCGAGCTGGAGAAGGCCGTCGTCGCCACGGGCGACGTCAAGGGCTACAAGGTCGAGAAGGTGGGCAAGAGCGACCTGCCGCCGACCGAGAGCGTCCCCGCGAAGCCGGCCGCGTGCCAGCCGCTCGCCGACATGTTCATGTTCTCGACCCGGCCGACGGCGAAGGACCGGGTCGTGCGCACGCTCATGGCGACGGACGAGCTCGACCCCAAGGTGACCTCGCTCGCGCTGCTCGCGCACGACGGCTCCGACGCCGCCGAGGTCATGAAGGGCCTGCGCACGGCCTCCAAGAACTGCACCGCGTACGAGCACGTCGACTACAAGTACAGCGGCGTCAAGGAGCGGCCCGCGCCCGACGCGGGTGACGAGGCGGTCTCGTACGACGTGAAGGGCGTCATCGACGGCGACAAGGTCCCGATGACCTTCACTGTGGTGCGCAGCGGCTCGACCGTCGTGGCGTTCTACACCATGAACATGCTGGACTCGAGCAAGACCGACGTGCCGCAGGTGATCGTCGACTCGCAGCTCGCGAAGCTGGAGAAGACCGCCTGATCCGTGCGGTCCGGATCGGCTTGCGGGCACAGCGAAGGGCCCCGCGGACGCGTCCGCGGGGCCCTTGGCCTTCAGCACCGACGTCAGGGCGGCGTCGGTGCCGGGAGCGGCGCCGGGGGGTTGCGCCGCTGGTGCGGGTCTGCCAGGGGTCGCCACCCCGGCGCGCGGTGGCGCGCGGATGGGGCGGACCTGCGGCAATTCACTTGTGCAGCCCGGGACGTGGGGCTTTGTGGGGTGTGGGGGTTCCTGCGCATCGTGCTGGCGGGTCTGTCGTGCGCGCAACCGTTTCGACCGACCGTTTCGACCACAGGGGCGAAGGGTTCTGCTGGGAGGCCGACCGGCCCCGGGCGTCCCCGGGACCGGCCGTTCTCTTGGGTGACCGGGCTGCTGTCCCCTGCCGTCCGGTCACAAACACTGGAGCGAGGTCCCACGACGTACGGCATGGATCCGTACGTCTCATCGCTCCAGCGGAGCCACGCGTGGATTGAGCGGGCCCGCCCCTGGCTGGCACGGACATCGGGACCAACGAAGGGTGCCGCGCACCGGTCACGCGCCGTACGGGTGAGAGCGGATCCGAACGTGGGTGCGTCGCGTAGGCCTCAGACCCGGCCGCGGCACAGCTCCAGGAGCGTCATCGCGAGGGCGGTGCCGGGCTTGCCGAGGGCGTCCCTGTAGTGGCCGAGGACCTCCAGCTCGCGGGCGAGGTTCACGCGGCGCCCGCCCGAGGTGATCCGTGCCTCCTGGATGACGGCCGAGACGGCCATCCGTTCCTGGATCAGGCCGATGATCCGGTCGTCGAGTGCGTCGATGCGGTCGCGGGCACCGGTGATCACGTCGGCCGCCTCGGAGGTGCGGGCACCGGTCTTCTCGGCGGTGTCCTTGGCGGCGGCGGCGTCCGTGGCGGTGGTGCTCATGGCAGTGGTGCTCATGGCAGTGGTGGTGGCAGTCATCCTGGGTCTCCTCGTCGTATGGGGGACGGGTGTCCCGGAGCGGCAAGGACCGGAAACGACAGAGCGCCCCGGGCCTTGTCGGCCCGGGGCGCCCGGTAAGTCGCTTGTCAGGTGATCAAGCAGCTCGACCATGGCAGCCGGCGGGCCGGTTGCCATAGGTAAAGAGGAAGTCGATGCGGTGCTTGGTCACAAGACCAGTATGCCCCGGCCCGAGTGGCCCCGGCCACCGCGTCCGTGGGATGAGACGAAGAGTCTCCTCCCGGGCCCGTTAGAATCGACAAATACAGACCCCTGCTCATGTTCCACCGCCGGAAGGCCGCCGCCGTGCCATCAGCGTCCCCCGCTGCCGCCCCTGACACCGTTCTGGTCGTCGACTTTGGTGCGCAGTACGCCCAGCTCATCGCCCGCCGCGTCCGCGAGGCCCGCGTCTACAGCGAGATCGTGCCGAGCACCATGCCGGTCGAGGAGATGCTCGCCAAGAACCCGAAGGCGATCATCCTCTCCGGCGGCCCCTCGTCCGTGTACGCGGAGGGCGCCCCGCGCCTGGACCGCGCCATCTTCGAGGCCGGCGTCCCCGTCTTCGGCATGTGCTACGGCTTCCAGCTGATGGCCACGACCCTCGGCGGCACCGTCGACGACAACGGCGCCCGCGAGTACGGCCGCACGCCGCTGACCGTCTCCCGCCCCGGCTCCACCCTCTTCGAGGGCACCCCGGCCGAGCAGCCCGTGTGGATGTCGCACGGCGACGCCTGCTCGGCCGCGCCCGAGGGCTTCACCGTCACCGCGTCCACGGACGTCGTGCCGGTCGCGGCCTTCGAGAACGACGCCAAGAAGCTGTACGGCGTGCAGTACCACCCCGAGGTCATGCACTCCACGTACGGCCAGCAGGTCCTCGAGCACTTCCTCTACCGGGGCGCCGGCATCGAGCCGACCTGGACCACGGGCAACGTGATCGAGGAGCAGGTCGCCGCGATCCGCGAGCAGGTCGGCACGAAGCGCGCGATCTGCGGCCTGTCCGGCGGCGTCGACTCCGCGGTGGCCGCGGCCCTCGTGCAGAAGGCCATCGGCTCCCAGCTGACCTGCGTCTACGTCGACCACGGCCTGATGCGCAAGGGCGAGACCGAGCAGGTCGAGAAGGAGTTCGTCGCCTCGACCGGCGCGAACCTGAAGGTCGTCGACGCGAGCCAGCGCTTCCTCGACGCGCTGGCCGGCGTCTCCGACCCGGAGACCAAGCGGAAGATCATCGGCCGCGAGTTCATCCGTGTCTTCGAGCAGGCGCAGGCGGAGATCGTCGCCGAGGGTGCGGCCGACGGCGAGGACGTCGCGTTCCTCGTCCAGGGCACGCTCTACCCGGACGTCGTCGAGTCCGGCGGCGGTACCGGCACGGCGAACATCAAGTCTCACCACAACGTGGGCGGCCTCCCCGAGGACCTGGAGTTCGCGCTCGTCGAGCCGCTGCGCCAGCTGTTCAAGGACGAGGTGCGCATGGTCGGCGCCGAGCTCGGCCTGCCGGACGACATCGTCCAGCGCCAGCCGTTCCCGGGCCCCGGCCTCGGTATCCGCATCGTCGGCGAGGTCACCAAGGACCGGCTCGACCTGCTGCGCGAGGCCGACGCCATCGCCCGCGAGGAGCTGACGGCGGCCGGTCTCGACCGTGACATCTGGCAGTGCCCGGTCGTCCTGCTCGCGGACGTCCGCAGCGTCGGTGTCCAGGGCGACGGCCGCACCTACGGCCACCCGATCGTCCTGCGCCCCGTCTCCTCCGAGGACGCGATGACGGCGGACTGGACGCGTATGCCGTACGACGTCCTGGCGAAGATCTCGACGCGCATCACGAACGAGGTCGCGGACGTCAACCGCGTCGTGCTCGACGTGACCAGCAAGCCGCCGGGCACCATCGAGTGGGAGTAGTCGCTCCCCGACACCGTGTGTGAAGGCGCCGCCCACTGCTGCATGCAGGGGGCGGCGCCTTCGCGTGTGCCCTTCGCGGGTGTCCTGAGCGTGTGCCGCTTGCGTGCCGCGGGGCTCAGGTACGCCTGGCGGTGCGTACCGGCCCGCCCGGCTTCCACACCTGTACGACCAGGTAGGTGTCGTCCTCGATGAAGGTGCGGGTGACCTCGGTCAGCTCGGTGCGGAAGAGGTGGAAGTCGTCCGGGTCGGGCACCTGGACCGAATCCGTGTACGAGGCGATGACCTCGGGGTCCTCGACGAGCAGCGCGCGGCCCGAGATCCGTACGTCCCCGCCGCCCATGCCGATGCCGTCGCCAGGGTTGGCCTGGATGGCGAAGCGCGGGTCCCGGAGCAGGTCGCGGGCCTTGAGCGAGCGCGGCATCATGCCGAGCCAGAACTCGCCGTGCAGGAACCGCACCTCCAGTCCGCTCGTGCGCGGCGAACCGTCCCTGCGCAGGGTCGCCAGGGTGTGGTGCTGGAACTGACCGAAGCGTTCCTCGACCGTCTTGGCGAGTTCCGGTTCGGCGGCGGTGAAGGTGGCCCAGTTCGACGTCATACGTCGAGTCTGTCGCGGATACCCGACACCCGCTGTCCGGTATGAGCGGCAGTTCGGCGCACTCTCTTCACCGCCCGCCTCTGTCCTCCTGCGCTCCTCGGAGGTAACTTCCGCTCCATGTCCACGCAGATGCCCCCGCCGGTGCCCGCCGAACACCTCCAGTTCGCGATGCCCCCCATCCATGACTCCGCGGCCGACGAGCGCCGGCACCGCAAGGAGCGGCTCGCGGGCGCGCTGCGCATCTTCGGGCGTCTCGGCTACGAGGACGGGGTGTCGGGGCACATCACGGCGCGGGACCCGGAGTACGACGACTGCTACTGGGTGAACCCGTTCGGGATGCCGTTCAAGCACGTCACCGTGTCCGACCTGGTCCTCGCCAACGGGGACGGGCAGGTCGTCGAGGGCCGCCGCCATGTGAACCAGGCCGCGTTCACCGTCCACGCCCAGGTCCACCGGGCGCGGCCCGACGTCGTCGCCGTCGCACACTGCCACTCGCTGTACGGGCGGGCCCTGTCCACGCTGGGCGAGCTGATCGACCCGATCACCCAGGAGGCGTGCGCCTTCTACGAGGACCACGCGCTGCTCGACGAGTACACCGGCGTGGCCGTGGACCCCGACGAGGGGCGGCGGATCGCGGCCGCGCTCGGCTCGTACAAGGCACTCATCCTGCGCAACCACGGGCTGCTCACCGTGGGTGACTCCGTCGACTCGGCCGCGTGGTGGTTCCTGTCGATGGAGCGCTCCTGCCAGGTGCAGCTCGCCGCGCGGGCCGCGGGTCGCCCGATCCTGATCGACTACCACCAGGCCGTGGCGTCGCGGGAACAGCTGGGCGGCGACCTGGTCGCGTGGATCAACCATCAGCCCCTGTGGCAGGACATCAGCAGCGCGGAGCCGGATCTGCTGTCCTGAGCACGGGGCTGTGGCCTCGGGGGTCAACACGGGCGTTCGCCGTTCACCCCCTCTGACCGGACCTGGCGGCCCTGGAGGGCCTTGCGTACGGCACAATTCCCAGTCATTACACGGAAGTTGACGTGCGGCCGTTCGGGTCGGGCGGGCTCCGGATGGGAAGGTGGGCGTACCGGGTGGCGGTCCAGGAGGCGCGAGAGGGAACGCACAGCGGGGGCTGCACCTGCGGCGACTGCCCGCACGGAGCGCGCGAAGGGCACCGCAGGGCCGTGGCCGCGTTCCTCGCGAAGCGGGACGAACTGGCGGCCGGACAGGGGCTGCCCGCCGCTGTCGCGCACTCGGCGGGCGCGTCCCGCCAGTGGGTCTCGGACGAGCTGACGCAGTCCGCGCGGGACATGGCCGATCGCGGGCGCGCCGAGGGTGACGCGTGGCTCGCGGGGCTGTGGCCGCGCACCGTCGGCGTGGTGTGGGGCGGGTGCGCGCTGCTCCTGATCGTGCAGGCGCTCACGGCGATCGGCGCGGGCTGGACGACGGCGCGCACGGCCGGGCTGCTGGCGGCGGTCGTCGTGGGCGGCCTCCTGACCGGCGCGGCCTACGTCCACCGGTCGGCCGGCGGAGTGCTCGCCCCGGTCGTCGGCGAGGACAACCGCCTGTCCACCTCCCGCGCCGTCGCCGCCTGCTGGGTCCTCGTCGTGGTGTACGCCGTGCTTGTCCTGGCGGGCGAGCTGGCCGGCGCCTCCGGCCACCGTGAACGGGACGCGCTGATCGCGGGTCTTGCACTCGCCCGGGGAGCCGGGGTGGTGACCGTCCTCGCCGTCGTCTGCGGGGTCGCCGTCCTGGTGCGCCGGGTCGTGGGGCTGCGCGTGCTCGGCCAGCGCCTGCAGAAGGTGCGCGCGGACCGGCCGCGCGCCGCCGACCTGCTCACCGACGACTCAGGACGCGGCACCTTCGCCGACATCCAGTACGTGCTGATCTCGGCCGTCTCCCTGGTGTTCGTCGCGGTGCGCCTCGCCCGCCGCCCCGGACAACTGCCGGATCTGCCCTGGGGGCTTGCCCTGCTGGTCCTGGTCTCGGCGGCCACGTATCTCGCGGCCAAGTACGCGGAGGGCGGCCGGCCCGTGATCCTTTCGGTCGTACGGTCCCGCGAGGCCGGGGACCTGGACGCGCCGATCCGTACCGGCGACGACATCGAGATCCGCGGAGCCGGCTTCGTGCCGCCCGGCGCGGCCACCGCGGACCGGCTCGCCCGCATGGTCGTCCGCATCGGACCCGTGCACGTCCATGTGCCTCTCGTCCCGGTGCAGGGCGGCTTCACCAACCCCACCGACTCGGCCCTGACGGTCCCGGTCCCCGTGGACGTCGAGCCGGGGCGGGTCGACGTCCAGGTCGTCACCGCGGCGGGCGTGGAGACGAACCGGTGCGCGATCGACGTTTCGGACTGAGTGCCCGCGTCCGGCCTGCGGCAATGACCAAACGTTACTGAGCAGTCGCGTCCACTCGTACGTATGGTCTGGTGACGGGCAATTTTGAGGGCACCGATGCGGGCGCGAGAGGCGGCAGACGGGCGATGGCTCATGGCATGCGGACGGACACCCATACCGATTACGTCAACGGCAGAGGCAGCTGGCGGGACAGTGCTCAACGGTTCGCGCTCCTTCCCTTGCGGATCTTCCTCGGCGTCACCTTCATCTACGCGGGGCTCGACAAACTGACCAACAGCGCGTTCTTCCACGCCACCGGATCGGGGTCGATCGGTGAGCAGATGCGCGGCGTGCGGGACATCTCCGCCATCCCCGCCATGGTCGACCTGGCGCTCAAGAACCCGGCCGGCTTCGGCTACGCGATCGCCTTCGGTGAACTGGCCGTCGGCATCGGCACGTTGATCGGTCTGCTCGCCCGGCTCGCCGCGGTCGGGGGGATGCTGATCTCGCTGAGCCTGTGGCTGACGGTGAGCTGGGCGACCGAGCCCTATTACCTGGGCAACGATCTCGCCTATCTGATGGCGTGGCTGCCGCTGGTGCTTGCGGGAGCGTCGGTGTTCTCGGTGGATGCGATGCTTGCGGCTCGGCGCCGGGCCCGGGGTGGGCTGGGCTGACGGGATCCTTGTGTTCGGCGACGCGTCCTTTTTCCGGGGGCCCGTGTCGTGGTTCGGTCGCGGGGCGGGTGGAGCTGGGCGCGCAGTCCCCCGTGCCCCTCACGGGGTGTCTCTCACGCCCTTCACGGAGCCGGAATCCGTTACGTGGGGTCTTTGGCGGCGACGGATCGCGTAGGTTGCCGTGCCTGCCGCTCCGGCCAGGGACAGGCCGGCGACGACCATGGGGAGCACCGTGAACCACGGCAGCCGCCAGCTTCCCAGCGCGTCGCCCAGGTAGAGGGCTCCGGCCGCGGTCAGGAACAGGCCCGCGATCAGCTTTCCCGGCTGGAACTCATGACGTGGCACGGGCCACCTCCGCCTGTCCGACACCGACTTCGAGCCGCAGCTCGATCGTGCCGCCGTCCTTGCTGCCCACCGACGGTGCGAGGGTCACCCTTTGCTCCTGTCCCGGACGGATGTCCACGTCCTGTGTCTTCTCGTCCGGCAGCCGGATGTCCCCGACGCCCACCTCGGCCCGCAGCACGACCGTCGCGTCTCTCGGCACGACGACCTTGAGCTGCCCCGCCCCGACCTCCGCCCGCGTCGTCAGCGTCTTGCCCTTGCCGATGTCGATCCCGCTCAGATCCAGCGTGCCGACGCCCGTCCCGAGCTCGTATCGCGGCGCGACCTGGGCGACGGATGCCGGGGTCCAGTCGGTGCGCACCCAGTGGGTGGTGATGTTGGAGGGGAGTGCGGCCGAAGCGGCGAGGAGCCCGGCCGTGATGACCGCGAGGACGATCGAGCCGGCGCCGGTCCGCCCGACGAAGGCGCTGAGCGCGATGCCCAGGCCGAACACGACGAGCGCGCACGCGAGACCGGCCTGGAGAGACGTGCCGAGCGGGTGGCCGTGCCACGTCGAGGCGGTGCCCGCGCAGCCAGCGGCCAGTGCGAGGAGGAACGTCCAGCCACCGATCCAGCGCGGCCCGCGCTGCTTGGGTGCTCGGCTTTCCGGACCGCGGGAGGGGACGTCAGGGCCCCAGACCGTACGGTGCGCGTGCGCCGTGGGCTCGTACCGGATGTCGACGCCGCTGTCGGGCCCCCAGAAGTACCCGGTCCCGCCGACGTGCGTGCCGTCCTTGACTATCGGGTCCCGCCACCAGGAAGGCGCCCCGGTGACGGGCGGCGCCTGGGCCTCTGGTGGCGCGTCGGCCACGGTCTGCGCGGCCAGGGGGTCGGGGTCGGCCGCGCCGCGCTGCTGGGACCAGTACCCCGCGCCCGCGAGGAGCAGGGCGAGGACGGCGGCGAAGGTGAGCACCCCGCCGTTGTTCAGCATGGAGAGGAAGAGTCCGCAGCCGACGAGCGCGAAGAGCACGGCCGTCAGCGCCGGGCCGTCCACACGGCCGGAGAGGAGCTTGCGCGCCTCGTTCTCCTCCTCGTCGTCGTACGGGACGAAGAGCCAGGCGAAGCCGTAGAAGATCAGGCCGAGCCCGCCGGTCGCGGCGAGTACCGCGAGCCCGATCCGGAAGATCACCGGATCCATGTCGCAGTGCCGGCCGAGGCCCGCGCACACCCCGCCCAGCGTCCCGTGCCGCCGGTCGCGCCGGAACTTGCCCGGCGGCGCGGGGACGCCGGGCTCCTGTCCCGGTGCGGGCGGCGCGGACGCACCGCCGGAGCCGCGCCCGGACACCGCGTCCTGCGGCTGCCCGGCCTGCGCTCCCGTCGAGGCGTGCTGGTGATCTGTCATGCGTCCATGGTGACGGGCGCAGGTCCGCCGCGGCAGTCGGGACGACCCTGGACGAACCCTGAAATCGCCCCTGACGGCGCTCGGGGCCGGGCCGGAGATCAGGGGATTCTCCGGGCTCGACCCTGATGCCCGGGGTCCGCTCCACGTGTGACCATCGATGGCATGCCGGAAGCCGCAGCACCACCCGTTGACGTCCCGCGGCCGCCGCGCAAGCTCTACCGCTCCAGCGACGGACGCTGGCTCGGTGGAGTGGCGCGGGGGCTCGCCGGGCATCTCGGCCTGCCCGTGATCTGGGTGCGGCTGGTCTTCGTGGGCCTGTTCATGGCGGACGGCCTCGGCGCGCTCCTGTACGCGGCGTTCTGGTTCTTCGTCCCGCTCGGCGTCGGCGGCGTGGGCAGCGAGCGACCTCCGGCTTTCACCACGGAGACGGCGCAGGACGGGCGGCGCCGACTCGTCGCCCGCAAGCCGGACAAGGGGCAGATCGTCGCCCTGCTCCTCATGGTCGTCGTGTCGATGGTGTTCGTCGGCAACGTGAATCTGGCGGGCAACGCGAAGGCGTATCTGTGGCCGACGCTCCTCGTCGGTGCGGGCGTGGCCCTCGTCTGGCGCCAGGCCGACAATGCGCGCCGGGCCCGCTGGATGGAGGCCGGGCGCCGCAAGCGCACGCTGAATCTGGCGCGGGCCGCGGCCGGCGTCTTACTGGTCGGGGCCGGTGTCACCGGGATCTTCGTGCTCCAGGGGTCGGCCGAGCACCTCGGCTCCATCCTTCAGGCCGCCCTCGCCGTCCTCGTCGGAATCGCACTCCTCGCCGGCCCCTATCTCGTGCGCATGACGCAGGATCTGTCCGAGGAGCGCCTCATGCGGATCCGCGCGCAGGAGCGGGCCGAGGTCGCCGCCCATGTCCATGACTCGGTGCTGCACACGCTCACGCTGATCCAGCGGAACGCGGAGAGTGCGAGCGAGGTGCGGCGCCTGGCCCGTGCCCAGGAGCGCGATCTGCGGGCCTGGCTCTACAGACCCGAGGGGAACGGGAAGGACGAGGCGGAGGAGCCCGGCACGGTCGCGGAGGCGGTCAAACGCAGCGCGGCCGAGGTCGAGGACAAGCACGGAGTACCCCTCGAGGTCGTGGTGGTCGGCGACTGCCCGCTCGACGACGGTCTCTCGGCACAGATGCAGGCCGCGCGGGAAGCGATGGTGAATGCCGCCAAGTACGGTGGCGAGGGCGGTGCGGTCCAGGTCTATGCCGAGGTCGAGGAGGAGACGGTGTTCGTGTCCGTACGCGACCGGGGCCCCGGCTTCGACCTCGACTCGATTCCCGCGGACCGGATGGGCGTACGAGAATCGATCATCGGCCGGATGGAGCGCAACGGCGGCACGGCGCGGCTGCGCGCGGTGCCGGACGGTGGCACGGAGGTCGAACTGACCATGAAGAGGGCGGAGAAGACCCCATGAGTGACGAGCTCAAGCCTGACGCGAGCGCGGCGAACGCACCGGAGACGGAGCCGGTCGGCCGTCACGCGCGCGTGGTCCTTGTCGACGACCACCGGATGTTCCGCACCGGCGTCCAGGCGGAGATCGGTCGCACGGAGACGACGGGCGTCGAGGTGGTCGGCGAAGCCGCGGACGTGGACCAGGCGGTCACGGTCATCACGGCCACGCGCCCCGAGGTCGTCCTCCTCGACGTGCACCTTCCCGGTGGCGGCGGTGTCGAAGTCCTGCGCCGCTGTGCCCCGTTGATGGCGGCCGCCGACAACCCGGTCCGCTTCCTGGCCCTGTCCGTCTCGGACGCGGCGGAGGACGTCATCGGCGTCATCCGCGGCGGCGCCCGCGGATACGTCACCAAGACGATCACCGGCACGGACCTGGTCGACTCGATCTTCCGCGTCCAGGACGGCGACGCGGTCTTCTCGCCGCGTCTGGCGGGCTTCGTCCTCGACGCGTTCGCCTCGACCGACGCTCCGCCGGTCGACGAGGACCTCGACCGACTGACGCAGCGCGAGCGCGAGGTCCTGCGCCTCATCGCCCGCGGCTATGCGTACAAGGAGATCGCCAAGCAGCTGTTCATCTCCGTCAAGACGGTCGAGTCCCATGTCTCGGCGGTCCTGAGAAAGCTCCAGCTGTCGAACCGCCATGAGCTGACCCGGTGGGCCACGGCGCGGCGCCTGGTGTGACGGTCCGGGGGCCGGTGCGCGCCGTCAGCGGTGCGCGCCGCTCCGTGCGGGCGCCGGGCTGAGCCTCCGCATCGCCCAGCGGTAGTGGCCCAGTGCCTTCCTGATGCCGATGAGGCCCGTCAGCCAGAGGATGATGCCCGCGCCCATGCCGAAGGTGACATCCACGTACGTGTCCCGCCCCGGTTCGGCGTACGCGGCCGTGCCGAGAGATGCCCACAGGCCGAGCGCGCACACCACGAGTGACGACAGGCACCAGGTGAGACTGGCGCCGGGGGAGCGCAGCCGGGCATCGGCCGCGGGGTCGGTGTCCAACGCGGCCCAGGCATCGGTGAGTTCGCGAATGTGCCGGTCGCGGCGCATGCCGAGGACCACGCCGACGACCGCGGGGGCGAGCGCCGCCAGGCCGAGGATCACGAAGACCGGGCCGAAGACGAAGGTGAGCGGATCCTTGTCCTCGATGAGCTGGAACGGCTGGACCAGCAGTGCCCAGCCGATGACGCCGCCGAAAGCGCACAGCCACAGCAGCAGGAGCCGGTGCGCCGCGAGGTATGCCCTGCGCAGCTCGTCGAGGGCCATGCCGCGGTCGGTGAGCAGCGTCTGCCGGTCCGGCCACGCACGGAGTCGGACAGGGGGCGGAGGCGGCGGCAGCGCACGGCTAGGCATGACCCTGACAGTACCGGCGGGCACCGCCCGGCTCACGCCACCCGCGTAGCCCCCGCGAACGGCATCTGGTCGATCGGGGCGATGCGGACCGGGGCGCTCGGGTTCGGGGCGTGGATCATCTTGCCGTTGCCGATGTAGAGCCCCACGTGGCTGATGCCCGAGTAGAAGAACACCAGGTCACCCGGCTGCAGTTGGGAGCGTGGGATGCGCGGGCCCGCGTTGATCTGGGAGTACGTCGTGCGGGGCAGGGAGATGCCCGCGGAGCGGTACGCGGCCTGGGTGAGGCCGGAGCAGTCGAAGGAGTTCGGGCCCGTGGCGCCCCATACGTAGGGGCTGCCGAGGGCGTTGTAGGCGTAGGCGATGGCCGCCGCCGTGCGGGAGTCCGGGGCCTTGGGCAGGGCGCCGGACGGCATGTCGCGGGAGGAGTCCGAGCGGGAGGCGCGGCCGGCCGCGCCGGTGTCGCCGGCGCCCGCTCCGACGCCGGTGCGCTCGGCGGCCGGAAGCTGGTCGAGCAGACGCTTCGCCTCGGCCAGCTTCCCGGTGACCGCCTTCTTCTGCTTCTTCAGCTCGCCCTGCCGCCTGCGCAGCTCGGCGAGCCGGCCGTCCGCCTCGGCCCGCAGCTGGTCGATCTGCCGGAGCTCGCGCTGCACGCGCCCCACCGCGGAGGCCTGCCGGGTGCCGAGCCGGTCGGCGAGCGCCGCGTTGTCGAGGTACCGGGCGGGGTCGGAGGACAGGACGAGCTGGACCGCGGGGTCGAGGGCGCCGGTGCGGTACTGCGCGGCGGCGGCCGAACCGAGCGCCTCGCGCTGGGTGTTAAGCCGGTCCGTCCTGCGGGCCGCCTCGTCGCGCAGGGAGCCGAGCTTCTTCTCGGCCTTGTCCGCCTTCTCCTTGGCGCCGTTGTACTTCTCGGTGGCCTTCTCGGCCTCCTGGTAGAGCCGGTCGACCTTCGCCTTCACCTGGCTGGGGGTGAGCCGGGGGTCCGCGTGCGCCGCGCCGTCCAGGGCGGTGGCGGTCGCCGCGGAGGCGAGAGCGAGGGTCGCCGCGGTGCGGGCCGTGGGGCCGGTGAGCGAGCGCTGTCGGGGCTTGCGGTGCGCTGCCGACACGAGGGGCACGTCCTTCCGGTACGTACTGCTTACGCGTCCGGCGGCGGCCCGCACAGGGGGAGCGGGCCGCCGCCGGACCTTTCTCGGCGGTAGGTGCCCGACTGCCGCCCCTGAGCGGGGCGGCGGTGGGGAGCCGGTCACCTGAGGAAGGACGCTAAACCCGACCGTCACGGGTTGGTGACGGATTGCCCTCAACTGGCCCTTGTGTTCCGCGTGTGACCGTATGTGACCGGTGAGGGATCGGTGCGGGCCGGTTCATGGCGGCAGTGAGGCCCCGGCTAGGCTCGCCGGTCATGGACGTACTCATCCACCTCTTCGTCGGCCTGCACATCATCGGCATCGCCTCGCTCCTCGGTGGGTTCCTCACCCAGATGAAGGCGATGGGCAAGGGAACGGCCCGGTTCGTCCCGGCGATGCTGCACGGTGCGCTGACCATGCTGGTCACGGGTGTCGTCCTGGTGGGCCTGAACCAGGCGGACGGCAACACCGTCGACAACATCAAGATCGGCGTGAAGCTCGCGCTGCTGATCGTGATCCTCGGCCTCGTGTACGTGAAGCGACGACGAGAAGGTGGACAAGGGCCTGTTCGGTCTCGTCGGCCTCCTGACCACCGCGAACATCTTCATCGCGGTGCTCTGGACCTGAGCCCTCACGGCCCCCGGGATCCGGGTCAGGCGAGTGTCCGGGACCTGAACGTCCCGATCAGGGTGGCGAGCCACACGGCCACCGCGATCCACACCAGTACCTGCCCCGGCCCTCTCAGCCAGGGCACATCGGCGGCGGCGCCCACGGACAGTGCCGCCGCCGCTGTCATTCCCAGCGGGAAGACCGTCGACCAGCGCCGCACGTCGTAGCGCGGCCGGGGCCACCGCACCTCCGCCAGCGCCAGCACGACGTACCAGGCCGCATCGAGCGCGAACAGCAGAAAGCTCATGGTGCGCAGGACGTCCGTGTCGTCCTCGTTCCACAGGCCCGTCGCGACGAGCTTCGACGCGGCGAGGGCGGAGATGGCGAGTGCGCCACCCGCGACCCACTGGTCCCCGGCGCCGTGGGCCACCTCGCGCAGGTCGAAGTGGAGCAGCGCGAGGCAGTACAGGACGACCCCGCCCCAGAAGAGCACCATCCCGGTGTACGCGAGCCAGTGCGCGCCGACCGCGGACGCGAGCGTCGCCGCCAGGACGACGAGGCCCTGTGTCGCGACACAGCCGAGGAACACGCCCCCCGGCATCCGCGGCTTCCAGTGCCGTACGACGTTGACCAGGAGCACCGGCCAGACGAGCGCGGCCAGGGCGAGGAGCGCCTCGGCCAGGGTCTGCCAGCCGAACATGGAGATCCGGGTGCCGAGGACGGTCGTCGCCGCCACCGCGGTGAGCGCGGGCGGGGTGTCGGCCTCGGACCGCCAGCGGTCGTGCTCCCGCACCAGCCGGCTCGCGAAGTCCGCCGCGAGGACGATCCAGAGGGCGGCTGCGAGCGCCAGGAAGATGCCGGACAGCACCGAGTGACCGGTCAGGTTCAGGCCGACCGAGATGATGCCGGTGGCCATGACGGCGGCACCGGCGGCCGGCGGGAGCTGGGACCACGTGGGTCCGGGACCTGGGGTTGCGTTCGGGCCGCGCACCGCCCGAACGTAACCCCACGAAGGCGGTCAGGCCGGGCGCACCACGCTGTGGATCGGCATGTAGTAGATCGACTCGACGCGGACGTTCGCGCCCGGCTTCGGGGCGTGGATCATCTTGCCGTCGCCGATGTAGATGCCGACGTGGCTGATGTCGTCGTAGAAGAAGACCAGGTCACCGGGCTGTGCGTTGGCAGTGGTGACGGTCGTTCCGACCTTGACCTGGTCCCAGGTCGTGCGCGGCAGCGAGATGCCGGCCGCCTTCCACGCGGCCTGCGTGAGGCCCGAGCAGTCGTACGAGTCCGGGCCCGTGGCGCCCCACACGTACGGCTTGCCCATCTGGGACTCGGCGAAGGCGATGACCTTCGCGGCCTTGGCGGCATAGCCGCTGCCGGTGCTGCCGGAGCCCGTACCCGTACCCGTGCCGGAACCGCTGCCCGTGCCCGGGTTCTCCTTCTGTTGTGCCTCCTCGGCCGCCTTGCGCTTGGCCTCCGCCTCGGCCTGCTGGCGCGCCAGCTCCTCCGCCTTCTTCCTGGCGGCCTCCTGCTTCTTCTTCTCGATCGCCGCGAGGCGCGCCTTCTCCTCGGCGGTCAGCTTCGACAGGAGTTCGCGGGCGTCGCCGAGCTTCTGCTGGACGTCCCTCTTCGTGCTCCTGAGCGTGGCCTGCGAAGTGGTCAGCGTCTCCAGGCTCTTGGCCGCCTCGGTGCGCTTCTTCGTGGTGGCGGCCTGCTCGGTCTGGTAGTCGTCGACGGCCTGTTTCTGGCGGCTCGTGAGCCGGCTCATCAGCTGGTCCTGGTCGAAGTAGTCCTGCGCGTCGTCGGCGAGGAGCAGCGTCGCGGTGTCCGAGACGGCGCCCGTGCGGTACTGGGCGGCGGCGAAGGTGCCGAGCTCCTGGCGGGCCTTGTTGAGCTTCTCGGTCCGCTGCGCGACGTCGTCGAGCAGGTCGCCGACGCGCTTCTGCTGCTTGGTGGTGCGCTCCTTGGCCGCGTTGTACTTCTCCGTGGCGACGCCCGCCTGGTGGTAGAGGGTGTCGACCTTCTTCTGGACCTCTTCCAGGCTCGGCTTCGGAGGCGCGGAGGGGGCGGCGGTCGCGCTCTGCGAGAGCAGGGCTATGGACGTGAGGGCCGCCGTGGTGATTCCGACGACGGGGGCCGTGCGGGGACCGGCTGTCCTGCTGCGCGGCTTGCGGTGCGACGCCAAGGGGCGCGTCTCCTTCCCATGACCGCCTACCGGGTTAGCTGTCGGGTTCGGGCGGAGATTCGGAAGGCTGCCCTACGGCCGCACCCTGACGGGTCGTCGGCTGATTCACCCCAAAGGTCGTGGGTCCCCGGTTCCATGCCTCTCGGCGTACTGAACTCAGCGGGGGCGACCCGTTCGCGGCGCGGTTGCCGGCGGGGGGACGGGTGGCCCGCGGAGCACGCTAACCAACTCGTGTGGCTGCTGTGAAGGTTGATGTTCGATATGCCCGATACATTTTCGTGACCTTCGTCAATCTTGTTCGTGACCCCCGGTAACCCTCACGGAAGGTGATTCCCGCACTACGAGAGGTGGCCGGGTTCACGAAGTCGGGGGGAAGTTTCCGGGGCGGCCGTGGGTGTCAGTGGGGCGGCCTAGACTCGTAGAGCGATGAGCAGCCTCTTTGACGACAGCTTCCTGGCGGACCTCACGGCTTCGAAGGCCAGTGAGGAGCATGCCCCGCCGCCGCCCGAGGACGACACGGCTCCGGAGCACGTTCCGGACGACCTGTTCGACGGGAAGTTCGACGTGCCCCCGGCCAGGGACGCGTACTACCGGGACGGCGCCCCGCGCCCGGCGCTCGACCCGGCGGCGCTCCTCGACGGGCTGAACGAGAACCAGAAGGCGGCCGTCGTCCACGGCGGCTCCCCGCTGCTCATCGTGGCGGGCGCGGGCTCCGGCAAGACCCGTGTGCTCACGCACCGCATCGCGTATCTCCTCGGCGAGCGCGGCGTGCACCCCGGCCAGATCCTCGCGATCACGTTCACGAACAAGGCCGCGGGCGAGATGAAGGAGCGCGTCGAGTCCCTCGTCGGCCCGCGGGCGAACGCGATGTGGGTGTCGACGTTCCACAGCGCCTGCGTCCGTATCCTGCGCCGCGAGTCGAAGAAGCTCGGCTTCACGTCGTCGTTCTCGATCTACGACGCGGCCGATTCCAAGCGCCTCATGGCCCTGGTCTGCCGCGACCTCGACCTGGACCCGAAGAAGTTCCCCCCGAAGTCCTTCAGCGCCAAGATCTCGAACCTGAAGAACGAGCTGATCGACGAGGAGGACTTCGCGGCTCAGGCCGCCGACGGCTTCGAGAAGACCCTCGCCCAGGCCTACGCGATGTACCAGTCCCGCCTCCGCGAGGCGAACGCGCTGGACTTCGACGACCTGATCATGACGACGGTGAACCTCCTGCGTGCCTTCCCGGACGTCGCCGAGCACTACCACCGCCGCTTCCGCCACGTCCTGGTCGACGAGTACCAGGACACGAACCACGCGCAGTACGCGCTGGTCAGGGAGCTGGTGGGGACGGCCGGCGGCGGCCGGGCGGAGGACGAGCCGCCGCGTGAGGGCGACCTCCCGCCGGCCGAGCTGTGCGTCGTGGGTGACGCCGACCAGTCGATCTACGCGTTCCGCGGAGCCACCATCCGCAACATCCTCCAGTTCGAGGAGGACTACGCCGACGCAACGACGATCCTGCTCGAGCAGAACTACCGCTCGACGCAGACCATCCTCTCCGCCGCCAACGCGGTCATCGAGCGCAACGAATCCCGCCGCCCCAAGAATCTGTGGACGAACGCGGGCGCGGGCGCGCAGATCACCGGCTACGTCGCGGACACCGAGCACGACGAGGCGCAGTTCGTCGCCGACGAGATCGACCGGCTCACGGACGCGCGCGACGCGAAGGCCGGCGACGTCGCCGTCTTCTACCGGACGAACGCGCAGTCCCGTGTCTTCGAAGAGATCTTCATCCGCGTCGGCCTGCCCTACAAGGTCGTCGGCGGAGTCCGCTTCTACGAGCGCAAGGAGGTCAGGGACGTCCTGGCCTATCTGCGGGTGCTCGCCAACCCCGAGGACTCCGTCCCCCTGCGCCGCATTCTCAATGTGCCGAAACGCGGCATCGGCGACCGCGCCGAAGCGATGATCGACGCGCTCTCCCAGCGGGAGAAGATCTCCTTCCCGCAGGCGCTGCGCCGCGTCGACGAGGCGTACGGAATGGCGGCCCGCTCGACGAACGCGGTGAAGCGGTTCAACACGCTGATGGAGGACCTCCGCACGATCGTCGAGTCGGGCGCGGGCCCGGCCACGGTCCTGGAGGCCGTGCTCGAACGGACCGGCTATCTCGCCGAGTTGCAGTCGTCGACGGACCCGCAGGACGAGACCCGCATCGAGAACCTTCAGGAACTCGCGGCCGTGGCCCTGGAGTTCGAGCAGGAGAGCGCGACGGCGGACGGCGCGGCCGAGGGTGAGGGCGAGGCGAGCGTCGGTACGCTCTCCGAGTTCCTGGAGCGGGTCGCGCTCGTCGCCGACTCCGACCAGATCCCGGACGAGGAGGACGACGGCTCCGGTGTCATCACGCTGATGACGCTGCACACCGCCAAGGGTCTTGAGTTCCCGGTCGTCTTCCTGACCGGCATGGAGGACGGCGTCTTCCCGCACATGCGCTCCCTCGGCCAGGTCAAGGAGCTGGAGGAGGAGCGCCGGCTCGCCTACGTCGGCATCACGCGCGCGCGTGAGCGCCTGTATCTGACGCGCTCCACGCTGCGCAGCGCCTGGGGCCAGCCCTCGTACAACCCGCCGTCGCGCTTCCTGGAGGAGATCCCGGATGCGCATCTGGAGTGGAAGCGGACGGGTGCCATGGCGCCCGTCAAGTCGGCGGGGCCGACGAGCGGCATCGCCGCGTCCCTCTCGTCGTCGCGCTCGCGCTCGACACCGGCGTTCGCCACGCGCCGGGCGACGGAGAAGCCCGTCGTCGCGCTCTCGGTGGGAGACCGGGTGACGCACGACCAGTTCGGCCTCGGCACGGTCGTCGGCGTCAAGGGCACGGGGGCGAACGCGGAGGCCACGGTCGACTTCGGCGAGCCCAAGCCGAAGCGCCTGCTGCTGCGGTACGCGCCGGTGGAGAAGCTGTAGGGAAGGCCGCTGCCGGGAGAGGCTCGGCCCTACGTCGGGTCGAGCCCGTGGCTGCGGAGCCACGGGAGCGGGTCGACGGCCGAGCCGCCGCCGGGACGCACCTCGAAGTGCAGGTGCGGACCGGTGGAGTTGCCGGAGTTCCCGGAGTGCGCGATGACGTCACCGGCCTTGACCGGTCCGCTCATCACGGTGTGGCTGGAGAGGTGGCAGTACCAGGTCTCCGTGCCGTCCTTCGCCGTCAGGATCGTCATGTTCCCGTACGCGCTGTTCCACTGCGTACGGACGGTGCCGTCGGTCGCGGCCATCACCGGAGTGCCGTACGAGACGGGGAAGTCGATGCCGGTGTGCACGGACATCCAGTTGATGCCGGCCTGCCCGTAGTACGCGCTCAGCCCGCGCTGCTTGACCGGGAGGACGAACTTGGGCCGCAGACGCTCCTTGCGCGCCGCTTCCTCCGCCGCCTGCTTCCGCTCGGCCTGCTGCTTGGCCCTGAGGTCGATACGTTCCTGGGTGCGGCTCGCACGGTCGGCGAAGTCGCCCGCGTCCGCGGAGAGGTCCGCGAGCTGGGTGTCGAGCTTGTTGTTGGCTACGGAGGGCTTCACCGCGGTCGCGTCGGGCGCGGAGGCCGCCGTCGTGTCCTTGCTGTCGTCGCCGCCGAGCCCGCCGACGGAGGCCGCGGCGACTCCCGCGACGCCCATCACGCACACCGAGGGCACCGCGACCGTGAGCAGCGCGGAGCGCTTGGCGGGGGAGCGGCGGCGGGAGCGTGCGCGCTGGGCCGGCGTGAACGGGGCGGGCCGCTCGTCGCGGGCGACGATTTCCTCGACGTCGTCGAGACCCTCGCTGTAGCTGTCGTGATGACTGTCGTCGTGGCTCAACTCCGGCTCGGGAGCTTCGGGTTGGCCGTAGTCGTGTCGGGCGTCGGGGGCGCTGTCGTCACCTTCGGCGCCCGCGGAGTTCCACGCGGTGGCGTCGTACGCGCCGGTGTCGAAGATTGGCGCTTCGAAGGTCTGCGTCGCGAAGGGCTGGGCCTCGAAGGCCTGAGTCTCGAAGACCTGTGTCTCATAGGCCTGCGCGTCGAACGCCTGGGTCTCGAAGGCCGCCGGTGCCTGGAAGGTCTGCGTGGCGAACGCGTCCTGTGTGGTGAATCCCTGAGCCTGAGCCCCGAAGGCGTTCGCGTCCCACTGCCCGGTCTGGTCGGCCCAGGCGCTGTTGTCCCACTGGCCGGAATGGTCCGGTCCGGACTGGGCCGGAATACCGCCGAGTTGCTCGTGAGCGGCGGTCCCCCAGACAGCGGTGGTGTCGTAGCCGCCGGTGCCGTACGCGACGGCGTGCTGCTGCGCCGCGTACGGGTCGAGGTGCTGGGGTTCCTGCGTCGTCAGCGTCTGGTGCGCCCCGTTCGACCACTGGCTGTTGTCGTACGTGCCGGTGTTCTGCGCGCCGGGCAGGTCGCCGAAGAGGGGGTCGGCGGCAAAACCGCCGGTGGCGTAGCCGTCGTAACCGGTGTGGCCGCCGTACTGGGCGCTCTGCTGGTCATATGCAGCGTAGGGCGCGTAGTCGGCGTCCTGAGCCGGGGCCGGGGTGGTCTGAGTCCCCGACGGGTGACGGTCGTTCACCAACTTCTCTTTCGCCTCGACAACAGGGGCTGCCAGAGCAGTGCGGTGACTGTACCCGGCGGTATGCGGGCACGACAATCTTCAGCAGGTTTCCCGCTCGCAGGAAACGGGCATTCGGCCGTCTTTCGGCGGACTGTGGGCAGAGCCTTGGCCCTGCGTTCGAGAATCGTTCGACGTTTGGCCAGTTCGGGGACCGTTCCGGGGGCAGGTTCAGGCCGGAGTCAGGCGACCGTCAGGCCATTCACCGCGTCGGTGGTGCGCGCTCCTTCCGCCTCCGCGGCGTCGAGTGCCTGGCGGATACCGGCGGCGACCGCCGGGTGGACGGGGAGCGCGAGGTGGCCGACGCCCGTGACGCGGACGTTCTGCGCGATCAGGTCGGGGTGGTCGATGCAGGCCGTCTCCAGCGGAACCATGACCTGGTCGAGGTCGCTCCAGAAGCTCACGAAGTGGGTGCGGCAGCCGGGGGCGGGCCGCGACAGCTCCTCGATGACGGTCGAGCCGGGTCGCATCTGCCGGACGATCGGGTGCGCGTCCATCAGCGGCGCGACCGTGGTCCCGCTGTGCGGGGTGCCGAGCGACACGAGGGTGCGTACGCGCAGATCGCCACCCAGGCATTGCACGTAGTAGCGGGCGATGAGGCCGCCGAGGCTGTGCCCCACGATGTCCACCCGGTCGTGGCCCGTACGTTCGCAGATCTCCTCGACGTGGCGGGCGAGCAGCGCGGCGGCGGTGCGGATGTCGTAGGTCAGCGGCGAGTAGTTGAGTGACTCCACGTGGTCCCGGCCGTGCTGGGCGAGCGAGCGGCGCAGCAGGACGAAGACGGAGCGGTTGTCGATGAAACCGTGCAGGAGAAGGACCGGCGGCTTGCTGTCGGGGGCCGGCAGGCGTGCGCCGCACGTGTCGTCGCTGTGGGCGCTCTGGGCGCCAGGACCGGGCAGGGTGCCGCTCTCCGTCAGGTACGTGGCCTCGTCGTCACCCTCGTCCATGCCCTCCGGGGCGGGGGCGTAGCCGAGCGGAGGGAGTGCGGGGGCGGCCCTGCGCTCCTGGATGATGCCGGACGGGTACAGCAAGAGGTGTCCGGCGAGAATCGCGACCTCGAGAGCGGTCGCCTTCAGCAGTGAGACGGAGACTCCGGTCAGTCTGGCGGGGAACACCAGCCTGGCAGGGATCAGCTGACAGAGTGGGCGAAAAGGCAGGGTCATCGTGACCTTCATGGCCGACCTCCCGTCGGCACCCGGGAAAACGGCTCTGTCTCCCGTGTGCCCTCATGGGAAGCATGCGCCGAGGTGGCCGACGATGCGCGTCGTACGCGAGCGGTGATCAGTCGATGCCCGTGAGTGACGGTCGCGGTGCGTCACGAAATACCCGTACGTCCCGCCCCGCTGACGCGCGCCGTGCCGCCCGCCGCGCGGCCCGCGGCGGTGTGGTGCGGCTGTCTCTTTGCGGCTCCCCTTGCGCCCGTGGCCCCCGTATGCGGCTTCTGAGCCGCCTGCGGCGGCTGTGGCGCGCAGCGAACGTGTCCCATCGTGTGATTTCCCCCTCGCTCCGCACCGCGAAACGGCCGGTTGCGGGATGCTGTCGATAACGTTCGTTCACTTCCCGGGTACGCATAGGTCAGGTATCGGGTAGAAGTCGCTTCATGGAGGCAGTGATGGGTGTGGCAGCCGGTCCGATCCGCGTGGTGGTCGCCAAGCCGGGGCTCGACGGTCACGATCGCGGGGCCAAGGTGATCGCGCGGGCGCTGCGCGACGCCGGTATGGAGGTCATCTACACCGGCCTGCACCAGACGCCGGAGCAGATCGTCGACACGGCGATCCAGGAGGACGCCGACGCGATCGGTCTCTCGATTCTCTCCGGGGCGCACAACACGCTCTTCGCGCGCGTCATCGAGCTCCTCGTGGAGCGCGACGCCGCGGACATCAAGGTGTTCGGCGGCGGGATCATCCCTGAGGCGGACATCGCTCCGCTCAAGGAGAAGGGCGTCGCGGAGATCTTCACCCCGGGCGCGACGACGGCGTCGATCGTGGACTGGGTCAACGCGAACGTCCGCCAGCCTGCCGGGGCTTGATCTCTCCGGTCCCCTCCCAGGTGAGGCCGCGGGAGTGCCGGTTCGGTGCGTGGGTCGCGCTCCCGCCCGAACCGGACCGTTCCCCTGCCCTGCCTCGCCGTTGCCTCCAGCGCCTACGTGCCTCTCAACTCGTCCCGCATCGCCTGCCGCAGGCGCAATGTGCTGACCAGGCGCTGGAACGCTTCCGACCAGTAGCTGCCGGCTCCGGGGGCCGCGTCCTCCGGTTCGTCCGGGGTGGCGGTGAGGCCGTCGAGGCGGGACGCCTCCGCGGGATCCAGGCAGCGTTCGGCCAGGCCCATGACGCCGCTGAAGCTCCAGGGGTAACTGCCCGCGTCCCGCGCGATGTTCAGCGCGTCCACCACTGCCCGCCCGAGTGGCTCGGCCCACGGCTGGGCGCAGACCCCGAGCAACTGGAACGCCTCGGACAGGCCGTGCGTCGCGATGAACCCCGCCACCCACGCGGCGCGTTCGCCGTCGGGCAGCGCGCCGAGAAGCTTCGCCCGCTCGGACAGCGATACGGCGCCGGGGCCCCCGGCATCCGGTGACGCGGGCGCGCCCAGGAGTGCGCGCGACCATATGGCGTCCCGCTGGCGCACCGCGGCCCGGCACCAGGCGGCGTGGAGCTCGCCCTGCCAGTCGTCGGCCACCGGCAAGGTGACGATCTCTTCCGGGGTGCGGCCTCCGAACCGCGCGGTCCAGCCGCCGAGCGGCGTCGCCTCGACCAACTGCCCCAGCCACCACGACCGTTCGCCCCGGCCTGTCGGTGGCTTGGCGACGACGCCGTCGCGCTCCATGCCCGCGTCGCACTCGTGCGGCGCCTCGACGGTGATCGTCGCCGCGCCCTGGGTGCGGTCGACGGCGACACAGGAGGCGGCGCGCGATGCCATCCGGGCCGCGAGGGCCGAACCGGGGAGTGCCGAGAGCAGCTCCGCGGCGGTGGCTCTGACGTTGCGGCTGCGGTCGGACAACGCCTGTTCCAGGAACGGCTCGTCGGCGTCGGTGAGCCCCGACCGCAGCGAGTCGAGGAACATCAGCCGGTCCTCTGCCCGCTCGGCGGACCAGGTGGTGGCGAGCAGTTCGCGTGCCGCTGCCGGGCTGTGCGCACGTACCGTTGCCAGGAGCGTGACCCGTTCGGCGAACAGGCCCTCCTCCCAAAGACGCCGCACGTCGGCCGCATCACCAGGCGCCGGGAGGGCTGTCCCGCCACCGGGGGTCGAGCGCAGCGCGAACTTCCAGTCCGGGTTCAGCCGGGCCAGCCACAGCGCGCGCGGGCCGGCGAACGTGAGGGCCTGCGGCCGCAGATCCGTGCGCCCGCGGGCCGCGTCGAGGAGCGCGGGGAGGAGATCCGGGGGCGCCGCGTACCCCTGTGCGTTGGCCCCGGCCAGCCACTGGGGCAGCAGCTCCATCAGGTCGGGGGCCGTTCCGCGGCGGCCGCCTCCGGAGCCGGGGCGGTCGGTGAGCAGCATCGCGAGTCTGCGCCGCGCGGGGGCCGGGAGCGGGGGCCGCGGGTCGCCCGCCGCGCGTGCCGGGGGCGCGGCAGCGGGCGCCGGCCGCAGCCCGGCCCGCCGTCGTACGGTCTGTACGGCGGCGGCGTCGAGCAGCGCGGTGGGTGCGTCGACGCCGGTCGAGTGCTCTGGTGGCGTCCGCCGGTCCGTTCCCAGCAGGGCCACGGTGACCAGCTCTTCCCATGGGTCACCGGTGGCGGTGATGCCGGCGCTCGTGGCGTCGGCGGTCGAAGGGCCGTTCATGTCGCTCCTCTCCATGGAATGAGCCCGTCCGGGTGTCTCCGTCGTCTTCGGCGTCCGGCTCGTCAGCACAGCGCCACCGCTTCCCCGGGGCCTTCGGGCCAGGCCGTAAGAGGGGTGAAACCTCGGTGGCCGCATTCGCCGAAGACGGTGACCGGGGCTCCGCCGGACAGTGCGGCCAGCCGCCACAGCCCGGGCCCGGACGCCGCCTTCGGGGTGATCGGGACCGCCAGTCGTTCCGAAGCCGCTCCCGCCGGATCCGCCGGCGCCGAATCGTCCTCCGCGTCCGCCAGTTGCCAGCCGCCGCCCGCGTCGTCCGGGGTCGGTATGACCCGGCTCAGCGTCACCGGCCAGGACTCCAGCCATGGGTCGCGGCCCAGCGCGTCCCCGTACCGCGCCGCCGCCTCCGCAACGCCGGCCCCCTTGGGACGTACGGGACTTGGGGCGGGCGCCGTGAACTGCTCGCCCAGGTCCGCGCGGAGCTGACCGTCCCCCGCGTACGCGGAGAGCTCGGCGTCCAGCGCGAGGCCGACCGGCAGCGAGAGCGCCGGGGCGCGGCCCGCCGCCCCGTAGGAGAGGAGGAGCGCCGTGTGGCCGGACTCCGTCCCGTACAGCCATATTCGGCGGGTGGTGAGCCGGCTGTCGGCCGCGTCGTACTGCGCCAGGACCAGCCATCGGTCCCGGGTGGGGCGCCCGTCCGCCGATGACGGCAGCCCGACGCGGGAGCGGACCGTCGCCGCGAGTCCGGCGGGGAGCAGGTCGCGGCGCAGCCAGCCGCGGTCGAGGAGGTGCAGTAGCGCGCATTCCTCCAGGAGCCGCATCGGCCAGCCGGGGCCTGACGCGGGTATCGCTCCCAACTCCCTCACTCGCGCGGCGAGTCCGGGCGCCTGCGCGTCCACCATGCGGGCCGCGGTCTCCTCCCACATCCCGTAACCGGCCTGTTCGGCCGAGGCGAGGCCGCCGCGCAGCAGGTCCGTGAGCCGCTGCTCCAGCTCGCCCGCGCCCGCCGTGACCCGTTCGGCACGGCGCTCGGCCCGGCGGCGCGCGGCCTCGGGATCGGCGGCAGCGCCCCCGGCCGCATCCGTCTCCCGCTTGGTCCGCGCCCGCTTCCTGCGCCCTTCGGCCCACTGCTCCGCCCAGTCCGGAAGCGTCTGCGCATCAGGTACCGAGCCGTCCGCCCCTGCCCACAGCAGGAGCAGCCCGAGTGCGTGCTTGCACGGGAACTTACGGCTCGGACAACTGCACTTGTAGGCCGGTCCCGCCGCGTCCGCGACATCCACGACCGTCTGATACGGCTTGCTGCCACTGCCCTTGCAGAGCCCCCACACCATCCCCTCGCCCGAACTTCCCGCCTCCGACCACGGTCCGGCGACGCCGAGTTTGCTTCCCGCCTTGCGTGACGGGGCGTCAGGCGCCAGTGCCAGCACCTGGTCCGCCGTCCAGCGCACCCCCTGCTGAGTCATGTTCCCGAAGGTAGGTCCCGCCACTGACAATCGTCGGTGGCGCGGGTGTTGGCGCAGGTCAACGGCGTGTGACCGGTGATTGTCAGTGGCGTGGTGCACGGTGGAGTCACATCCCGGCCGAGTGCTCGGAATGTGCGGGACGTGCCGGCTGAGCCCGGCCGAAATCGAGGGGGATCGCCATGACCGTGTCCGTCGAACCGACCGAGAAGAGCGCCGCGTCCGCGGGGGATCAGGGAGCCGCGCAGGCGCTGCGGCCGCATGCCGAAGGCGCCTTCGCCGCCGAACTCGCGGCGCTGGCCGCGCAGGACGACCGGCCGCGCCCGGAGCGCTGGCGTCTCTCGCCGTGGGCCGTCGCCACGTATCTGCTCGGCGGGACGCTGTCCGACGGGACGGTCATCACGCCGAAGTACGTGGGGCCGCGCCGCATCGTCGAGGTCGCCGTCACCACGCTCGCCACGGACCGCGCCCTGCTGCTGCTCGGCGTGCCGGGCACCGCGAAGACATGGGTCTCCGAGCATCTCGCGGCGGCCGTCAGCGGCGACTCCACGCTGCTCGTCCAGGGCACGGCGGGCACGCCCGAGGAGGCGATCCGGTACGGGTGGAACTACGCGCGGCTGCTCGCGCACGGCCCCAGCCGCGACGCCCTCGTGCCCAGCCCCGTCATGCGCGCCATGTCCGAGGGCATGACGGCCCGGGTCGAGGAGCTGACCCGCATCCCGGCCGACGTGCAGGACACGCTGATCACGATCCTGTCGGAGAAGACCCTGCCGATACCGGAGTTGGGTCAGGAGGTGCAGGCCGTCAGGGGCTTCAACCTGATCGCCACGGCGAACGACCGGGACCGGGGGGTCAACGACCTGTCGAGCGCGCTGCGCCGACGCTTCAACACCGTGGTGCTTCCGCTGCCGGAGAGCGCCGAGGCGGAGGTCGACATCGTCTCGCGCCGCGTCGACCAGATCGGCCGCTCCCTCGACCTGCCGGCCGCTCCGGACGGTTCGGACGAGATCCGCCGCATCGTCACGGTCTTCCGCGAGCTGCGCGCAGGCGTCACCGAGGACGGGCGTACGAAGCTGAAGTCGCCGAGCGGCACGCTGTCCACGGCCGAGGCCATCTCCGTCGTGACGAGCGGGCTCGCGCTGGCCGCCCACTTCGGGGACGGGGTGCTGCGGCCGTCGGACGTCGCGGCGGGCATCCTCGGCGCCGTCGTGCGTGACCCGGCCGCGGACCGCGTGATCTGGCAGGAGTACCTGGAGGCCGTGGTGCGCGAGCGGGACGGCTGGAAGGACTTCTACCGCGCGTGCCGTGAGGTGAGCGTATGAGCGAGCGGGGGAGGGGGCCGCTGCTGCTGGGGGTGCGCCATCACGGCCCCGGTTCGGCCAGGGCTGTGAGGGCCGCGCTCGACGCGGCCGGTCCGGGTGTCGTCCTGGTCGAGGGGCCACCCGAGGCGGACGCCCTGGTGTCGCTCGCCGCCGACGAGGACATGGTGCCGCCGGTCGCGCTGCTGGCGCATGTCGTGGACGAGCCGGGGCGCTCCGCGTTCTGGCCGCTGGCCGAGTTCTCCCCGGAGTGGGTCGCGATCCGCTGGGCCCTGGAGCGGGGCGTGCCGGTCCGTTTCATCGACCTGCCGGCGGCGCACAGCCTGGCCCTGCGCGCGCAGGCCACGACGCCTGACGACCCCGAGAGGACCGGGGAACAGGGCGAGGACCAGAGCGGGGACGACGTCAGGGAAGCGATGCGCGTCGATCCGCTCGCCGTACTCGCCGAGACCGCGGGACACGACGACCCGGAGCGCTGGTGGGAGGACGTCGTCGAGCACCGGGCCGGGGCGGGGGACGCGTTCGCGCCGTTCGAGGCGCTCGGTGAGGCGATGGGGGCGCTGCGGGAGGAGTACGGGGACGGGGGGCACGAGCGGGACCTCGTGCGGGAGGCCTATATGCGCCTTCAACTGCGCGCCGCGCAGAAGGAGTTCGCGGACGAGGTCGCCGTGGTGTGCGGTGCGTGGCACGTGCCGGCGCTGCGTGTGAAGACGACCCTCGCCGCGGACCGGGCCGTCCTCAAGGGACTGCCCAAGGCCAAGGTCGACATGACCTGGGTGCCCTGGACGCACCGCCGTCTCGCGCGGGCCGGGGGATACGGAGCGGGCATCGACTCGCCCGGCTGGTACGGGCATCTGTTCAGCGCCCCGGACCGGCCCGTCGAACGCTGGATGACCAAGGTCGCCGGGCTGTTCAGGGACGAGGACAGAGTCGTGTCCTCGGCACACGTGATCGAGGCGGTACGGCTGGCCGAGACACTGGCCGCGATGCGGGGACGTCCGCTGGCCGGGCTGACCGAGACGACGGACGCGATCCGCGCCGTGATGTGCGAGGGGTCGGACGTACCCCTGGCGCTCGTCCACGACAAGCTCGTCGTGGGGGACGTGCTCGGCGAGGTCCCGGACGCGGCGCCCGCCGTGCCGCTGCAACGCGACCTCACACGGCTTCAGCGCTCCCTGCGGCTCAAACCGGAGCCCTTGGAGCGGGAGTTGGAGCTCGACCTGCGCAAGGAGACCGACGCGGCGCGCAGCCGGCTTCTGCACCGGCTCCGCCTCCTCGACGTCGGCTGGGGCGAGCCGGCCCGGTCCGTGCGCGCCTCCACCGGCACGTTCCGGGAGACCTGGCGGCTGCGCTGGGAACCCGAGTTGTCCGTGCGCGTCGCCGAGGCGGGGGTCTGGGGCACGACCGTGCTCTCGGCCGCCACCGCCAGAGCCGAGGCGGACGCGATCGGCGCACAGGCCCTCGCCGACGTCACGGCCCTCGCCGAGCGCTGCCTCCTCGCCGAACTGCCGGAAGCCCTCCCGGTGGTGATGCGCGTACTGGCCGACCGCGCCGCGATGGACGCGGACGTCGGCCATCTCGCCCAGGCCCTGCCCGCCCTCGTCCGCTCCCTGCGCTACGGCGACGTGCGGGGCACGGACACCCAGGCACTGAGCGAGGTCGCGGCCGGTCTCGCCGAGCGCGTCTTCGTGGGCCTGCCACCCGCGTGCGCGGGACTCGACGGGGACGCCGCGGCCGAGATGCGCGGCCACGTGGAGGCGGTCCACGCGGCGGTGGGGCTCCTGGAGGACGACGGGACGGCCGGACACAGAGGCCGCTGGCACTCCGTGCTGCGGGTCCTCGCCGCACGCGACAGCGTGGCCGGCGTGATCCGCGGGCGGTGCGCGCGGCTGCTCCTCGACGACGGACAGCTGGCCGAGGGCGAGGCCGCGCGGCTGATGGGGCTCGCCCTCTCGCCCGGCACCGGGCCCGCCGAGGCCGCCGCCTGGATCGAGGGGTTCGTCGGCGGCGGCTCCGGCGGCGGGCTGCTCCTCGTACATGACGAGCGGCTGCTCACGCTCGTCGACGACTGGCTGACGGGTGTCTCCGCCGACGCGTTCACGGACGTGCTGCCGCTGCTGCGCCGCACGTTCTCCGCCTACGAATCCGGTGTGCGCCGCACGCTGGGCGAGCTGGTGCGGCGCGGGCCCGCGGGGGCGGGACCCACGGCGGCCGTGGGCACGGCACCGCCGGGGTTCGGGCCCGGCCTCGACCGGGCGCGCGCTGACGCGGTGCTGCCCGTGCTGCAGCTGCTGCTCGGGACGGACGACGCGGACGCCGACGCCACATCCCGTTCCGGTTCCGGCTCCGGTTCCGGCCGGGGTGACAACGACCTTGTGGGGGTGGCCTGATGGCGGTCGACCAGATGGACGAGCTCAGCGGGGGAGCCCGGGACGAGCGGATGCGGCGCTGGCGGCTCGTACTCGGCGGGGACGAGGCGGACGGCACCGGCCGCGCGCTGGCGGGTCAGGACGCGGCGATGGACGGCGCCCTGACCGCCCTCTACGGGGGAGGGGACAGGAAGGAGGGGCGGGGGCGTGACCGTTCGGCCGGCCTCGGGGCGTCCGCGCCGTCCGTGGCGCGCTGGCTCGGCGACATCCGGACGTACTTCCCGTCCTCCGTCGTGCAGGTCATGCAGCGTGATGCCATCGACCGCCTCGGCCTGTCCGCGCTCCTGCTCGAACCGGAGATGCTGGAAGCGGTCGACGCCGACGTGCACCTCGTCGGCACGCTGCTCTCCCTCAACAAAGCGATGCCGGAGACGACGAAGGAGACCGCACGCGCCGTCGTGCGCAAGGTCGTCGAGGACCTGGAGAAGCGCCTCGCCACGCGGACCCGCGCGACCCTCACCGGCGCGCTCGACCGCAGCGCCCGTATCGACAGGCCCCGCCACCACGACATCGACTGGAACCGCACGATCGCGGCCAACCTCAAGAACTATCTGCCGGAGTACCGCACGGTCGTCCCCGAGCGGCTCATCGGATACGGACGCGCGTCCCAGTCGGTGAAGAAAGAGGTCATCCTCTGCATCGACCAGTCGGGCTCGATGGCGGCGTCCGTCGTCTACGCCTCCGTGTTCGGCGCCGTGCTGGCCTCGATGCGGTCCATCAACACGAGGCTCGTCGTGTTCGACACGGCCGTTGTCGACCTCACCGACCAGCTCGACGACCCGGTCGATGTCCTGTTCGGCACGCAGCTCGGCGGGGGCACCGACATCAACAGAGCGCTCGCGTACTGCCAGTCGCAGATCACCCGCCCCGCAGAGACCGTCGTCGTCCTCATCAGTGACCTCTACGAAGGCGGCATCCGGAACGAGATGCTGAAGCGGGTCAGCGCGATGAAGGCGTCGGGAGTGCAGTTCGTCACGTTGCTCGCGCTGTCCGACGAGGGGGCACCCGCGTACGACAGGGAGCACGCGGCGGCGCTCGCGGCCTTGGGGGCACCGGCCTTCGCGTGCACTCCGGATCTCTTCCCGGAGGTGATGGCGGCGGCGATCGAGAAGCGGCCGCTGCCGATACCGGACGCAGGGAACCCGGCGAACGCGAGGCCGTAAATCAGGACATGACTACCCATCGGTAACAGGGGGCTTGCGCAACCTCGGGCGTCCCGTGCAAGGATCGGTGCGGCTGTTCTCATCCCCGCGCCCACGCGTCCCGCGTCCCCGCGCCCCTCGTACGGGAGGGTTCCCCCACCTTGGCTTCCCCGATCGCTCTGCCTGTTGCCGCTCCGCGCGTCGTGCGCGCAGCGGCCGGGCGGCGTGCGCTGAACGTGGCGCTCCGGGTGATGTTCCTTGCGGGCGGCCTGATCGTGCTGGGCCTGCTGTGCGGGGGGAGGGCGCATGCGGCGGAGGGAGTTCTGCCGCCGACGGATGCCGCCGGAGAGCAGACGGTTCACACAGCCGTGCACACGACCGTGAACGCCACCGCTCACGCGCCGGTTCACGCATCCGTCCCCGAGCGGGCGGCACACCACACGCGTGCCGCCACCGGTTCCCGCGCAGTCGGGGCCGTGCGGGAGCAAGCCGTGGAGCCCGTCAGGAAGCGCGTGGTCGAGCCGGTCCGGACCCGGGTCGCCGCACCCGTCGCACGAGAAGTACGCGAAGTGCGGGGAACGGTCCGGGACGCCGTACGGGAAGAGGTCCGGGAAGCGGGTGAGTTCGCCGGAGGGATCGTCGGTGAGCTCGCCGACGAGGCGCCGCCGCGCTTCCTGCCCGCACCGCCGTCGATGCCGGGCCTGCCCGGCATCCCGGGCGGGCCCGGCGAGCCCGGCACCCTCGGTCCGGCAGGGGACGGCGCCCACGCGGCACCGGCTCCGAGCGCCGGAACTCATGCGGCCGCCGGGCACAGTGATGCCGCGCGGCCCGGCAAGCGAGAGGCAGCCGAAGCCGTCGGCGACGTGTTCGCCCCGGCAGGCGCCGATGTCGTACCCGCACGGACCCCGGCCGCAAAGGCGGCCGGAGCCTCGACCCCCGCCCCCGCGTTCCCCAGTGGCAGTGCGGTCGGTCAGTCGGCTGGGGACGGCAGTTCGACGCGGCACTCCGATCTCGCCGCGGCGGCCTTCGGCAGCGGCGCGACGGCCCGGCTGGTGCCCGGGGCGACGGCGCCCTCCCACGCCGCGCCCACCCGCGACAGGCACCGAGACATCCCCGAATTCCCCGGCTAGGGCAGCCCGTTCCCCGCACGTGACCTGCCGCGCGGGGGCGGCACAGGTCTGCCCGCCGACCGGACCACTCCGGCCGGACGCCGCCGGCCCACCGCTGGACCACTCCAGCGCGGGACCGGACATGAGAATTCGAAGGATCTGACGCAAGCATGAACAAGAACATCCGCCGTTCCATCGTGATAGCCGCCGGCGTCTCCGGAGCGTGGGCGCTCGGCTCCGCCGTCGCCAGCGCCGACGAAATGCCCGCCCACTCCGTGGCGGTGCCCGACCTTGCCGGCGACGTGGTCGCCGACGTGCAGGGCACGGTCTCCCACGTCCAGGGCACCGTCGACGACGTCACCCACGGCACCGTCGGCTCGGTCACCGGCAAGGCCCAGGACACCGTGACGGGCGTGACCGGCCAGGCCCGGACGACCGCGTCCGGCGCCGCCACCACCGTCTCCGGCACGGTCTCCGGCACCGCCGCCAAGGCCGCTCCCCAGGCCGGTCCGGCTGTCACCGGCGCCCAGGGCACCGTCCGGCACGCCGACGCCCGGGTCGAGGCGGCCGCCGCGCACGCCAAGCAGCAGGCCCGCACCTACGTCGAGGGCGTCACCACCGTCGCCGACACCGCCCGCACTGCCGCCGCCCGTGCCGCGCACGCCCACACCGCCGGGGTCCCGGACGTGTCGGCGGGCGCCGTCGCGCAGAACGCCGGCGACCGGGCCGCAGCCGTCCAGGACGGCGCCACCCAGGAGATCGACTACCTGTTCGGCCCCCTGTCCGCGTTCGCCCCCGACGTCGACCGCACGGTGACCGGCGCGCAGGGCCGGGTCCAGGGCGCCACCGCCCAGGTCCAGGGCATCGCCGCCCAGGCGTACGGCACCGCGGCGCAGGTCCCGGGCTACGCCCAGAACGTTCCGGCCGCCGCCTCCGGTGCCGTGGGCGGAGTGACGACCGCCGCCGGTCCCGTCGTCGACGAGACCTCGGCCGCGGCGCTTCCCCCCATCGCCGCGACCGCCGTGCACGGCGTGGTCCCGGTCGCCGGACAGGCCGTCGGTGACGTCGGCACGCTCGCGGGCGGTGCGGTCGGCGACGTGACGCCGTTCGCCGGCGGCGTCGTCGGCCACGTCACGCCGTTCACGGACGGGGTCGTGGGCCAGGTCCAGCCCTTCGCGCAGTCGGTCGTCGCGGACGACGTGACGCCGTTCACGGGCGGTGTCGTCGGCGCGGTCCAGCCCCTCGTGCAGGCCGTGTACGACCAGGTTCAGCCGGTCGTGCAGGGCGTCGGCGGCAGCGCGACGTACCTGGCGCAGGGCGTCGTGGGCGACGTCGCGCCGTTCGCCGGTGGTGTGGTCGGCGACGTGACGCCGTTCGCCGGCGGGGTCGTCGGTGAGGTCTCGCCGTTCGCGCGGGACCTGACCGGCACGGTCGGCGCCGACGCGCAGCCGCTCGCCGGGAACGCGGTCCAGGGTGTCCAGGGCGTGGCCGCCTCGGTCGCCCCCAGCTACCTGACGAGCGCCACGGACGCCGCCGCCAACGGCTTCGGCATCTGAGGTTCCGCAACTGAGAAGTCCGCCTCCGCAACCGCGGGGCGCGTCGGCGCACTGAAGCAGGCGGACTGAATACGTCGTCTGCGGGCAGCCGGGGACCGGAGTGACAGGCCGGGCCCGGCCCGGCAGATGGCGGCGGGTGGTCCCCATTGGGGTGAGGATCACCCGCCCGGGCCCTTCGCGGTCCGGTGGCAGGGCTCTCCAGGTCCTCCCACCGGGTCTTTCAGGGGCTCTCAGGGGCCCCACCGGGCGCACCCCAGGCCGGTGGGGCCCCGCTCTGTGACTGTTATCACCGCTCAGGTGTGATCTGCGATTTAGGGACCCCGGGCGAGCGGCGATAACCTGCGAGACGGACATGCCGCGTACCGGACTCCGTCCTACGCCTCCCCTGTGACAGCGCAGTCACGTTGCCCTTCGCGGCACGCCCACGCAGACAGCTGACCACAAAGCAGCGAGATCGCAGCGAGATCACGGAAAAGGGACGGACGCGCGTGGACCTGTTCGAGTACCAGGCGAGGGACCTCTTCGCCAAGCACGGTGTACCGGTGCTGGCCGGTGAAGTCATCGACACGCCTGAGGCGGCGCGCGAGGCCACCGAGCGACTGGGCGGCAAGTCGGTCGTCAAGGCGCAGGTGAAGGTCGGCGGCCGTGGCAAGGCAGGCGGCGTCAAGCTCGCCGCCACCCCGGACGAGGCCGTCGCCCGCGCGACGGACATCCTCGGGATGGACATCAAGGGCCACACGGTCCACAAGGTGATGATCGCCGAGACCGCTCCGGAGATCCTCGAGGAGTACTACGTCTCGTACCTCCTCGACCGCACCAACCGCACCTTCCTCGCCATGGCGTCCGTCCAGGGCGGCGTGGAGATCGAAGTCGTCGCGGAGGAGAACCCCGACGCCCTCGCGAAGGTGCCGGTCGACGCCAACGAGGGTGTCTCCAAGGAGAAGGCCCAGGAGATCGTCGCCAAGGCGAAGTTCCCGGCCGAGGTCGCCGACCAGGTCGCCGACATCCTCGTCACCCTGTGGGACACCTTCATCAAGGAGGACGCCCTCCTGGTCGAGGTGAACCCGCTCGCCAAGGTCGCCTCCGGCAAGGTCATCGCCCTTGACGGCAAGGTCTCCCTCGACGAGAACGCGGACTTCCGCCAGCCCGAGCACGAGGCGCTCGAGGACAAGGACGCAGCCAACCCGCTCGAGGCTGCCGCCAAGGCCAAGAACCTCAACTACGTCAAGCTCGACGGCGAGGTCGGCATCATCGGTAACGGTGCCGGTCTGGTCATGTCGACCCTGGACGTCGTCGCGTACGCCGGTGAGAACCACGGCGGCGTGAAGCCGGCCAACTTCCTCGACATCGGTGGCGGCGCGTCCGCCCAGGTGATGGCGAACGGCCTGGAGATCATCCTCGGCGACCCGGACGTCAAGTCCGTGTTCGTCAACGTCTTCGGTGGCATCACCGCGTGTGACGAGGTCGCCAACGGCATCGTGCAGGCCCTGGCGCTCCTCGCCGACAAGGGCGAAGAGGTCACCAAGCCGCTGGTCGTGCGACTCGACGGCAACAACGCGGAGCTGGGTCGCAAGATCCTCAGCGACGCCAACCACCCGCTCGTCCAGCGTGTGGACACCATGGACGGCGCGGCCGACAAGGCCGCCGAGCTCGCCGCGGCTGCGAAGTAAGGAAGAGGGACTCAGACCACCATGGCTATCTTCCTCACCAAGGACAGCAAGGTCATCGTCCAGGGCATGACCGGTGCCACGGGCATGAAGCACACCAAGCTCATGCTCGGTGACGGCACGAACATCGTCGGCGGCGTGAACCCGCGCAAGGCCGGCACCTCCGTCGACTTCGACGGCACCGAGGTCCCGGTCTTCGGGACGGTCAAGGAGGCCATGGAGGCGACGGGCGCCAACGTGTCCGTCCTCTTCGTGCCGCCGGCCTTCTCCAAGGCCGCCGTCGTCGAGGCGATCGACGCCGAGATCCCCCTCGCGGTCGTCATCACCGAGGGCATCGCCGTCCACGACTCCGCCGCCTTCTGGGCGTACGCGAAGTCGAAGGGCAACAAGACCCGCATCATCGGCCCGAACTGCCCCGGTCTCATCACCCCGGGCCAGTCGAACGCCGGCATCATCCCGGGCGACATCACGAAGCCGGGCCGCATCGGTCTGGTCTCGAAGTCCGGCACGCTGACGTACCAGATGATGTACGAGCTCCGTGACATCGGCTTCTCGTCCGCCGTCGGCATCGGTGGCGACCCGGTCATCGGTACGACGCACATCGACGCCCTCGAGGCGTTCGAGGCCGACCCCGACACCGACCTGATCGTCATGATCGGCGAGATCGGCGGCGACGCCGAGGAGCGTGCGGCGGACTACATCGCCAAGCACGTCACCAAGCCGGTCGTCGGCTACGTCGCGGGCTTCACCGCCCCCGAGGGCAAGACGATGGGTCACGCGGGCGCGATCGTGTCCGGCTCTTCTGGCACCGCACAGGCCAAGAAGGAGGCCCTCGAGGCCGCCGGCGTGAAGGTCGGCAAGACGCCGACCGAGACGGCCAAGCTGGCGCGCGAGCTGCTCTCGTAGTTCCGCCACCTGCCTGACATCAGTGGGCCCGCACCCTTCCGGGGGTGCGGGCCCACTGGCGTTCGTCCGCGCGAGAAGCCCCTGCGGCACGCCGTACGGGAAAGCCCGTGGAGGCTCAGTCGACCTCGGGGGCGAGGCGGTGCGGGCCGCTCATCGCCGACTTGTGCAGCTTGTCGCGCAGCTTCTTGTCGGCCTGCGTGAGCGGTCCCGGCCCCGTCCGCGGCGGTACGCCGCTGATCACGGCGCCAGGGGCGGGGACGGGTTCGTAGCGGGCCGGGGCCATGCGCACCGTGAAGGCCGTCGCGCCGACGATCAGGACGGTGAAGGCGATGGCCGAACGGGTCCAGAACCGGGTCCGGCGCTCGCCCTCCGTGCGGACGAGGGTCGACTTGGGGGCCTGGAGCTTCTCGGCGCCCGCGAGTTCGGTCAGGCGCCGGTGGAGCTGGTCGGGCACGGCGAGGGCGGGCAGCTGCTCGGCGACGGCCTCCCGCGCATGGAGCAGCCGCTGCGCCGCCGCGGGCGTGGTGGCCTCCGTCTCGGCCGCGGTCTCGGGCAGATCGAGCCCGACCCCGTCGTAGAGGAGCAGGGTGCGGCGGTACGAGGACGGCAGGCTCAGGAGTACGTCGAGCAGCGCGCGGTCGTCGGCGTCGGCGGGCGGCGCCTCGGGGTGCCGGTGGCTCGGGCGGAGCCGGTGCCAGGGCGACATGGCGTACTCGTACGCGGCGGCCCTGACCCAGCCGGCGGGATCGCGGTCCACGGCGACCTCGGGCCAGCGCTCCCAGGCGAGCTGGAAGGCGCGCTCCACGGACTCCCTGGCGAGGGTGCGGCGGCCGGTGAGGAGGTAGGCCTGGCGGACCAGGCCGGGGGCCGCGTAGGCGTAGAGCCGGTCGAAGGCCTCCGTGGCGTCGTCCGGGGACGCCGCCGGTCCGGGGCTCTCGCCCGCTGCGGCCTCGGCCGCCGCCCGCACCCACCCTCCGCCGCGCTCCTGGCCCTGGTCGAGCGGGGCGGAGTCCCAACGCCCGACGGATCGTCTGCTCCGGACGGGCGTCGCCGTGGCGGTGGCCGCGGCCTTGGCGGCCGGTGCCGGTCCCTCCGCCTCGACGCTCGCCAGGAACTTCGCGTACGTCTCCCTCTTGTGGCCTCTCGGGGTGCTCCGTCCGGATTCCCATGCGCGGACCGTTTCGCTGGTGACGCCTATCTTCGCGGCGACCTGAGCCTGGGTCAGCGACGTCGACTCGCGGAGCCTACGGCGCTCCTTGGGGGGCGGCAGCGGGGAGGCAGGGCTCTGTGTCATAGGGAACTCAACACACCCTTTCGCGTGAAAAACTACATAAACGTATCTTGGGCGACACATCCGGTCTTCGCCTGTTACGCGACTAAAGCGTGTGTCATTGGGAGCATGGCCGCGTGACCCAAATGACCGACCGTGGCCTGTCGTTGCCGCTCCTGCTCTCCCGTGTGCGTGACCGCTCTTCGGGGCCTGCCGCCTGCTTCCTCGGCGGGGTCCTCGCGGCCGGGCTCGGGCTCGGCTCGTCCGCCGTGCTCGTCATGGTGCTGTGGATCAGTTCGCCCTATCCGGACAGCGGTCCCGGCGGTGCTCTGCACGCCGCCGCCGCGCTGTGGCTGCTCGCGCACGGCGCCGAGGTCATCAGGACGGACACCCTCTCCGGGACCCCTGCGCCGATCGGTGTCGCGCCGCTGCTCCTTCTGGTGCTTCCGGTGTGGCTGCTGCACCGTGGGGCACGCGACGCGGCGGAGAGCGAGGGCGACGGCCCGCAGTTGGCCTGGCGGACAGCGTGGTGCTGGGTGGTGGCCGGGTATCTGCTGGTGGGCGGCGGCGCCGCGTTCTACGCCTCGGGCGGTGAACTGCGGCCGGCCTGGCCGAGCGTCACCGCGCATCTGACGGCCGTCGCCGTGGCCGCCGCGGGCGCCGGGATCTGGACGGCCCACGGCCGCCCGCCCACCCCGCTGCCCGCATCCCTGCGCCATCGCCTCGACGCCCTCCCGGACGGCAGGCGCGAGGTGTTCGTACGACGTCTGCTGCCGGTCGCCGCGCGGGCCGCGGCCGCCGGGGTGCTCGTGCTCGTGGCGGGCGGCGCGCTGATCGTGGCGGCGTCGACGGTGTGGCACGAAGGGGCGGTGCGGCATTCGTTCGAGCAGATGACGAACGTGTGGTCGGGACGGCTCGCGGTGCTCCTGCTGGCCGCCGCGCTGGTGCCCAACGCGGCGGTGTGGGGCGCCGCTTACGCGCTCGGGCCCGGCGTCGCGCTCGGCGGGGGAAGCGTGGCCGGGCCGCTCGGGGTGTCGTCGGGGCCGCTGCTGCCCGCGTTCCCACTGCTCGCGGTGGTGCCGGAGCCGGGTCCCGGGTCGCCGCTCACCTGGTCGGCGGGGGCGGTGCCGGTCGTGGCCGGGCTGACGGTGGCGTGGTTCGTGGCGGGGGCGGCGGCTCCCCGGCGCGGGAAGCGGGACGAGGCGTGGTCGCGGGGGAGTACGGCGATGGCGGCGGCCGTCGCGGCGGTGCTGTGCGGGCTGGTCTTCGCGGGGCTCGCGAGGGCGGCCGGCGGGCCGATGGGCGTCGCGGGACTCGCGGAGTTCGGGCCCGTGGGGTGGCTGACAGGGCTCGCGGCTACGGGGTGGACGGCGCTGGTGGGGGTGCCGGTGGCAGTGGGACTACGGGCCGGGCGGGTCAGGGTGCCGCGCGATGAGCGGGTCGTTGAGCCGCTCGAGGAGGGGGACGGGGAAGCGCTGGAGGAGCGGGCCGCGTCGTGGTGGCGGCGCCCCCGGTTCCCGTCCCCGAAGAGCTGGCTGCCGCGCCGGAGCCGGGAGGGGGCGACCCAGGCAGTGCGGGCAAAGTCGCACGACGCCGCGTTCGAGCCGTACGACTTCTTCCCCGCGGACCCGTTCTCCGCGGACCCCTTCCCGGACGGGCTCTGGCCGGACGAGGCCACGAGGGAAGCGCGCTGGGCAGCGCTCAAGGACGCGTCGGACACGAGCAGGGACACGGACCCGGACGAGGGGGCCGGCGAGCGCGGAGGCGCGGCCCCCGAGGAGCCGCGGGACCCGTCCTAGTCGCGCGTGCCGAGCAGCGTCCGCAGTTCCTTGGGGAGCTTGTCGTTGCACGCCTTCTGGGACGCGCTGGTCAGCGCGTCGTTCACGCACGTGTAGTAGTCGCTGTAGACCAGCTGTGCCGTGAACGTGGCGGCGACCAGTGCCAGGGCGAGGGAGCCGGTGACCAGGCCGCTGACGGCCGCCGTGGTCTGCGGTCTCGATCCGGTGGCGGGACCCGTGGGGGCCGGGGCGTCCGGGTTCGGCTTGCGGGGCTTGGCGCGCAGGGCGCTGATGCCCCAGTACAGGGCGAGCGCGCCGAGCAGCAGCGCCACGTAGGGCCAGCTGAACAGGGCGAAGAAGAAGCCCCACATGCCGGAGAGCAGGGCGTACCGCGCGCGGCGCTGGGCCGGGTCCGTCGGGTCCCAGCGCATGCCGGAGCCGGGCCCCTGGGGGCCTTCGGGCCCGCCTTGGCCGCCGGGTCCACCCTGGCCGCCGGGTCCGCCCTGGCCGGGGCGGTCGCCGAAGCCGCCGCCCTGGGCGCGGCCCGGCTGCCGGTCGCTCCACTGGCCGCCCCACGGGTTCCGGCCCCCGCCCGACCCGTCGCCCTGCCCGTCCTGGCCGCCCTCGGGGCGGCGCGGCTGCCACGGGCGGTCGGGCGAGCCCTCGGGCGGCGGCGCGAACGGGTTGTCGTCCTTGGAGGGCTTGGAGAGCTTGGACGACTCGGGGGACTCAGGGGACTTCTTGGAGGAATCCGAGGAGTCGGGTGGTGTGTCCTGGGGCGGAGGAGGCGTGGGACGGCCTTCGCGCAACAGGGTCGAGCCGGCGGGCAGCAGCGGCAGGCGGAGGCTTCGGTCCGGCATCAGGTGTGCGTCTTCCCCTAGGTCGATCGTGGCGCGGCTGCGGGCGAGCCCGTCCTGAAGTGAACGTCCCGCGAGCGGGCGGCGTTCCTTCGGTCGGCGAATCCGCCACAGACGCTACCTTCCGGCCGCGCCCCCGTCCCGTGGGGGCCGCTCCATGTGCCGGTATCGTTGCTGACGGTCGACCGCTTCGTAGAGTTCCCCGTATCGGGAACCATGAAGCCTTTGTGCGACCCTACAAACGCACTCCCGAGAAAGGCCCTCGCTGTGGCCAAGCGGCTCGTCGTGCTGGTCTCCGGATCAGGCACGAATCTGCAGGCTCTGCTCGACGCCCTCGCGGCCGAGGGCGCGGAGGGCTACGGCGCCGAGATCGTGGCCGTCGGCGCCGACCGTGACTCCATCGCCGGGCTCGAGCGCGCCGAACGCGCCGGCCTGCCCACCTTCGTCTGCCGGGTGAAGGACTTCGCCACCCGTGACGAGTGGGACCGGGCGCTCGCCGAGGCCACGGCGGCGTACGAACCGGACCTGGTGGTCTCGGCCGGGTTCATGAAGATCGTGGGCAAGGAGTTCCTCGCCCGGTTCGGGGGGCGGTTCGTGAACACGCACCCCGCCCTGCTCCCCAGTTTTCCCGGGGCCCATGGTGTGCGCGACGCGCTCGCGTACGGCGCCAAGGTCACCGGATGCACCGTCCACTTCGTCGACGACGGCGTCGACACCGGCCCGATCATCGCTCAGGGCGTGGTCGAGGTCCGGGACGAGGACGACGCGAGCGCTCTGCACGAGCGCATCAAGGAAGTCGAGCGCAGGCTGCTCGTCGATGTCGTGGGGCGTCTGGCCCGCAACGGCTATCGCATTGAGGGACGAAAGGTAGTTATCCAGTGACCGCCGAGAGCAACAAGCGGCCCATTCGCCGGGCGCTCGTCAGCGTCTACGACAAGACCGGTCTGGAAGACCTCGCGCGCGGGCTGCACGAGGCGGGCGTGGAGCTGGTGTCGACCGGCTCGACCGCTGCGAAGATCGCCGCCGCCGGGGTTCCCGTCACGAAGGTCGAGGAGCTCACGGGCTTCCCCGAGTGCCTCGACGGGCGCGTCAAGACGCTGCACCCGAAGATCCACGCGGGCATCCTCGCCGACCTGCGCCTGGAGGACCACCAGCGCCAGCTCGCCGAGCTCGGCGTGGAGCCCTTCCAGCTCGTCGTCGTGAACCTGTACCCCTTCAAGGAGACCGTCGCCTCGGGCGCCACTCCCGACGAGTGTGTCGAGCAGATCGACATCGGCGGCCCCTCGATGGTGCGCGCCGCCGCCAAGAACCACCCGTCGGTGGCCGTCGTCACCAGCCCCGCCCGGTACGCCGACGTCCTCTCGGCCGTCCGCGACGGCGGCTTCGACCTGACCGCCCGCAAGCGTCTCGCCGGTGAGGCCTTCCAGCACACGGCGGCGTACGACGTCGCGGTGGCGTCCTGGTTCGCCGACGGCTACGCGGCCGCCGACGAGAGCGGCTTCCCCGAGTTCCTCGGCGCGACGTACGAGCGCAAGAACGTCCTGCGCTACGGCGAGAACCCGCACCAGGGCGCCGCCCTCTACGTCGACGGCACCGGCGGTCTCGCCGAGGCCGAGCAGCTGCACGGCAAGGAGATGTCGTACAACAACTACACGGACACGGACGCCGCGCGCCGTGCCGCGTACGACCACGACGACCCGTGCGTCGCGATCATCAAGCACGCCAACCCGTGCGGCGTCGCGGTCGCGTCGAGCGTCGCCGAGG